>DATNCH010000020.1:0-17851 GCA_035571655.1 Pyrinomonadaceae bacterium
ACAGAGAAATCCATTGGCTTTACTGCTGCCCCAATTCATGATCCCAATGGCGAAGTCGTCGGAGTTGCGCTCGTATTTAGAGATGTTACCGAACGCCGACGACAAGAGCAGTTACTGCAGGATACCGTCAACTACGCCGAAACGATCCTGGCAACCTTGAGAGAGCCGTTCATCGTTCTTGACCAGAACTGGTAATCAAAACGGCGAATCGAAGCTTCTATAATACCTTCAAAGTTTCCGCGACAGAGACGGAAGGTAAATTCATCTACGATCTCGGCAATGGGCAATGGGACCTGCCTGAACTGAGGACGCTGCTAAAAGAGGTTCTTGGTAAGGGCCACCCTATCCACGATTTCGAAGTTGAACAAACGTTCCCCGCGATCGGATACAGAATAATGCGGCTCAATGCCCGCCGCGTTGCATCAGTGAATAGTCAGCCCGATCTGATTCTTCTTGCGATTGAGGACATTACTGATCGTCATAATGCAGAAATCGCGCTGAGAAACAGCGAGATTCGTTTTCGCCGCCTTTTCGAGACAGCCAAGGATGGCATCCTCATACTCGAGTCCAGTACCGGAAGGATCACTGACGCCAATCCTTTCATATCGGAATTGTTGGGCTACCGGCCTGATGAGTTACTCGGAAAGGAACTTTGGCAAATAGGTCTCTTTCACGACATTGAGTCCAGCCGAGCGGCCTTTCGACAACTGCAAGAGCAAGGCTACATTCGCTACCACAATTTACCCCTCGTAACCAAAGCTGGGCGGAGGGTGGAAGTTGAGTTTGTCAGCAACCTCTATAGCGTGGATCACCAGCCAGTAATTCAATGCAACATTCGAGATAATACGGAACATCACCAGTTAGAGCGCGCACGGGCGCAAGCCGAAGCACTGGTAGACCTACATCGCCGCAAAGACGAATTCTTAGCAATGCTGTCTCACGAACTTCGGAACCCGCTTGCCGCTATTACCAACGCGGTGGAGCTTTTGGAGCTTGAGAAAGATGCCGCGTTCCAACAGAAGGCTAGAACCATAATTCGACGCCAGGTTGGGAACCTGGTGGTTCTGGTAAATGATTTATTAGAAGTCTCACGCGTTCTCAGCGGTAGGATTCAACTTCATCAGGAAGAACTGGATCTGCGCGGCGTCGCGCAACAAGCGGTGGAAACCGCACGCACGTTGATCGACCAACGGAAGCATCGATTGAACGTAGCGTTTCCGCAAGAACCCGCCTGGGTACTCGGCGATGCAATTCGGCTTGAGGAAGTAATAGTTAACCTCCTTAGCAACGCTGCGAAATACACTCCCGAGGGCGGTGACATCTGGCTCAGTATTGAAGAGGAAGGCGAGGAAGTTGTAATACGCGTAAGGGATAGCGGTGTAGGAATTGCCACTGATTTATTGCCGCAGATTTTTGATCTCTTCACCCAGGCACAAAGAACCCTGGATAGATCTCAAGGCGGGTTAGGCATTGGGTTGACCGTGGTGCGAAAGCTAATTGAGATGCACGGCGGAACAACCGAGGCGCATAGTTCCGGTTTAGGTCAAGGCAGCGAGTTCATCGTGCGTCTGCCCGCACTAAGCTGGCCCGCACGACCAGCTAAGATCCACGCTACGAAAAGAGCGCAACCTGTACAAACATGGCGTGTACTCGTCGTAGATGACAATGCAGACTCAGCTGATTCTATTGCGGCTATTTTGGAAACATCCGGGCACGAGGTTGAAGTAGCCTACTCAGCTCAAAAGGCTTTGGAAATGGCTGTTGCACATCAGCCCGACATCGTGCTGTTGGATATTGGATTACCTGACATGGATGGGTATGAGGTCGCCAAGCATCTGCGCCAGTCTCCTGAGCTAAAAGAAATGCGGTTGATTGCCGTTACCGGATACGGACAACTGTCAGATCGACAACGTTCTCAAGAAGCCGGCTTCGATGAACACGTGGTGAAGCCTGTGGAGTGGCGTAAACTTGAAGAGCTATTAACGTCGCTCATGAAACGACCGCGTAGATCTAGGTCAGAATAGGCCTTCCTCAAGCAACAATCACTCTCCACAATCCACTACGTGGTGTGTTACTAGTATCAACCACAGTTAAGCGTCACCTGCGACTAACCCCGAAACAATGCCACAGCCTTCCTACACACATCTTGGCGGATTGCGTGACATCCAGAGTTTCCGACGCTATCTCACCAAAACGCGAATTCAAATTCCGTGCGATCACAAACTGCTCTCCGGAGAAGCGTCGCCGTTAGCCCAACCAATTCATGTCGGCAATAAGAAAGTCGGAAATCGCATCGCTGCGCAACCAATGGAAGGATGGGACGCCACCACCGATGGCCGTCCCACGGATTTGACCCTTCGGCGTTGGGAGCGGTTTGGCGTCAGCGGTGCAAAACTCATCTGGGGCGGCGAAGCTGTTGCCGTTCGACATGACGGTCGAGCTAATCCCAACCAGCTCGTCATCAACCAACATGCGCGAGTTGATCTATGCCGGCTTCGGGAAACGCTAATTGCCGCACACAAGCGCGCGGTAGGTTCCGATGATGGTCTTTTTGTAGGTCTCCAACTGACTCACTCAGGTCGATACAGCCGTCCCAACGCGCACGACCGTCCAGAACCAAAGATCCTTTATCACCATCCGATCTTAGATGGTCGCCTGAATATTCCAGCGGACTATGGGCCACTTACGGACCAGGAACTAAGGGAAATAATCGAGGATTTCTACAAGGCTGCGGTTGTCGCGGCGCAAGCGGGTTTTGACTTTGTCGACATAAAACATTGCCATGGCTATCTGGGCCATGAACTCCTCAGCGCACACACGCGCGCAGGCGAGTTCGGAGGTTCGTTCGAGAATCGAACTCGCTTCTTACGTGAAGTGGTGTCCGCGATTAGAGCCGCAGTTCCGACTTTATCGATTGCCGTACGCTTGTCTGCGTTCGACACGATTCCCTTCCGCAAAGAGTCGTCGGCAGAACAATGCGGAGTGCCGGAAGCGACTGGGGGTCTGCTTCCCTTTCATTGGGGGTTTGGCGTAAACGCCGGCAATCCGCTCGAGCCGGACCTTTCCGAACCAATCAAATTCCTTTCGCTACTTCATGAACTTGGCGTTCAATTGGTTAACATTTCCGCGGGTAGTCCTTATTACAATCCACACATTCAACGCCCGGCGTCTTATCCTCCATCGGATGGCTATTCTCCACCGGAGGATCCGCTCGAGGGGGTGGCGCGGCAAATGCAAATTACGCGCGCGCTGAAACAGCAGTTTCCAGACTTAGTTATCGTTGGATCGGCTTACAGCTACCTCCAGGAATTCTTGCCGTACGTGGCCCAAGCGGCCATCCGCGAGGGCTGGACAGACTGCATCGGCCTGGGTCGTATGCTGCTTGCCTACCCGTCCTTATTACTGGATGTTATTGAAGGTCGAGAGTTGCAACGTAAGAGCGTGTGCCGGACTTTCAGCGACTGCACCACTGCCCCCCGAGCCGGACTACCGTCTGGCTGCTATCCTTTAGACCCTCATTACAAACATTCGGCGAACGCAGATCGATTGAAAAAACTCAAGGCGACCAAGAGAAATGCACATTGAACAGATCCTGGGGCAAATACAACCGCGGCGAAAGATCACGGGAATAGCCGCAGCGTTATTGCCCTTCGAAGCAGATGGAACCATCGCTGTCGAAGCATTTCAGAATCATCTGCTACGAACACATTCCGCCGGTCTCGTCAACGCAGTCAACATGGACACGGGCTATGTCAATTACCTCTCTGAACCAGAACAACAACAGGTATTGCAATGGACGCGCGAAGCGTTGCCTCGGCATTCCAAGTTCGTCGCGGGTGCTTACATAGAACGTCTGGAAGGCGACGTCGTTTCACTCTACCGCCGGAAGATCGATCAGATTATCGAGTACGGCGGAACACCAATAATTTTTCAGACCGCGCTGCTGCACGCTCAACCGGCAAGAGAGAAGATCAGGTGCTACACGGAGGTTTGTCGCGGTTTCAATGAAGTGCTTGGCTTTGAACTCTCGCCGCTGTTCGCGCCAAATGGTGAGATCTTCGACGACGAGACGATGCGCGGGCTGATGCAGATACCCGAGTTGGTCGGATTAAAGCATTCCTCGCTCGATCGAATGAAGGAATTAGAACTGCTGGCGTTGCGCGATGAGGTACGACCGGAGTTCAGGATCTACACGGGAAATGATTTGGCGATCAATATGATCGAGTATGGTTCCGATTACTTGCTTGGTCTCGCGACGTTCGCTCCGGAAAAATTCGCTGAGCGCGATCGCTTCTGGGAGACTGCCAATCCCGCTTATTACGACTTGTCGGACGCGTTGCAGCATCTGGGCAACGTGGCCTTTCGTCAACCTATTCCCGCCTATAAACACTCAGCAGCAATCTTTCTCAACCTGACAGGCAGAATACCTTCTGACAAACCACACCCGCGGAATCCAACTCGACCGGTTTGGGAAACAGAACTCATGCGCGAATGCGCTCAGCGCTTACAAATGCTCTGACGCTTAGCTTACCGATCTATTGCGTTGCCATAATCCTCGAGTGAAGTCCGGAAACTTCACCGGAATACTCCCCTTCGCCACTGAAATCTGACTGAGTGGACCAGGAACACTCCATGCGGCCGCATCATAGACATTAATGTCCGGTTCAAGTCCCTCGCGCATACACTGCACCAGGCGGTAACACATCAGATAATCCATGCCGCCATGTCCACCGAGTTTGCGCGCCATTTCACCCTGATTCTTCCACAGCGGCGATTCATACTGCTCCTTATATTTGTCGAGTGTGGTCCAACCATGACCTTCCGAATGGCCTTCAATGAAAATGCGCGGTGGATAGTCACGAAAAATTCCTTTCGTGCCCTGGATCAAGTTAATTCGATCGTACGGACGCGGCGTGCTGACGTTATGCTGCAACATGATCGTTCGCCCTTTGGCTGTTTTAATGATGCTGGTGTTGTAGTCGCCTGTCTTGTAAACCTCTTTCCACTTGGGATCACCTGCCGGGACATTCTCCTTCCGGTACGCCTCCAGGCCGAGATGCGTAGAGCTCATCGACACGAGGTAATCAAACCTGTCACCGCGATTGATATCCATATATTGGGCCATCGGACCAAGACCATGTGTGGGATACAGATTGCTGTCGCGCAGAGTGTGGTGTCGACGACGCCATAAACCCTCATCCTTGTTCTCAAACAAGATCCCGCGCAGGTCATGGTTGTAGGCACACTCACCATGAACCAGATCTCCAAACACGCCGGCCCGCACCATATTCAGCACCGTGGTTTCTGAATCGTCGTAACAACAATTCTCCATGATCAGACAATGTCGTCGCACAGCTTCAGAAGCGTCTACAATTTTCCAGCAATCTTCGAGCGTGTAAGCC
Source organism: Pyrinomonadaceae bacterium (assembly GCA_035571655.1). Lineage (GTDB taxonomy): Bacteria > Acidobacteriota > Blastocatellia > Pyrinomonadales > Pyrinomonadaceae > PSRF01. Next base: position 5,403 of record DATNCH010000020.1, read on the forward strand.
GCGGGAACTTCAGTACCGGCGTGCTTGCCATGTTTCAAAGCCGCGAGCACTTGCGGGACGTGCCACTCCCAGGGTGTTGCGATGTAGACGAAATCGAGATCGTCACGAGCGACGAGTCGTTCGAAATCTCTCTCACCGTTGGCATAAACACCTGGCGTCTTCTGACCGGCCTTCTCGACCAGTTGCGCTGCACGAGTGCATTTATCTTTTACGACGTCGCAGACTGCATTCACTACGACCTTATCGACAGCGAGGAATTCCTTCAATACCTCGGTGCCGCGAAGGCCGACGCCAATGATTCCCAGGCGCACCACGTCATGCGGCTCGAACCGTACACCCATCATCGTCCGCTGCTGCGCGCGACGAAGTTGCGCGGTTTCTTCTTCCGGCGAATAAGCATGCGCGATGCTGGAGGTGGACAGTCCGATACCTGCCAAGCCGGCGGCTTTAAGCAAGTCGCGTCGAGATAGCGTTGAGTCTTTTTCGTCAGCCACTGTTGGGGTCTCCAAAGTTAACGGTGTAACTGTTTTCTACCGATTTCTTTGATGCGCTCGTCGGGCCACTTCTCCAGGTAACTGTATTCGGGATGGTTTGGTCTGCCTTTGCACGGGTTGCGAGCCGCGTTGTAGCAACAGATCAAAGACCAACGGGAATCCGGGCTGCGGTTCGCGTCAGAACGGTGTAACAGGTTTGCATGAAAAAACAGAGCGCTGCCCGGTTCCATTTCACAGTAAACGAGATCCAGATGTTTTAGCGCTTCGTTCACGCGGTCCATGTCCGCACCTGTTTGATCGCCGGTCTTGTTGTGGTCTATTCGTCCCATCAAGTGTGAGCCTTTGATTACCTGGAGGCAACCGTTTTCTCTGCGGGCCCGATCGACCGCTATCAAACAACTCGCCATGTAGGGAAACAAACAGCTATTCGAGTACCAATAACCGTAGTCCTGGTGCCACTCCCACGATCCGCCGACGAACGGCTCTTTCAACATCATCTTATGATGATAGTGATAGATCTCGCCGCCGAGAACTTGTTCCAGCGGTTCGACGATACTTAAGCAGCGAACAAACGCGCTATAGATATCATCTTCGAGGGCGTCCGTTAACCACAGCTTGCTCGTGGCGGCCTGGGCATCGCGACGCTGCAAAGCTTCTCGTTCCAGGCGCTGATCGTTTTTCGCGATTGTTATCAACAGGTCCATCTCTTCGGCATCGAAGAGCGCAGGCTTCATGAGGTAACCATCGCGATTGAACTGGTCGACTTCCTGTGCAGTTAGCTTTGACATCACGGCTTCGGCACTTGACGATCGGTAAACACGATTTCACCAAGTCGCGGCAGAATATGAAAATCATCCTGAAGCGTCGGCGACCACGCGAGCTCCGCAGCTTTCGGTTTCTGCTCAACTCGATACAGATTCATGCGCCAACGATCGCGGGGTTGGGGCGGAAGATGCGTGGCAGTTGCGATGTCCTCAAACGGCAAAGCGATTTCACACGACCAACCTCGGTCGCCGTCTTTGCCGTCGACTGTCCCATCCACTTGCACTGCCCAACGCAGGTGTTCGCTGTTCCAGCTCTCGTAGTGCAAGGGTTTGCGCCGGTCGATCAGGTAGATGTCTAACATCGTCCCCAACGGATTCACTTCTAATTCGATATAGTTTGGTATCGACGAATCAGGCTGGAGAAAAACTTCCACCACCTCTTCCAGCCACAAATGTTCGTCGCGTCGTTTCATCGTGGCCCACACGTTCTGATCCACCACGCGAAAGGCGAAATAGATAAAACGCTGATCGTAAAGAATGCGAGCCTCGGTTTGGAGTTCACTGCGCGATCCATCACGATTGTTCACAAAAGCGCCGGCTGGTTGAGCATCTGCCCACGCTTTTTCGTTGAGCTTGCCGTCGACGGTTATGGTGCTCGTCACGCGCGCCACTTCATAGACCGGCAATGATTGCGCTGAGATACCGCTGTCACAGAGCAACAGCGTCAGTACTAAAACCGGGAATATTCTCTTACGCAGCATCGGCTACTCAGTCGTCGCAAATGGCCATTGCTTTGTGTGATGCGACCACAGCACAAAGCACAGCAATCCAAGCACGAGCGTCCCTAGTCCAAACGAGATAATCCGCCAATCCGTCGTTGCGAAAACAAATATCCAACCAAACAGCGCAAGCAAGTTTGGCAGCGGGTATAGCCAGATGCGATACGGCCGTTTTAGTTCCGGTTCATTGCGCCGCAATAATGTCACCGCTCCGATCTGACCGATGAATTGAATGAGAATTCTCGTGGTGATTAGCGCGTCGATCACCATCCCCAGGGTGAAGAAACTACAAACGATCGCGATTACACCAAGTACGAGCAACGAGACGTAAGGAAAGTTTTTCTTAGGATGAAGCCGCCCGAAGATCTTGAAGAAATAACCATCGATCGCGGCCGCATACGGCACACGCGAATATCCCAACAAAAGTGCAAACACTGAACCGAACGCAGTCCAGAGCACCATCCCCGTGAAGAAAGTCGCTACGCCACTGCCCCAGATTCGCTCCATAAAGATCGAGACGATAAAGTTCGACTGCGGATGCTGGTCAGCAGGGACAAACTCGCGCCAGGGAACGACGCCAATGACAGAAAAATTGATCGCGATGTAGATCAGTGCGACGGCGATGACGCTGATGATCACGGAGCGTGGAATTGTTCGACCCGGTTCCTTAACCTCGTCGCCGATGTAGCAGATATCGTAATAACCGAGATAATCAAAGATCCCGATTCGCGTCGCCGCACCCAAACCTAAAAAGAAGCCGAGTGAAAAGTTGAATGCACCCGGTGGGAAATCAAAGGCGATTGCAGAGTTGAAGTGAAAGATCCCGCTAACGATCACGGCCAGTGTCGTCAGGATCGTTCCGATCCACAAACTCACTGTTAACTTGCCAATGAAAGTAATCCGCCGGTACAGAAGAGTGATATTCAAGATGCCGAGCAGCGCAATCACCACCAGGGACTGTGGCCGGGCAATGTCTTTCCAGATATAACCAAGGTACTGTGTGAAGCCGATGTAACCGGAGGCGATCTCTAAAGGTCCACTGAGAATGAACTGCCAGATAAACAAGAAGCCCATCAAACGGCCAAACGTCTCACGCCCAAACCCTTCGCGCAGGTAAATGTATGAACCGCCGGAGCCCGGCATAGATGCGCCGAGTTCGCTCCAAATCATGCCGTCGGAAATTGTGATCACTAACGCCACCAGCCAACCGACCATGGCTTGTGGTCCACCCAGCGTCGTCAACAGCAACGGGATGGTAATGAACGGGCCAATGCCGATCATGTTCGTCATGTTGAGCGCGGTTGCTTCCAGCAATCCAAAACGCCGCAACAAGTGCGGGGCTTCCGGCGTGCTGTTCTGTTTTGATTGATCGGTGCTCATCTATTTTTCGGTATCACGAGCGACACTCCTCTTCCCTTCATTTGTGATCGCGCGGTTGCCATCCACGATTCGTAGTCTGTGCCCGTGCCACGGGTGCCGGTGCCGCCCGCGAGTTTCGGATCGGCCTTGCTGAAACCCTGCTCCTGATTCGGATCGGCCAAACCACCAACCGGAACATCATCTCCTCGATTGAAGAAGGTGTTGTCGCGATGAGTGAAGCCGTCGACCTTCACGCCCGCGCCAGTCACCTGGTAGAGCATCGTTTCGTCAACGACACCTGAGAGTATGAAGATATTGTTCTGCAAAACGAGATTCTCGGTTCGCGTTAAGCGAACGGAGCGTTCGCAAGCGCGCGGCGGGCTATCAACCTCATTACCGGGCCGAACCAACAAAACACCTCGCTCACCAATGCCGACGAATGTGTTGTTCTCAATGACTGCGTTTTGGGCGGCCCAGATCGCAATCGGTTCGACTGGCCGTTCACCCGGTCGAGTGGAAACCACGAGGTTATTCCTCGCCGTCATGTTGTACGATTCGAACTTAACGAACGAACATGGATCACCGAAGCGTCCGTCAATGAATAGATTCGGATCCGTCGAGCCGCCGGAAAATGCCGCCCCCGAATTATCAACAAACACGTTGGCCTCAATCAGGACGCGTCTTCCACCGCCCTTCGAGACCACGCCACGATGACAATTGCGAATCAGATTCCGGCGCACGATGACGTCATCCGCGCAAGGTAGATCGATCGCCGGTTTACGTTGATAGTTCTTGCCGTCGAAGAGCTCGTTATTTTCGATCGTGATGTGATGCGACTGGTTGAACTTGATCAAGTAAAGCCGGTCGTCATCCTGCATCGGGTCATAAGACGCTGTGCACCCGCCGGGCGGACACTCGTAATGAACTTTGCAGTTGCGAATGGTTATGTGGCTGGTCCAAAGATCGCGGTCGTACCAGGCCGCCGTGTAGCCACCGGGCGGATCGTTTGTCTTTACGTGATTGAAGGAGTCTTCCGGCTCATAAACACTGTCGCCGTGAATTCCATTGCGGCGCAGATTCAATTTTTTGCCGGCAGAGTCGCGATAGTAAGGATTTGGAAAGATGTCGAAGCCGTCGATCACGATGCCCTGAGAGAGATGAAAACGAATGTGATCGACGATCACGCCGTGCTTCGATTCGGCTCGAATGGTGAGTGGGTTGCTCGGATCGTAGCGATAAATTCCGGTTGTATCAGGACGAGTTAAAACACGTGGCCGCGGATCATCCTTTTCCAACTCATCGGCGAGCGTGAGCGTTAAGTGCAGTCCGCCCCATCGCGCTTGCGCCCCCGCTTTGCGATAGTCGCCATTCTTCGCAACGATGGTATCTCCGCTGGTAACGTGCTGGAGCGCGGTTCGCCAGGAAGTGAACGGATGCGCATAAGAGCCATCTGAATTCGCCGAAGGTGCTGCGAGCAGATCTACATAGACCGTCTTAGCCGAGACCGTCACCACAAACAACAGCAGCACCACCAAACACAAAACGCAGCGGAAACCTCTGAGTGTCGCCGTCATCTGCTTTCGCCTTCGACGCGCTTCCAGACCCCGTTGAGCATCACCCGCTTGATGCGGCGCATATTACCGATGTCCTTCAAAGGATCGCCATCAACCAGAACCAGGTCGGCGAGCTTCCCTGTTTCTATGCTTCCCAAACGATCTGCGATGTGAAAGTAGCGTGCATTTTCCATTGTCCCGGCAACCAGGGCTTCCATCGGAGTCAGCCCCGATTCGACCAGCAGTTCCAGCTCGCGTTGATACGCCCAACCTCTCTGTGCATGCGGTACATCGGAGTGTGAGCCGACTACGATCTTCGCTCCTGCCTTTTTAGCCAGACCGACAAACGCTTCCATCTGCTTAAAGGCGCGCACGTGAACGTCGCTCGTGTCTTTGTCGCCACGTTGCCGTTCGAAGACTGCGAGCGTCGGCGAAACAACCACGCCACGATCCACTATCAATTTGAAAAGTGCGGCAGCTTGTGGCGTATTCAGGTTGATGGCGTTCCAGACCTTGTAACGGCCTTCGCGGCGCGCGTTGTTATCGGCCAATACTGACTGTCGATACTTTTCAGCCTCTCGAAGCGGAAGCAAGGCCGTGCCAAAAGACGTAGCATGCTCGATACCGTCGATGCCGGCGCGAATCGCATCGCGTGCATCGACAATCTCGAGATGGCCCATCACCGGAACGCCACGCGCATGCGCAGTCTCAATCGCAACCTTCACGAGGGCCAGCGGCAGACGGTAGTAGACCTTGATCGCCGAAGCACCGTCGTCGACGAAGCGATTAACCGCAAGGCGCGTTTCTTCCGCGTCGCGAACGATAAAGGAGTCGGCCGGATAAGCGGGCGGCGGCGAATCCAGATGTGGACCACACAAAAACAGACGCGGTATCGGAGCAGATGCATTGCGGGCGGCGGCATAGGCTTCGATCCACTGGCCGGGATCGCGCAGTGACGTCACGCCATGCGAGAGGTAGAGGGCCGGCAATGAATCGTCGCCGTCGATATGGAAGTGGGAATCGATCAGCCCCGGTACAAGTGTGAGTCCCTTCGCGTCGACGAGCTCCGCACCTTTCGGCACCCCCACCGCATCTCGCTTGCCCACGGCAACAATCCGGTCGCCGCGAATAACAACCACTGAGTCAGAAACCACAGGCCCACCGGTTCCGTCGATCAACGTGGCGCCGACGATCGCGATCACAGACGTCGGCGCAGGCTGCGCGACTTTGTTGACTTCGCGAAGTGAAGTCTTCAGCGGCTTAGTCGACGCTGGTTGCGCTTGTACCAACGCGCAAAGACAGAGAATGAGTATTGCGTAAACAGAAAGTCTCATTAGTGGTAATTAAGGCTTTGCCTTAAAGTCGAAAGTCATTGTTGGATACGGTCAGTACCGTAACGCGGTAGCGTCGGGTCGACGTAGAGCCTCTCAATTTTGCTAAGTCTTTCATATGTTCGAGGCGGCTTTGTCTCAAAAGTCAGGATTCAGACTTGGAGGAGGTCAGTACCGTAACGCGGTAGCGTCGGGTCAGCCTCGAACATACGAAATCGTTTAGCAAAATTGAGAGGCTCTGCGTCGAACCCGACGCTACCGCGTTACGGTACTGACCTCCTCCAACAATGACTCTCGACTTTTGAGACAAAGCTGTTCGAGGCCGACCCGACGCTACCGCGTTACGGCACTGACCTCCTCCAAGTCTGAATCCCGACTTTTGAGGGCAAGGCCGGTAATTAACGATTAGCGAGCAGCCGTAGCCGCAGTCGTCCATCCTTTTGTCCTTCAAATGGCACATACAAAACGCCGGATTCGTTTGCGGTCGCGATGAACGTTCCCGCGGGAACGCCATTGAACAGACCCCCGCGCCAATTTGCGCGCCCACCAGTCATTTGCAATTCATATTTTGCGTGTGGCTTCAAACCGCTGATGAGCAGGTTCGCCGTAGCAACATCCGGAATGGTCGCTTCACCGTCAGTCACGAAGCCTTCGCCGGTTGCAAACAATGCCAGGGTGCCACCCTCGATAAGGGCGCCGATCAAATTGGAGCCATCAACTAATTCGATTTTTGGTTGGCGCGAATCTCCCTTGTCGCCGATTTCAAGGACGTGAAGAAAAAAGTCTTCCTTCGCCGGCTTCGCCGGCGAGACCTCAACTCGCCACGCGGCGGGAACAACCGCGCGAGTATTCGAAGGCAACAACTTTTCGAAATCGTCTCCCCAGAATGTCTTCCACATCTTTCGCAAATAAGGATCCGTGGGCAGTGGACCACCTGCCGCAGGATCAAGCGGCCAGTTCTTACCGGAACCCCACGCGCCACCAAACTCATCGCCCGGCGTCCAGAACTCCCAACCGCTTCCGCCACGCGCGATCAGTTCGCGTTCGCGAGGAAGCAACGAGTGCACGCGAAGCCGCCCGCCACCATCTTCATAAGTGAACGTGGACGCGTTTACGTATTTGGTTCCGCCATTGCCAACATCTACTACCTTATCCACGTCGACGAGTGGCTTTCCCACACCATGCAATAACCACACCTTTTTGAGGTTCGGATCCGTCGTTCGCACTCGATCGAAAACAACCAGGACGTTATTCGCCGGCGTGTATGCAACCTCGCGAGTGAACCGTTCCATCTTCGAGGGTTGGTACGCGTTCGTCGCATTGCCGCGCGCGTACACGTAGGAACCATCCTGGATATCGGTCACTTCCATGTGACCGGTGGCCCATAAGTCACGCGTTCGCTCGAAATCCTCGCGACTTCTGACGGTGTTCCAGTAACGCGACGAATCCATTCGCTGGCCGCCGTCGTTTGCCGCAGGCCAAAGATTCTCAGCCCAGAAAAACTTCTCGCGCGTCTGGTACACGAGCATTGAGTTATGCGCGATCGTGCGGCGGTAATAGTTCAGGTAATGAGGACTTTCCGTGTCCGTGTAATCGGCGCCGCTTTCAGTTGCCAAATAGCCTTTGTGATAGATGACGAAGTGGTTCTGGTCGAGATGATCGTGTTTTCCGAGATATGGACCAGAGTTGAATTGTATCCACGTGGAATCAGGACCAAAGCCGTCGCGCATTATTAAATGACCGATACCGCGAAAAAAATACGACCGCGGAATTTCGGCGCTCGTGCTGTCGGCGGGATTTCGTGGAGTTACGTTTGGATCGTCCCAGAGAAACTGCGTTATCGGGACGCGCCACTTTGGTTGGGCAGGCCAGCCACTCCGGCGCAGAAACCACGCGGCATACGGATCTTTGAAACGATTGATTGCATAACCAAAGCAGATGTTGTCTTCCCACTGTAGATAGGGAAACTCATTATCGTCGTCACGAGCAGTCGTGCCGTCGGGTAAGACTTTGTAGAGATACGTATCAGTGTAGTGTTGAAACAAAGTATAACGGAGCGCCGGATCGCTGTTGGCAGTTGTGCGCAATAACTCCGCCATCATCGCGAGCGGCGCGAAGGTGATGCGCTGGTAATCCATCGATTCGTGATATCCGCCGTCCGGTGTGATGAAGTTAGTGAGGTCCAGAACGTGATCGAGTATCGCGCGTGCATGTTTTCGCAGCGGCGCCGCCGTCGCCTCAACGGAAGGATGGCCTTCAATCGCCGTCAATGCGAAAAGCGCAAGCGTTAGATAGCGAACCGTGTAGTTGTGATACATGGCGAGCTGAACTTGTTTCAGAGACTGATCCTGCAACATCTTTTCCGCTGCATGCAGGAGTTCAGCAGCCACACGATCTTTAAGCTGATTATCAAAACCGGGATGGTTGTAAAGCCAATCAAACGTTAGCGACCACTTAACGTACTCAGGATAAGTCCGCGAACCGACAAGTTCCGGCGGGTGCGTGTCGCGCAGCTTTTGCAATGCGCGTTTTGCAAACGATTCGTCTCCGGTGAGGAGATAAGTCAGTGCCCAGCCATCCATATCGTCAGGCGGACGCGCACCTGCTTCGTAACGCGCGCGCAGAACTTTGAATCCAGTGAGCGGATCGTTTTCACCAATCAACATGCGTGGGTGCATTGGCGAAACCTGGACCACGTGTGAGTGCAGTGTTGCGCGGTACGAATTGCCACGCGCGCCTGCGAGATATTTCAACCACTCCTTCGCCATCAACCGGTGATACGGCTCGGTCATGTGAATGCCGTCGAGACAAATAAACTTCGCTCGATCCGGCGAGTTTGCAAGAAGCTGGCCCACTTCGATTACTTCAATGCCGCTCTCTTCCGCAGTCTTGCGTGCGCGCTCGACAGTGCCTGGAGTGACTGCCGCGGGATCGTGAACCTCGTCGAACATGTAAGTCTTAATCCCCGCGGCATGCAGGCCCTGGCCCATATTTTTCAGCGCCGTGTAGTCTTCATCAGTTCGTGTCATCGTCACGAACAACACTTTGTCAGGCTTCCACGCGAGCACGTCCTGATAAAACCGCTTCTGCGCTCGCGAGGCAGTCAAGCCTCCGGCAGCGTACTGCTTGAACTCAACCTTCGGATTTTCGCGACGGAACACATCGATCACAATCGGCACGAAACTGGATGGCGACGACCAGTGCAGGCCCATCGTGAATGAGTGACCCACAACAGCAATTTTTTGCGCTGGCATGGCGCGCAAACTCGGCTCGAGACCTTTGACCTCCGGCTCCTTCAACAACTCCGCCGCCACCACGCGCTCGTCACGGATGTGCAGGTTCTTCTCGCCCCAGTTCCAAATCTTTCTGCCGGCTATTTGCCATTCGGCGGCGCTCGTTCCGACAGGTGCTTCACACGATTGGCCTTCGAGTTTGCGACCGACCGCGAGCAGGTCAGCATCTGTTCCCGGCAAGTTCAGTTGGCCCACATAGACGGGTAAACCAAGTCCGATGTAGAAGGCATACTCTTCTTGTAAACGATCGCCATCGCGCTCAACCTCGAGCACTGTTTGATAAAGGCTCGCGACACTCCGAATCTTCACCGTGGCGGCATGAGTGTTTTGACGCAAGTAGTTGGTGAAGACATTTACGGGCGCGTTCTCGGGAATCCGCAGTCCTGAAGAGAGAATTGGTTCCAAGTCCGCTGCGGGATCGAATGTGCTTTTACCACCCTGCACCCACAGCCGTAGCTGAGCGGGATTGGACGCGAGTAACTTTGCCTGATGTTCTGAAAGTGCGTTGAGCGTGGCATCGGATAGTGTTCCTGGTGAAAAACACGCCTGGCCTTTCCCGGAACTCCTGGCCAATGACACCTGAAACGCATGAACAGCAATGATGTTGGCTTCGACGAGTTGGGCCAACCGTGCTTCCGAGGTTTCAAGGCGCGTTGTTTTCTGTGAATGAATTGAGTGAATGGCTGTAAAAGCTGCGAGCATCGCAACTATGACATGACGTGCTTTGATTCTACTCATCATCATCATCTCGCAGCAGGTGAGCCTCTGTGTCATCTGTGTCCTCTGTGGTTGGTTCTTGCTGCGAATAAATTAACCACAGAGTCACAGAGCACACACAGGTTGCACAGAGAAACCCATCAATCAATTCCGCGATCGGCCTTTGCGGAGAGCCGCTCCAACAGTTGAATTCGCACCGCGTTTCAGTTCCGCGAGTTGTGAAAGGGCGAGTTCGTTCTGCGGGTCGAGCTTCAACGCGCGCTCGAGTGCGATGCGTGCTTCGTCGTTGCGGCCGAGCGCCTTCAAAGCGGCGCCGGCTAAAACGAAGCGAATGGCCCCGGTTGCCGGCCATGGTTCGGTCTCGAGCATCTTCTGATCGTCGTTTAACCGCGCCAGGCGTTCATAAAGTTTTCGCGCTTCGGCTTTGTTGCCGACGTGGTCCAACGCAACGGCCTTGAAATAGTAGTGCTCGGACCAGGGCTCTTCCGGTTGCGAAGGCGGATTCAGTTCTTCAGTTGCCGCTCGCTTCCACCAACGTTCAGCTTCGTCCGGCTTTCCCGCAGCGTCGTACTCACGCGCTGCTGCGACGTAGTACTGCGCCTGCGACTGCATCGCGGGTCGTCCGACGCCGAAGTTCCGCGGAAACTCGGTGACTGCTGCAAATTCTGCCGCGGCTTTTAAATGGTCGCCTGCTTCACGATATTTGCGAGCCATACCAAGATGCGCTTTGCGATAAAGTCCGAGCGCGGCATCTTCTCCTTCACCCGACGTAAAGGTGGTTTTCGCCAGTAATGCCGACGCATCAGAGAACCGTTCTGCGTCGACGTAAGCACCAGCCAACGATTGCACCGCGCCAGATTGTGCGAGCACCGCAGACGGAGCGGTCTCCAACAATTTAATGCGACGCTCCGTCGCACGCTGCTCGGCCAATAATTTGTCGAACTCGATGTAGAGACGAAAGTCGTTTGGAGAAACGCCGATGGCACGTTGATATTGAGCCGCTGCTTCTTCTCGGTTCTGCGAGACCAGCCATAGCGCCCTGGCGAAATTCCGTTGCGCAATGGCGTTGGCAGGATCGAGCTTTACTGCGTCGCGCCACGCAGCAAGTGCTTCCTTGTCACGGTTCATGGCAGCCAAAACGTTGCCGAGGTAGTACGCTGCGCGGCCATCGTTTGCATTCGCGGCGACTGCTGTTCGCAGCACGTCGATCTCTTCGACGCGATGGGGAAAGACAAACGCCGGATCGCCCTTCATGCCCAACGCGAATTGTGTTCGCGCGCGATCGTGCTCGCCGGCTTTCTCATAAAGGTAGCCGAGCGTGTAGAACAACATGGGATGGATGCGATTTTTATCAACAGCCAGGATGCCCGATGGTCCACGTTTGATCGCGTCTTCCAAAACTGCGATCGCCTCTCGCTGCTGGCCGATGGCCGTGTAGTCGAACGCTAGTTCGAGCACCGCGTCCGGTTCGCGTGACAACAGGTGTCGCAATTGATCCGCGGCTGCCTTTTCTTTTTCCGTGTTACCAGCGGCTTTGCTGGTCAACGCCTGTTCGTGTATCGCGAGATAGTCGATCGGAAGTTCGTTCGCGACGGCAGTGATCCGTTCGAGGGCGGCCGTAATGTTTCCATCGAGCCGTTCTGCAACTGCTAAAACAGTACGCGCCTTTAGATCGCGTGGGTCGAGCATCACAGCCTGTTCCAGGTGGTCCAGCGCTTTCTTCGTATCGCCGTTTGCTAACGCGATCTCGCCCAACACGTATCTTGCCACGGACTCGCGATAACTCGAGCGCACCAGCCACAGCAGATGATCTTCTGCTTCGGAAGTTCGGCCCAACGCACGTTGCACGAGTGCGAGATAGTAATGAGCATCACCCGCATCTTTGTTGCGCACCAGCGCTGCCTCGAGATGCTCCGCAGCAGTTTCGTATTCGCCGCTTCTATAAAAAGACAGACCGAGAGCGATGTGGGCGGGTGCAAAACCCGGATCACGTTTCAAAGCTTCGAGGTAAGCATCTCGTGCTTCACGTTCTTTGCTCTTTTTATCGAGCGCGAGTCCGGCGACGTAGCTTTGCTCCGCGCTGGTGGAATTCGGTCGATCGGGAATCGGGCGCGTCGCGGGTTTGAAATCCGGATTGTTATCAACCGGAGAATCAGTTC
>DATNCH010000021.1:0-2852 GCA_035571655.1 Pyrinomonadaceae bacterium
ACTGCATTGTCGAGACCCAAAACGATCTTGACGAAGTCAGGATTCGTCGGATCAGGCAATTCACCGTTTGCGGCATCTAATGCGAGATAGAAATTGGGAATGTGGACCGTCGCCGGAAGCGGCGTCGTCTTGTTTGGATACTCGTCCGGGAAATCGCCGCCACCGATGGCCGTGTTATCGCCGCCGACATGCAGGTAGTCGACATACTCGACGAGATAAGTTACGAAGAAGAATGCATTGATCTCGTCCTGATGTTCGGCGGGTTCGGCGAGTTGATCTTGTTCGTTAGTGCGCGCTTCCAGTGCTGTCGGATCGTCCTTGCGGAAGTGCCAGGTCCCGAGGGCGGCCTGTCCGAACGGCTGCTTCGTCGCGAGCGCATTGTTGACGATGGTGTGCGTTCCGGTCAGAGTACCATTCACGCCGGACACTCTGTTGGTCGGATCGAAAGAGCGTAAGTTGACACGTTCCTGCCCGCACGGCGCCACAACGCCGTTGGTCGTACACGAACTGATTATGCTGTTGTCTTTCAGGTTTTGATCGATCTGCGGGTACTTCGGATAAATGTCCGCGGTTTCCGCTCCGGGCGTAGTTTGAAATGCTGCAAAGTCTTTGCGTGCGAGGATCTCACCGGTGTTTGCATCCACGGTGACCATATACAGGCCGAATGGATTGGTCGAAAACTTGGCGACCTTCCAGGCGAGACGATAGCCATTCGCGGTTGGGTAGATGGAGAGAGTCGGAGGAATACTCTCTACAGCGGACAACTGTTGCGAGAGGATCGATAAACCGTTGTTCAGAAGATTTGTCGCCGCTGCAGGCAGCCCAACGTAGAACTTATTCAGATCGTTATTGGCGGCCGTTCTTGCCTGCTCTGCGGTCAGTGAAGGCTGAGTGTTGACGGCAACATCGCGAAAGAACGGGCCTGACGCCATGATGACCTGCTTGTTCGCATTCATCACGATGCCGATGCCGCCATTTTCAACTGCGACGCCGTTGAACGTCTGCTGAAACCTGACAAGATATCCACCGAGCGCATTGCGCGAGCTGAAGACGCGGAAGTTATTCAACTCGCTTACGCCGAAGAGTCCCTGGTTCTGAATGACGAACGCGCGTGCCGCGTCTTCGGGCGTGCCCGAATACGGCTGCGATGCGAAGTCGTACATCACGTCAGGAGATCCGCCGAAATCGTTCCAGCGGGTGGTCATACCTGGTGCGTTAACCGATGTCTTAAGGTTGTTGAGAGCGTCGAGTTGTGCGGCTGTTGCCTGGCGGACGTTTGGCAAATGCAGCGAGGCATTCAAATCAAAGTTTGGAGCCGGACGCTTGTACAACTCCTTCAAGCTTTCCGACGCTCCGGGCGCCGCCTTGCCTGTCTTGAACGGTAGCGAAACGATCGCTCCGAAGATCACGGCAGCCGCGATAAGTAAAATTGCTAAACGGAAAATTCTGTTCCTCCGAAGTGTTTTGCTGGTGGCGTTCATTCTTCCTCCAAAAACCTCTGAAAATGGTTGTAATAACTTCTGCTCATGAGCGTATCCACCACTGCTTGAGAAACTCTTGACGCCAAAGTGATAACGCTTGAGCCAGACTTGAAAAAAAAGCGGCCCACGAATGGCCGGGGGGCCGCTTCACAAGGACTCGTTCCAGTCACGGGCAGGAACGAGAAACCGCTGGATGAAAATTCGCCCAGCGGAAGCTGCGCGGGGTGAAAACACTTAGCCGCCTGTAGTAAACAACGTGCGATAACTGTTGAGTTTCCCTGCAAGTACCGCTCGGGAAACCGTTGTTGCCGGCTCGAATCGCGGTCCCGGGATCACAACGAATTGTCCGGGGGCTATCTGACGAACTTCAGCGGGAAAGACTTCGAACAGGCCTTTATCGATTGCGATCTGAACGTAACCACGAAGCGAACCCGGTATCTGAGCGTTGTCGCTCAGTGCCGTTCCGTTTGACGTGACGGTCGTGTTTGCAAGGGCGCGTGCCTCAGCGTCGTGTCCGAGTGCTTTCACCAACGCGACCGCGAGCTCAAGCCGAGTTACTGAGCCTGCCGGATTGAACGACGTGCCCGAAGCCGTGATCATTCCTGTCGGAGTGAAATCGAAGTCGCGATTCGTCGATCCGCGGGCAGTCGCATACTCGGCGAACAATCGCAGGTCGCCGCTTACGTCAGTGAACTTCGGGGCTGAGCCAAGTGTCTGACGGAGGCTCGTGTTCAAGGCGAGTGAACGCGCCAGATCCTCGCGAGTGACAGTCGAATCCGGACGGAAAGTTCCGTCAGCAAAAGTGTCGATCAGCCGGCTCTTTAATGCTGCTTCGATTGCTGCCTGCTGCGGATGTCCCTGGATGTCGGCTATCAACGGGAGAATGAATCGCGTTTGCGAAATGTTTCCGTCAACCGGCCCCGGAGCCGCGATCTGAATCGGCGACGATACCTGTGGCGCGGCGGTTAAGCCGCGTGCTCCGCGTATCTCGAGCGTCCATGTTCCCGGTTCGGGATTCTGGACGACGATCTCTCGCTTATCTGTACCTATCGCCGGATACTCGATCGCGGTTGAATAGCTCACCCCGCTTGGGCTGGTGATGCGCATCCCGACGAGGTTTCCGGTTTCTTCTCCGGCAATCGTGTCGACCGTCGCAAAGACGTCAACGATGTTCATGCCAGGCTCGACGGTGAATGTTCTTGCGTTTGCGGATGTCGGCCCCGAGACCTCCGGACTGAAATCGACGTGGAAGTTCTGCACGGGCGGATGGTCCATATCAAAAACTGCGTTATACATAACGTCCTGCACATTTCTATATGGTTTGGAGCGGTTGAAAACCTTATCAACCGCCGCGTGTGCGTTGACGAAACC
>DATNCH010000022.1:0-12108 GCA_035571655.1 Pyrinomonadaceae bacterium
CGAGATCACCGGACGCGGAACGTCTCGCACCTCGAGACGCCCAACGTCGCACAACACACTGGCCTTCATCGTCTGTGCACTCATATTAATAAACCGGACGCGTTAACCCCGACGCGGAGAAGGAGTGACGCGGTGACGCGGAGACATCACCGCGTCTCCGTGTCTCCGTGTCTCCGTGTCATTCATTAAACCTCAATGTCGCTCGTATCGAGCCGTCCCTCGTCGCGCAGCGCGGCAAACTTTCGCATCGTTTCACGTACCCCGACTTCAAGCGGCGTCGACGGCAGTTCACTCATTACTTTTCGAAACGCAGTGTCGTCCATTGCAGCCGGAATCGGGATCGGTGGTCCACCAAATGTGATCAGGTCGCCATTCACTTCGTCGTTGATGAATTTAGCAATGCGCTCGACCGCCACCGTCTCACCGTGCAGGTTGAAAACATGTGCGCCTTGCGGAGTTTTATCCGCGCACGCGATGAATGTCGCTGCCGTATCCGCGACGTACTGAAAGTCAGTCGCACCCGCAAAGCGAATGTGAAAAGGCCGGCCCAGCACGGCGGACTTCATCGCTTTTGTCGGATCGCTCGTCAGACCGGTGTCGCGATTCACGCCATACACAGTCAGCGGTCGAAGACCAACGCTGTCGATTCCGTGATCGAGAAAGTAAACGCGCGCGTTGCCTTCGTTCGCGCGTTTGAAGACGCCGTAATGAGTTGTCGGTTCGCACTGAACAGTTTCGTCAACAGTGCCGTCCCCGTCGTTCAATCCGTAAACAGCGGCAGAGCTTGCGTACACAATACTCTTGATCCCGATCGTTCGCGCGGCTTCGAAGACGTTGAGCGTGCCCGCAACGTTCACGAGCGCGCCGGCAAGCGGATCGACTTTGCACGTTGGCACCTGTAGGCCCGCAAGATGGATAACGCGTTCGGCGCCTGACGCGCTCAGTGCTGACAACACGGCGGCAGTATCAGTGATGTCGCCGGTGATGAAGCGAACGTGCGCCAGATCGTCCATGATCGCGTTGAGGCGACGCGGATCATCGCTGCGATCGAAGACGATGGCCTGGTCGCCGCGGTTGGTGAGCGCCTTGACGATCCACGAACCAATGCACCCCTGAGCGCCGGTAATAAAATAGCTGTTAGACATCTATTCAAGACGATAAAACTTTGCCGCGTTATGTCAAGAAATCCGTACGCAGATTACACAGATGGTGCTACAAAAATTTTTCCCAGGTCGAGAGAATCGTGCGGAGTTCGTCTTCTTCTTCGGGCGTTACATTGACGAGTGGCGGGCGCACTGGACCACCGTTCTGTCCTACCATGTCCATCATCGCCTTCATCGCGGAGACTTCGTAGCCTTTGCGTCGCGCGCGAAGTGCGTACAGCGGAATCACGCATTCGTTGAGCAACTCCGTGAGCGCTTCATGATCGCCCGCATCCGCTAATTCGTGCAGCCTCAACGACAGTAGCGGAGCCACGGTCGCGATACTCGAGCTGCACGTTCGAACTCCGATGCTGTAATACGCCGCGACCATGTCGTCGCCCGCGCCGCCGATCCAGTGCAGCCGGTCGCCGACGCGATTCATGAGCGTTTGCAACCGGCGAATATCACCCTGCCCGTCTTTCCAACCGACGAGCGTTGGAATCGAAGTCAACTTTTCAACCATCGCCGGACGGAAGTCGGTCCAGTCACGACTGTAGATCAGCATACCGAGCTTCGTTGCGGCGCCGATGGCGCGGTAGTACTCGAAGAGACCGTCGTCTTCGGCCTGCGTGTAATACGGAGGGAAGACAAGCACGCCGTCCGCGCCTGCTTTTTCGGCCGTCTGGGCCATCTCGATTGCCAATCGTTGCCCGAACCCCACACCTGCGATCACGGGCACACGGTCTTCGACGGCAAGCGCCGTCAATTCGATCACGCGCGTGTATTCGGCGGGCGTCAACGAATACATCTCACCAGTGCCGCCGGCCGCGACGATCGCGGAGATTTGATAATTCAACAAGCTGGTGAGGTTCTGGTGCAGCGCTGGAAGATCCAGCGATAGATCTTCTTTGAATGGCGTGATCGGAAACGCAATCACGCCCGAGAGTTTATTTCGCAGAGTGTTCGGGTGCATAGGACTGTAAACAAGTAGCACAGATCACTCACAAATCAATAGGCGTCTGTGTTAATTTATGCAGACCGAACACAATCAGCACAACCATTGGAGAGAAGCAATGACCAAGTCTCGTGATGATGAGAAACAAGTGCGCGATCCCGGCAGGCGGAAGTTTCTCAAAGGCGTAGGCATCGCCGGCGCAGGCGCCGCGATCGCCGATCACTTGTGGATCGAAACTGCGGCTGAAGGGAAAGATGCAACACCCGAGTCGCTGTCGGGCACGGTAAAAGTCGCTCTCAACGTAAATGGACAGATGCGTGATGTTCAGGTCGAGCCTCGCACGACTTTGCTGAACGCGTTGCGCAACCATCTCGAGCCTGCCGTAACCGGACCAAAGCTCGTCTGCGACATGGGAACGTGCGGCGCGTGTACCGTCCTGCTCGATGGAAAGCCCGTCTACTCATGCCTCGTCCTCGCTGTTGATGCGACAAACAAACAGATCACGACCGTCGAGGGACTTGGTTCGCCGGAAAATCCGAACACGGTGCAAGCAGCGTTCGTCGAGCACGACGCTTCGATGTGCGGCTTCTGCACGCCCGGATTTGTCACGACGATCTCCGCGTATCTGAAGAAGAATCCGAATCCGTCGCTCGCTGAAGTTCGTGAAGCGTGCAAAGGAAACTTCTGTCGTTGCGGAACCTATCCGAAAGTTTTTGAAGCGGCGCTGGCTGCCGCAAAAGGATCTCAGGCCTAGGGAGATACTATGCAACAGCAACCACAACCCCAAGCCACACCGAAACCCAAAAAGAAGATCCGAGTGCCTCGCGTGGTCAACGGCGTCGAGCAGATGGTCGAGATCGAAGTAGACGCGGACGCTGGTCCAGGCTGGGGTCCGAACGACAAACACACGCTGCTCAACAAGCGGACCACGCGAGTTGATGGACCACTGAAAGTCACCGGCGCTGCGCGCTACACGTACGACCAGCGCCTACCCGGAATGCTTTACGGTCGAATTCTTCGTTGCCCGCACGGTCACGCGCGCGTCACAAAGCTCGACACCCAAGCCGCTTCGAAGATTCCCGGCGTGAAGGCAATCGTTCCGGCTCCCTTGACTGAAGTTCGGTTCGCCGGTGGTCCCGTTGCCGCGGTCGCCGCAACGACGCCGGAGATCGCGGGCGATGCGTTGCGCGCGATCAAAGTGACCTATGAAGTTCTGCCGCACGTGGTCCATGCAGACCGCGCGATTCGACCCGACGCTCCGAAAGTCGTCGCCGAAGAAAACAATCTTCAGGAGAAGGGAAAGAACGGCGATCCGCAAAAAGCCGAAGCCGCGTTAGCGACTGCGGACGCCATCGTCGAAGCTGAATACATCTCGCCGCGCATACACCACGCGTGTCTCGAAACGCACGGCATGGTTGTCGACTATCGCGGTGGCGACTCCGCGACGATCTACGCGTCGACGCAGGGAACATTCACGATCCCCGGCGACGCAGCGAAGGAGTTGGGGCTCGAAGAAAGCAAAGTCGTTTCGAGCGTCGAACACATGGGCGGCGGTTTTGGTTCGAAGTTTGGCATCGGCACGGAAGGAATGCTCGCGTGCAGACTTTCAAAACAAACGAAGTCGCCCGTGAAGTTGATGCTCACGCGTTACGACGAGTTTGTGATGGCCGGTAATCGATCGGGATCATGGCAAAAGCTGAAAGCGGGCGTGAAGAACGACGGCACGATCGTCGCGCTCACAGCTCGCCAGTATCGCCTCGGCGGAGTCGGCCAGGGATCGCAGGCCGGCCAGCCGTACATCTACCGCATGGGCGACGCGTATCGCGAGGTCTATGCACTGCACACCAACGAAGACTCCGCGATTGCGATGCGCGCGCCCGGTCATCCGCAGGCGTCGTTTGCGGTCGAGTCGCTGGTCGACGAGCTCGCTTACAAGATCAAGATGGACCCGGTCGCGTTTCGCAAGAAGAATCTGCGCGACGAGGTTTATTACCGCCAGTTGGACCGCGGCGCGAAAGAGATCGGGTGGTCCAGGAGAAATCCCGTCGCGGGTGGAAATCCTGGTCCGTTGAAACGTGGGATGGGTTGCGCGATCGGAACGTGGGGTGGCGGTGGAAACAACCAGTGCAAGACTGATGTGACGATCTCCCGCGATGGTTCGGTGGTTGTCGCGCTCGGAACTCAGGATCTGGGGACCGGCACGCGCACGTACACGCGCGCCATCGTCGCCGAAGAGCTCGGCCTCGGAATCAACGACGTCAAAGAGCAGATCGGCAACTCGAAACTCGGCGCCGCAAATCCCTCGGGTGGTTCGACGACCGCGCCATCAGTTGCTCCTTCCGTCAAAGATGCTGCGATCAAAGCGCGCCTGCTGCTGGCGGAACGCGTTGCGCCTTTGCTTGGGAATGCGAAACCGGAGGAGATCGTCTTCTCGGGTGGCAAACGTCTCGGCAAACGGGAAATCTGTGGCGTGGAAACAGGCGGCGGCATCGTTGCCGGCCGCGGGTATCACCGCGCATGGCGAGTGGCGTGCGGACTTGCAGGCGCGAGGTGTTCACGGTGTTTGCTTTGCCGAAGTAGAGGTGGACGTCGAGACAGGTCACGTCAAACCGATCAAGATGGTCCATGTTCAGGATTGTGGTTTACCGCTGAATCGTCTGGCAATGGAGAGCCAAATCAACGGCGGCATGATTCAGTCGCTCGGCATGGCGCTGTGGGAAGGTCGGGTGATGGACGCGCAGTTGGGTATGCAGCTCAATCCCGGTCTCGGCGATTACAAAATACCCGGCAGTCTAGAGATGCCCGAGATGGTTCCGCTCATCGACGACGAGGACAAACGCGAAGCCGTAATCGGTATGTCGGAAGGTTGCATCATCCCCGCCGTGGGCGCGCTGGTGAACGCGGTCTTCAACGCCACCGGCTTGCGCGTGCGTGAGTTGCCAATCACACCTGACAAGATTTTGATGGGCCTGATGAACGCGACGAAGGTCAGCACGGCAGAATAAAGCCACAAAAGTGCACAAAGAGGAACACAAGAGGAAACAGACATGAAGGCATTTGAATGGACCAATCCGGCAAGCGTCGACGAAACAGTGAAGATGCTGACCGTTGCTTCGCCCGGCGACATCGACGAAGCACCACGTCCGATCGCCGGCGGACAAGATTTGCTGACGACGATGAAAGACTACACATCGCGCCCGACGCGCCTCGTCAATCTCAAGCACATCCCGGGCATGAATCGCATCACGCTCAATGCGAGAGGGTTAACGATGGGCGCGCTCGTCACGTTAACTGAACTCGAAGAGCACGCGGGTGTGAAGAAGAGTTATCCCGGCCTTGCGGAAGCGGCGCATTCGATTGCCACACCGCAGATTCGCAACCTCGGCACGGTCGGCGGGAATCTCTGCCAGCGTCCGCGTTGCTGGTATTTCCGCCTCGAGGAAGTGAACTGTTTGAAGAAAGGCGGATCGGAGTGTTACGCGGCGACGGGCGAGAAAGTACAACGCGATCTTCGGTGGTGGTCCATCCTACATCGTTCATCCATCTGATCTCGCGCCGATGTTGTTGGCGCTCGGAGCGACGGTTTCGGTCACAGGCGCAGCGGGCAAACGCGTGATTCCGCTGAATAAGTTTTTCACGCTGCCTTCGGAAGGAAACATCCGACGTGAGAACGTTTTGCAGAACGACGACATCATCACGGAGATTTTTGTGCCCGCGTCCTCACTCGCGGTGAGGTCAACTTACTTGAAATTCAAAGAGCGCGAGTCGCTCGATTTCGCGCTTGCTTCGGCGGCAGTTGCCGTTCGGCTCGGAGGGAATCGAAGCGTGGGAGACGCGCGCATCGTGCTCGGAGGCGTCGCGCCGATACCATGGCGCGTGCCTGCGGCAGAAAAATTCCTCGTTGGAAAGACACTGGATTCGACCGTGCTCGCCGAGGCAGCGAAGATCGCGCTCGCCGACGCGAAGCCGCTCGAGAAAAACGCGTACAAAGTTCCGCTAACCCAAACGCTCGTCCGGCGCGCGTTGGCGAAGGCAGCAGGTGTTTAAGGAGGCGCACTATGGGTCACGAACCAATCGAACCACTTCAATCTCCGTTCTGCGGCTCGCTTCGATCGAAAAAGTTTTTTATGCTCGACCGGCTCGCAACGAGCGCCGATGAATATCTCGACGCCGCGAACCACGTCTGGTGCTGCGAGACGCAGGAAGTGATCGGCCCCGACAACCGTCGCGTCGATCCTGATAATTGCGGGCCGGGCCGCGCATGCTACACATCTGCCATCAAAGGCTTATAATCGGTTTTTGGAGGTAACTAGAGTGCGAAGAGGATTATTGGCAGCGTTAGCGATGATCGTCGCCGTGAGTGCGTTGGTCTTCAGTTCTCAGGCGGAAAATGTGAGTCTCCGTGGAGACTATGTTGAAGTGCGGACGGCAAGCGTCTTTGCCGGAGCGTGTCACTACAACGGCGAGGTCGTCACCACTGGACGTGATGCGATGATGGCGTGGAACGTGACGTCCGGGAAATGGCAGGGCGTGGATCTCACGGGCGTTCGCGTGATGGCAGTCGTCAGCGCGGATGCAAACCTGGGCGAAAGCAATGCTGCGCGGCAATCTGAAATCATCATCGACTCACAAGCCTCGCGCACGCAGGCACTCGCGATCGTAAACGCGCTCAAGGAGAATTATGCCGCCTCACTCGGCAAGGTCGTCGCCGTTCACAGCGCGCCGATTACGTTTGAACGCAGCGGTCGCACTTACGCTGTCGTGACCAGCGACGCGGCGATCAACGTCGAAGCGATGCCGAACGATCTGTGCTGCCGCATGCCGAATCTCGTTTGGTACACACCGTTGGTCGGATTGGAAAACAGAAAAGTCGGCTACACCTCTAAAGCGCTCTACTCCGGCAGAGTCGTCGGCGAGCCCTGGTCGCGTTCGGGTGAGAACAGCGCGTTCTACGGCACCTTTTCACTCTAACAAGTGGGTTTGCCTCAAAGTCGAGAGTCATTGTTGGATACGGTCAGTACCGTAACGCGGTAGCGTCGGGTCGACGTAGAGCCTCTCAATTTTGCTAGAATTTCGTATGTTCGAGACTGACCCGACGCTACCGCGTTACGGTACTGACCTCATCCAAGTCTGAATCCTGACTTTTGAGGCAAAGCCGCCACGGATTACACGGAAAGATCCGTGGATTAGTAAAACTTATCTTCCCATAAAGATTATAGCTTTGACTCTTGGACCAACCCTCCGTAGCATTCCCGCTTGCTTGCCCATAGGAGGGGGACCCCCATGCCACAAACCAGAGTCAGCATCTTTGATACAACTTTGCGCGACGGCGAACAGTCGCCCGGCTGCTCGATGAACCTGACAGAGAAGGTCCGGATGGCGAACAAGCTCCAGGACCTCGGCGTCGACATCATCGAGGCCGGCTTTCCTATCGCATCCGAAGGCGACTTCGACGCAGTGCGAGCTGTGGCCGCGCAGTGCAGAAAAGTGACGGTCGCCGCACTCTGCCGGACGTCTGAACAGGACGTCGCACGCGCCGCTGACGCACTGAAATACGCGGCGCATCCGCGGATTCACACCTTCGTCGCCACCTCCGACATCCATCTCGAACACAAGCTCAGGAAGACGCGCGCTGAAGTGATCGAGATGACTCGCGCGGCGATTACGCAAGCACGCAGCTACGCCGAAGACGTCGAGTTTTCAGCGGAAGACGCCACGCGCAGCGACGTCGATTATTTGTGTGAAGTGCTTGACGTCGCGGTGGATGCAGGTGCGGCAGTGCTCAACGTGCCGGACACGGTTGGTTACACGACGCCGGTGGAGTTTACGCACCTGGTCCAACAGGTACGCGAACGAGTCGTCAGGGACAGAGACGTGATCATCAGTGTTCACTGTCACAATGATCTTGGTCTCGCGGTGGCGAACAGTCTCGCGGCGATCGAAGCAGGCGCGCGACAGGTCGAGTGCACGATCAACGGCATCGGCGAGCGCGCGGGGAATGCATCGCTCGAGGAGATCGTGATGGCCATGCACGTGCGCGCAGATCGTCTGCCATTCGAAACCGGAATCCATACGCACGAGCTTTATCCGACGAGCCAACTGCTTTCGAGCATCGTCGGGTTTGAAGTGCAGCCAAACAAAGCGATCGTCGGTCGTAACGCTTTCGCGCACGAGGCAGGCATTCATCAGCACGGCGTCATCAACAATCCGCTCTGCTACGAGATCATGACGCCGGAATCCGTGGGCGTGCCGGCGAACTCGCTCGTGCTTGGTAAACACTCCGGACGCCATGCTTTGTCGCTGCGTTACACCGAGCTTGGTTACGACGTCACAGCCACCGAGCTCGACGCCGCCTACAAGAGTTTCACAAACCTGGCGGACCGAAAAAAACGAATC
The DNA here is from genome assembly GCA_035571655.1 of Pyrinomonadaceae bacterium. Taxonomy (GTDB): domain Bacteria; phylum Acidobacteriota; class Blastocatellia; order Pyrinomonadales; family Pyrinomonadaceae; genus PSRF01. The sequence goes on from DATNCH010000022.1 coordinate 8,494, forward strand.
TATGATCAAGACTTGATTTCGCTACTCAGCGGCGCTGCGCGTGCGCGTAGCGAGAAGATGATTGGCGCGGCAGCGTGAGGTTCGAAACATGGGATTTAAGATCACGACTCTTCCCGGCGACGGGATTGGACCAGAAGTAACAGCGGAAGCCGTGCGGGTTCTGCAAACGATTGCAGGCATACACAGCATTAAATTTGACTTTCAAGAACACGCGATCGGCGGTGTCGCGATCAGGCAGTTTGGATCGCCACTGCCGCGAACGACACTCGACGCGTGTTTGTCGTCTGACGCGGTGCTACTCGGAGCCGTCGGTGCTCCAGAATACGATCGTCTCCCCCCAAACCAGCGGCCCGAAGCGGGGCTGCTGCTGATCCGTAGCGCGCTCGGCGGTTATGCAAACCTTCGTCCGGCAATCTCATACTCTTCGATTGCCGCGTGTTCACCACTGCGGCAGGAGATCGCGTGCGGCGCCGACATACTGATAGTTCGTGAGTTGCTCGGCGGTTTGTACTTTGGCGAGCCGAGGGGTATCTCGGCGGCGAACGGAACGACATCCGCGAGCAACACGATGCGTTATTCAGTCGAAGAGATCGAACGCGTCGCTCGAGTTGCATTTGAAGCCGCGCGTAAACGTCGTGGAAAAGTGACGTCGGTTGACAAGGCGAACGTGCTCGAGACCTCGCAACTGTGGCGACAGACAGTGATTCGCGTGTCTCAGAATTATCCTGATGTCACACTCGATCATCTCTACGTCGATGCATGCGCGATGCACCTGATCGCGAATCCGCGGCGTTTCGACGTGTTGCTGACTGAGAACCTCTTCGGCGATATTCTCTCGGACGAAGCGGCGGTGATCACAGGCTCGTTGGGCATGCTGGCATCGGCGACGATCGGCGGTGAGGTCGGACTGTACGAGCCCGTGCACGGCTCTGCGCCGGACATCGCTGGCCAGGGCATCGCGAATCCTTGCGGCGCGATCGCGTCGGCGGCGATGATGCTGCGGCATTCGTTCAATCTCGAGCAGAAAGCCTGCGACATCGAACTCGCAATCGGGCACGTACTCGAAGCCGGCTATCGCACGCCCGACATCGCCGCAGGCACCGGCGGTTACGTCGTCACAACCGGCGACTTCGGGAAAGTTATTTGCGACGCCGTCACCGAGATTGCTGACATGCGGCACGCCTATCACGCTGTCTGAACTATGACAACGCTTTTCGACAAACTCTGGCACGCGCACGTCGTTCGTGAAGCGCGTGGTGAGCCAACTCTCCTCTACATCGATCTACATCTCATCCACGAGGTGACGTCGCCGCAAGCGTTTGACGGACTGCGCCAGGCAGGTCGAAAAGTGCGACGCCCGGATCTCACTTTCGGCACCGTCGATCACAACGTACCCACGACGGATCGCAGCCTGCCAATCGCCGACGCAGTCGCCGCGACTCAGGTGGAAACTCTGCGGCGAAACTGCAAAGAGTTTGGCATTCAACTTTTCGACATCCAGTCTCCCGAACAGGGCATCGTACACGTCATCGGTCCGGAGCTTGGTCTAACTCGACCGGGTATGACGATCGTGTGTGGTGATAGTCACACGAGCACGCATGGTGCGTTTGGGGCGCTCGCGTTTGGCATCGGTACGAGTGAAGTCGAGCACGTTTTGGCGACGCAATGTTTGCCGCAGAACAAGCCGCTCACAATGAAGGTCCAAACATCCGGCGCGCTTCAGGAAGGCGTCACGGCGAAAGATCTCGCACTCGGAATCATCGGTAAGATCGGTACTGACGGTGCGACCGGATTCACGATCGAATACGCGGGGGAAGCGGTGCGCTCGCTTTCGATGGAAGGACGCATGACGCTTTGCAACATGAGCATCGAAGCGGGCGCGCGCGCAGGCATGATTGCTCCTGATGAAACTACGTTCGCGTATCTCAATGGTCGAAGATTTTCTCCAGCCGGTGAGTCATGGGAAAAGGCGCTTAGTTACTGGAAGACTCTGAAGAGTGACGACGACGCGGTGTTCGATCGAGTGGTAGAAATTGACGCATCACACCTCGAGCCGTTTGTCACGTGGGGCACGAGCCCGGGTATGGTCGTGCCGGTGACAAGTCATGTACCCGATCCAGTTGACGCGGCCGCCGAGCGTGCGCTCGAGTACATGGCACTCGCGCCGCGCACAAACATTCAGGACATCTCGATCGATCGCGCCTTCATTGGCTCGTGTACAAACGCTCGCATCGAAGATCTCCGAGCCGCCGCCCGAGTCGTGAAAGGTTATCGGATCAATTCGTCCGTGAGCGCGATGGTTGTGCCTGGATCGCAGGACGTGAAGCGGGCCGCGGAGCAGGAAGGTCTCGATCGGATTTTCAGTGAAGCAGGATTCGAATGGCGTGAAGCCGGATGTTCGATGTGTTTGGGAATGAATGCCGACGTTCTTAAGCCCGGCGAGCGTTGCGCTTCGACGAGCAATCGAAACTTCGAAGGCCGCCAGGGGCGCGGCGGCCGCACGCATCTCGTCAGTCCGATGATGGCGGCGGCGGCGGCGATTAAGGGGCACTTTACTGATGTGAGGACGTGGAAGTTTAAGTGATTATTTCGACAGGATTGCAGGATTTTTCAGGATTTACAGATGACGCCTTTTAGAAAACACACCGGGCTCGTGGCGCCGCTCGATCGTGCTAACGTCGACACGGATCAGATCATTCCCAAGCAATTCCTGAAACGCATCGAACGCACGGGGTTTGGACAGTTTGTCTTCTACGACTGGCGCTACTCGCCTGACGGCACACCGGATCCGTCTTTCGTGCTCAATGATCCGCGTTACGACGGCGCGTCGATACTCGTGGCTGACAAGAATTTCGGCTGTGGCTCCTCGCGCGAGCACGCACCGTGGGCACTCGGTGAGTACGGCTTTCGCGTGATTATCGCGCCGTCGTTTGCAGACATCTTCGCGAACAACTGCTTCAAGAACGGCATGCTTCCGATCACTCTGGACTCGTCACAAGTCCGAGAGATTATGACTCGTGCTCAGGAACAGCAACGCTACGAGTTGACCGTCGATCTCGAGCGACAAACGATCGGAGACTCGAGCGGTCTCTCGATTTCATTTGTCGTAAGCGAGTTTCAGCGCTACTGCCTCCTGGAAGGATTGGACGACATCGGCCTCACGCTCCGCCACGAAGACGCTATAAAACGGTACGAAGCTTCACGCTAATTTGTGTTCCTTTTTGTGCCTTTTTGTGGCTTCATTTTCCCACCACGTCGATCTCGCTGTAGAACGTATTTCCCCAGTTGTCGTGCAACTCAGTAACGTAGCAATCAAAAAGCAGGTAATGATATTTACCTAAGCTGCCGTTCGGATCAGTAACACTCGCCGCGTACTGTCCACCGTCTTCGCCGTGATCGGATAGAGTGCTCACGAGCGCGATCAACTTCCACCCTTGTGTCGCAGGATCGACGCCGCGCTTCGGATCCAGATTGAACTTCGGCTCGGATCCATCGGCGCCGTAGAGCTTGTACAACTGTGGACCGCGCGAGTTTGGATGCCATGAATACGTGTTGACTCGCACAACATCGATCGCACTCCCGAAGTCCATCCGAAAACGTCCACCAGAGCTGCCT
>DATNCH010000023.1:0-68359 GCA_035571655.1 Pyrinomonadaceae bacterium
GCCGAACGAGAAGCTCTTGATGACGCCCTCGATCACCGCGTCCGCGCCTTCGCGCTCGCCCTGCACGCGCAAGCCACGGCCACGATGCACGAGTTCACGCATCACGGCGTCAGTGAAGCGCGACTCGATCTTGTAGCGCAACGCCTGGCTTTCCATCTGAAACGCCGGCACGGCGACGGTCTTGATCCGCGATGGAAGCTGGTTCTTCGTCACCGGTTTATAGCACTCCGCAAAACCGGAAACGAACCCGAGCATCAGGATGAAGAGGGAAACGCGAAGAAGCTTGGTCATCGGTGAGAGATTTTCTCACGCAAAGGCGCAAAGGCGCAAAGTAGTCTTCAGATCACTCTTTGCGCCTTTGCGCCTTTGCGTGAGAACTAACGTGGATTGACTCGGCAACGCGGATGGTCTCGACTGCTGCCTTCACGTCGTGGACGCGGACGATGTGAGCGCCGTGGAGGATGGCGGCGGTGATGGTGGCCATGGTGCCGTGGAGACGATCTTCGGCGGGGGCGGGTGTGCCGTTCTCGTCCGAGAGGATGCGGCCGATGAAGGATTTTCGAGACGTGCCGATCAGGAGTGGATAGTCAGGAAAGGCGTCGATGAGCTGATCCAGCTTCGCGATCAGCTCGAGGTTTTGTTCCTGGCTCTTGCCGAAACCGATTCCGGGATCGATTACGATCGAATCGCGCTTTACACCTCGACGTTCGGCCATGTTGATACTCGCGCGGAGGCTGTGTGTGACTTCCTCCATGATGTCGGCGACTGGCGGCAGGCGATGCATGGTCGCGGGTGTACCGCGCGAATGCATCAACACCAGCCCGGCGCCGGCACGCGCCACGGCGTCGGCAACGTAGAAGTCAAAACGAAGCGCGGAGATGTCGTTGACGATTGCGGCGCCCGCATCGAGTGCTGCTCGTGCGACTTCGGATTTCGTTGTGTCGACCGAGAGCGGAGTGCCGGTTCGAACAGCCAGAGCCTCAATCACGGGGACGACGCGCTCGATCTCTTCTTCGATCGAAACAGGCTCGCCGCCCGGACGCGTTGATTCACCACCGACGTCGATGATATCGGCGCCCTCGGCGATCATCTGCTCGGCACGGGCCACCGCGCTGTCTAAAGTGAAGAATTGACCGCCGTCGCTAAAGCTGTCAGGCGTGACATTAAGAATGCCCATGATCAGCGTGCGCTGACCGATGGGCATTCTGTGGTTCTTAATTTGCCAACCGTTCGTAGCCACGAGAGCTACGCCGGTTGCGGATTGCCGCCGGTGATCGGTGGCAGAATCGGCTTGAGCGGTTTCGCAGTCGGCTCCTTCAGTTGTGGCCGGTCTTCGTCGTTACCGGAATCGACCGCCGGCGGATTCTCGTCGAGCGGCAAACCCGCGACGATCCGTCGAATCTCAACTCCGTCCAGCGACTCACGCTCCAACAAGCACTCAGCCAGACGAATCATCGTGTCGCGATTCTCTTCGATGATGGCCTTCGCCCTTTCAAACTGAGCTGTGACGATCTTCTTAACCTGCTGATCGATCTTGATCGCAGTGTCTTCAGAGAAGTCGCGGTGCTGAGCAATCTCGCGTCCGAGGAAGATCTGCTCTTCCTTCTTGCCGAAAGTCAGCGGACCCATCTCAGACATGCCGTACTCGCAAACCATCGCACGCGCTAGTTCGGTCGCACGCTCAATATCATTAGACGCGCCGGTGGTGATGCTGCCGAGGAAGATCTCTTCGGCGATGCGTCCACCCATCAGGATCGCGATCTGGCCCAACAGGTATTCCTGACTGTAGTTGTGCCTGTCGCCTTCCGGAAGCTGTTGCGTCACACCGAGCGCCATGCCGCGCGGAATGATGGTGACTTTGTGAACCGGATCCGCGTTTGGCACTTTCAGACCAACCAGCGTGTGACCCGCTTCGTGGTACGCAGTGACGCGCTTCTCCTCGTTCGAGATCACCATGCTCTTGCGCTCGGCGCCCATCAACACCTTGTCTTTCGCCAACTCGAAGTCGCCCATCGCGACGAGCTTCTTGTTGTAACGAGCAGCATTGAGAGCGGCTTCGTTAACAAGGTTGGCGAGATCCGCGCCTGTGAATCCGGGAGTACCTCGCGCAATCACGGAGATATCAACGTCTTCACCGAGCGGAATCTTGCGTGTGTGAACTTTCAGAATACCTTCGCGTCCACGAACATCCGGTCTCGACACAACCACGCGTCGATCAAAACGCCCGGGTCGGAGCAGCGCCGGGTCGAGAACGTCCGGCCGGTTTGTCGAAGCGATCAGGATCACGCCGTCGTTCGACTCGAAGCCGTCCATCTCAACCAGCAACTGGTTCAACGTCTGTTCGCGTTCATCGTGTCCGCCGCCGAGACCTGCGCCACGATGACGGCCCACCGCATCGATCTCGTCGATGAAGATGATGCACGGCGCGTTCTTCTTGCCCTGCTCAAACAGGTCGCGCACACGCGAGGCACCGACACCTACGAACATCTCGACGAAGTCTGATCCGGAGATCGAGAAGAACGGAACGTTTGCTTCACCAGCGATCGCGCGGGCCAGCAAAGTCTTGCCCGTTCCCGGCGGTCCCATCATCAAAACGCCCTTCGGTATGCGTCCGCCGAGCTTCTGAAACTTCTGTGGTTCCTTGAGGAATTCAATGATCTCCTGGAGTTCTTCCTTCGCTTCTTCAACTCCAGCGACATCCTTGAACGTCACGCGTTTCTGCTGGTTGTTGAGCAACTTCGCTCGCGACTTCCCAAACGACAACGCCTTGTTGCCCCCAGACTGCATCTGGCGCAACATGAAGATCCAAATAGCGATTATGAAAAGTAGTGGAGCCCACGTGATGAGCATGGGCCAGATATAACTGCTGCTGGATTCTTCCTGGACCTTCGTAACGCGCGGCTTGCCATTGACCAGTTCGCGCGCAGACTTGAGCAAGTCATTTTTCGCGGCGTCGTTCGACAACGCCACTCGATATTCCTGGTTGTTTACATCAATCGCGACGCTCTCAGTTTGTTTCACGGTCAACTCTTTGATGTTGCCGCTCTGCATCAACTGATCGAGCCTGGTCAGGTCGACAGTCTGATAACTGCTGCCACGCGGATTAACCAGCTTGTATAGTAAGACTGCCCCTGCAATTATCAGGAGCCAAAAAACAATCTGTCTCGCCGTAGAACTCAAATTCATTAACGCCTCCGACCCCCGATAATACCTTATCAGGGCGTCATTTGTCGCCGTCCATGGGGACGGGCTTTTCCAAAAATCGACTCAATAAAAAGAACTCGGTTCCTTTGATGCACATCCGCAACTAAGGTTCCCTGTTGCAGCTACATACGCGAAAAAAACCCGGGCGAGCGATCGCCCTCCAAGGACTATAGAGTTTGACACGTGCTTTTTCAATCCCTTTGCACCTCAAACACCAGCCGATGTTGCCGCCGGCTGACGCGCCCGCCTCCCGGTAATTCCACTACGCGCCCGCCCGCCGTGCCTTCCAGAAGCTTTTCAACCGCCGAAAGATGCACCATTTCCAGCCTTCGCGTACCACCTCTGGCCTCAGACAGCCACTGCCGCAACGCCCTGCGTCGCAATGCAGGCGGCGCTTTGGCCAGCACCTTTACGTCGAGTGCCGGCGTTTTAGTTTCACTTTCATCGCGCGAAAGCGACGCTTGCTGCAAGAGGGCGCCGGAATTATTGAACAGCACCGCACCGTCCTCGCGCAGTTGTGTCGCCGTGCGCGACAGAGCTTCGACGATCCTGTTATTGAACGACTGCATCAGCGGCAGAAGCTGTTTGCGCACTTTCACGCGAGCAAACTTTTGATCGTCGTTCATTTCGTCCGTCAGAAACTCGACCCGGCGCAGGCGGCAGTAGTCTTCAGTTTCAATGCGGCGTGCCCACAACAGCGGGCGGGCGAGTTTGATCGAACTGTGTTTAGCGAGCGGGCGAAGGGATTCCATTCCGCCGAGACCCGCGCCGGCGCTGCCGCGCATCAGTCGTAGTAGAACCGTCTCGGCCTGGTCGTCCATCGTGTGCGCAGTCAAAACGTAGTTGGCGGATACTTTCTTCGCCGTTCGTTCGAGAAAAGCATAGCGCGCTTCTCTCGCGGCCTGCTCGAGGTTGTCGCTGCTTTCTGCGGCGTTTTCCGCAACTTTGCTACGGCCGATCACGCTGCGGAAGCCTAATTTCGTCGCCAATTCCCGCACCCATTTGGCGTCTTTCGAACTCGATTTTCGCAGTCCGTGGTCGAGGTGAGCGACGCAAACGTCGACGAACAGTTTATTACGTGTTTTAAGTTCTTCAATCGCGAGCAGCAGCGCCGTCGAGTCCGCGCCTCCTGACACGGCGACGACGACGGTCTCGCCGGAAGTTGGGAGCCTGAGTTTGCGCCAATCGACGAGCAAAAGCCTTGGGAATTGGTTGATCCGCATGACCCAGGATTGTGAGGTTCCCCACCAATGAGGTCAATAGTCCGGAAGAGTTTGAGCCGCAGATTTACGCGGCTCAAACACGAACCCGCCATACTTTATTGAAACAATCGCATCGTTTGTCGTTTAGAAGATTCAGCGCTCTAAAAACCCGACGGCAGTAAAAATCAGGGGGGATTTCATGAGGGTCGAAAAACAAAGCCGGTTCAACGAGTGGCTCCTGGGTTCGACAATTCTATGTCAATCGTGCGGTTGTTTGTGGCTGGTCCCGGCCGCGCAGCAAAACGACAGCTATAATTGCCGTCAATGCGGCAGCTCAGCGACCGTGAAACCTAAGCCCGCTGCCGGCGAGCCGCCGAACAAGCGTTCGCACCACAGCTAATCCTCACGGCCGCAGGCCTTCCTTCCTAATGTCACAAAACGTTGAGGGGTGGTGTTTACCTCACAGGACCTAGTATTCTGCTTACTTTTCTGAACCTTTGGAGTGCGCGCCCGCACTCCAATGCAATTTCTCACTGGAGGAAGCCAATGAAAATCCGCTTTGTCGCACTGTTTGCCGTTTTAATGCTGCTTTTCGCTTGTTATCGAGCGTCAGAAGTCAGCTACTCAACACCGCAGGAAAATACCGTCCAGCAATGGATGATCGAGTTCAAGACGACTAAAGCGGAAGTCCAGCTCTCGCTGCGGGTGCAACGCGAACGGGACGGCGGCTTCAACCACAGCAGCATGGGATTCGGGATCTCGCCGGATCAACTGATCGGACTGACGCGCGAACAAGCGATGTCAGCAGCCGGAACCAACGTCAGTTTCCAACTCAAGCGCGACGCAGGCACATTCAATTTCGAGGGTTGGTTCAAACAGGGAAATGGCTCGGGCCATTTCACGTTCAGCCCTAACAGCTCATTTGCCAGCGAGCTTGCCAAGCAGGGCTTCGGCACAGCGACCGACGAACAACTCCTGTCGCTCGCCATGGCTGACACAGGCCTCGCGTTCATCAACGAACTCAAGGCACAGGGCTACGACACCACGACGGTCGATCAGCTCGTGAGAATGAGTCATCACGGCGTCAGGTTGGAGTACCTGCAAGGTCTGAAGTCTCTCGGTTACTCCGTCAAGACCACCGATCTGGTGGTGCGGATGAAGGACCACGGCGTCAGCTTGAATTTCATTCGCGAGATGACAGGACTGGGTTACACCAACATCACCACCGAAGAACTCGTCCGAACAAAAGACCACGGCGTCAACGCAGCCTACATTAACGAGTTCATGAACGCTGGTTACAATCGCGCGACACTCGACGAGTGGATCCGTTTGAAAGATCACGGCGTCAGCATGACGTTCATAAGTGAGCTCAAAGAACTCGGCTATGAACGCGTTGCACTCGATGAACTGCGGCGCATGAAAGATCATGGCGTGAGCGCCAGTTTCATCAAAGAGCTCAAAGACCTCGGCTATCAAAACCTTACCACGGACCAGCTAATCCGGCTGAAAGACCACGGCGTGAGCGCGAGCTACATCCGGAAGATGCAGGAGAAGGGCTACAGCAACCTGCCGATCGACGAATACATCCGGATGAGAGATCGAGGCGAGCGCGAACAGTAATCTGTGCATCACACTGATTCGCAGTTTCACCGAATTGGGTGTAATCTGCTGGTTTCCTGGTATCAAATATTTATGTTGAAGGATTGGACATGAAATTCAGAAAATTCCTCTGTGCGCTGGTCCTAGCGCTGTTTGGTTTACAAACTCTTCATATTACTGCATTTGCAGACGAAGGAATGTGGACCTTCAACAACGTCCCGCGCGCAGAGATCAAAAAGAAATACGGGTTTGAAGTCACCGATGAGTGGCTGAACAAGGTGCGGCTCGCCTCCGTCAGATTCAACAACGGCGGCTCGGGATCGTTTGTCTCGCCCAACGGTCTCGTACTCACGAACTATCACATCGTCGAAGATATCGTCGGCGAGGTAAGCACGCCTGAGAAGGATTACGCCAAAGAGGGTTTTGTCGCGAAGACGCGCGCCGAAGAGATCAAGGCGCCCAGCCTCGAGCTAAACGTGCTGATGAGCATCGAGGACGTGACCGCGCGCGTGAATGGAGCGGTGAAGGCAGGCGCGACTGACGCCGAAGCCTTCGCAGCCAGACGCGCGGAGAGCGCCGCGATCGAAGCGGAATCGGTGAAAGCGACTGGAATGCGGTCTGACGTGGTCACGCTCTACCAGGGTGGTCAATACAATCTTTATCGTTACAAGAAGTACACCGACGTTCGCCTCGTTTTTGTTCCGGAGTTTCAGGCCGCATTTTTCGGGGGCGACCCTGATAACTTCAACTTCCCGCGCTTCAACATCGACATGGCCCTGGTCCGTGTTTACGAGAACGATCAACCCGTCAAGCCGCAAAACTATTTCAAGTGGTCCACGGCGGGCGCGAAGGAAGGAAGCCTCGTATTCGTAACCGGACATCCGGGATCGACTTCCCGACTCGATACAGTTGCGCATCTCGAAGAACTACGCGACACGAGCATTCCGATCATCATCCGCTTGCTGGAACGACGTGAAGAGATGCTCAAGAAATACATGTCGCTCGGCGAAGAGCAAACCCGCCAGGGACAGAACGAACTCAACAGCGTGCAGAACGCGTTGAAGGTCTATCGCGGCCAGCTCAAAGGACTCAAAGACCCTGCGTTGATGGCTCGCAAGACCAAAGAAGAGCAGGCGCTGCGAAAGGCAATCGCGGCGAATCCGGAACGACAGAAGTTGTACGGCGATGCGTGGGACGCGATCGCCGCGGCGCACAAAACTTATCCGACCTACATTCGCGAGCGCAGGATCTTCGAGCAGGCAGGTGGCTTTAACAGCGGCTTGTTCACTTTCGCGCGCATGTTAGTGCGGCTCGCAGCCGAGAGCGAAAAGCCAAACGCCGAGCGGCTGCCTGAATACACGGATGCGCGTCGCGCGTCGTTGGAGCTCGCGCTCTTTTCACCCGCGCCGATTCACGAGGACTTCGAAAAGTTGAAACTGGCGGATTCGCTCGGTTTCATGGTCGAGCTTCTCGGCGCTGACAATCCGCTCGTCAAACAGGTGCTCGAAGGAAAGACGCCGGAAGCGCGTGCGAATGACTTGATTTCAGGTACGAAGCTGAAGGATCCGGAGTATCGCAAAGAGCTTGCGAAAGGTGGGAAGGCCGCGATCGACGCTGCGACGGATCCGATGATCGTCGTTGCACGCGAGATCGATGCGAAGGCTCGCGAAGTGCGCAAGCGCTACGAAAACGAAGTGACTGGCGTCGAGCGCGCGAACTACGCGAAGATCGCACGTGCGCTGTTCGAGACTGAAGGCACTAAGCTTTATCCCGATGCGACCTTCACGCTGCGACTGTCATACGGTGCAGTTGAAGGCTACATGGAAAACGGCAAGAAGGTTCCGCCGTTCACGACGCTTGGTGGTCTGTATGCGCGGTCTGAGTCGTTCAAACGACAGTTCCCGTACAACCTGCCGGAGCGCTGGTTGACCAAGAAGAGCGAACTGAACCTGAATACACCGTTCAATTTCGTGTCGACGAACGACATCATTGGCGGCAACTCAGGATCGCCGACGATCAATCAGAACGCGGAATTGGTTGGACTGATTTTCGACGGGAACATTCAATCGCTTGTCGGCGACTTCATGTACGACGGTTCGGTGAATCGCGCGATCTCGGTGGATTCGCGAGGCATGCTGGAGGTTTTGAAGAAGATTTTCGGCGCGAATGATATCGTCGCGGAGCTGACTGCTGCTACATAAACTCCGACGGTAACACGGATTAGAGCGGATCTAATCCGTGTTATGCCTTCTCCAGGCCAGCGTACTTCTCGACTAATTTTTTCTGGCCGTAGCCCGGGAAGCTCACTGTTAACTTTGCAGTTTCTCCGGCGCCCTCACGTCTCAACACAAGCCCGCGACCGTATTTCGAATGTCTCACGTACGAACCTGGCGTGAACTCATTCGACGGTGGACCGGCCACTGGTTTCGAAATGTTAGGCAGACTGCCTGACGTTTGGCCCATCTGCCGATTGCGTTGTTTGAAAAACTCCGCGATCGATTCAGCGTTGTCGTAAGTCTTACCCATGTATTTCTTCTTCTCTTTTCGATACTCGCCCTGCTCGTAGTCAATCTGCGACGAACCGCGTGCGAACGAAAGCCACGACTTACCGAGGCTGAGATCCTCCATCAGATCGATCGGCATTTCATTCAGAAACGGCGACGGCTCAGACGCGAGCTCCTCACCGTACACACGACGCTTCATCGCGTGTGTCACGTACAGGAAACGCTCGGCGCGCGTCATCGCAACGTAAGCGAGTCGACGTTCTTCTTCGAGCTCCGCGCGATCGGTGGCTGATCGCGAATGTGGAAACAGTCCGTCTTCGAGTCCAACAATGAAGACTACCGGAAACTCCAAACCCTTGGCGGAATGTGCGGTCATGAGCGTCACCGGCGCATCGCGCTTGTAGTCGTCCTGGTCGGAAACGAGTGCCGAGTGGTCGATGAATTCGCGGAGTCCTTCAATGCCTTGTTCATTGTAATCGACGGCGGCATTGACCAACTCCTGCAAGTTCCCGAGACGGTTTTCAGCTTCGTCCGTTCGCTCGCCGCGGAGCGCGTTTTCGTAACCCGTCTCAATGATCGCTGCGCGGACGATGTCAGACACAGGCTCCTTACTCGAATCATCCGGTGTTTCAGCCATCGTCGCGAGCTTGTTAACCACGCTGCGGAAAGTCTTCAACGCGGCGATCGCTCGCGATCCCAGATTTTCAGGCTGCTCGATGATCGCCGCGATCGTTTCCCACCACGTCAGTTTGGATTCCTTCGCGCGACGCTCGATCTCATCGGTGGTCTGTTTGCCGATTCCGCGCGGTGGGCTGTTGATCACGCGCTGCAACGCGATCGAGTCATTCGGATTCAGCGCCAGCTTCAGGTACGCGATGATGTCGCGCACTTCCATGCGCTCGTAAAACGAAAAGCCGCCCACGATGTTGTATTGCAGACCAGCCCGCCGCATCGCTTCTTCAAAGACGCGCGACTGCGAGTTGGTGCGATAGAGCACGGCCGCGCGAATGTCGAATTCATCGCGCCGGTGCCCGACGATCTTGCTCGCGACCCAACGCGCTTCGGCGTCAGCGTCGAACGCCTGGTAATAACCGACGCGCCCGCCGCGTGGATTTGACGTCCAGAGAGTTTTGCCTTTGCGCTCGAGATTGTTCTTTACGACGGCGCCCGCGACGTCGAGAATCGTCTGCGTCGAGCGGTAGTTCTGCTCGAGCCGAATGATCTTTGTGTTTGGGAAATGCTTTTCGAAATTGAGGATGTTGCTGATGTCCGCGCCGCGCCACTTGTAGATCGACTGATCTTCGTCGCCCACGACGCAGATGTTTTGACTCTTTTCAGTAATCAAACGGATCAGCGCGAACTGGAGCGCGTTGGTGTCCTGGTATTCGTCGACGAGGATGTAGCGAAACTTGTTGTTGTACTTTTCTCTGACTTCCGGGACGTCGCGCAGGAGTCTCACGGTTTTAATCAGCAGGTCGTCGAAGTCGAGCGCGTTGTTTCGGTGCAAACGGTCTTCGTACATCTTGTAGACCGAACCCATCACCGCGCGTCGTTCGTCAACGTACTCGGCTTTGGCTGCGAAGGCTTCCGGATCCTCGCCGCGATTCTTTGCGGAACTGATGGCGGATTGCGTCGCGCGCGGAGCGAGATATTTCTCGTCGAAGCCAAGCTCGCGGATAGATTGCTTGATCAAGCGCAGCGAGTCGTCCTGATCGTAGATGGTGAACCGGCGCGTGTACGTGTCGTTTAGCTTCTCGACATCCTGGCGCAGAATGCGCACGCAGAGACTGTGAAACGTCGACAGCAGCGGCAGGCTCGCTCGTTCCTGCGTACGCAAAAGGCGTTGCACGCGTTGGCGCATCTCGTCGGCGGCTTTGTTCGTAAACGTCACCGCGAGGATGTTCCAGCTAGGTATATTTTTTTCAGCGATCAGGTACGCGATGCGATGAGCGATGACGCGCGTCTTGCCCGAGCCGGCGCCGGCGAGGATCAGCAGCGGACCCTCTGTGGCAAGGACAGCCTCCCGCTGTTGTTCGTTTAGTTGTGACAGAAATTCCGAATCCACTGTGTGGATGCATTTAACCACAAGCATTGAGAGAGACAAAATGCGGAAAATTTCCTCGCAAAGACGCAAAGGCGCAAAGAAGGTTCAAAGATTTTCTTTGCGCCTTTGCGTCTTTGCGAGCAAATCTTCCTCAGGCACTTTGACCGCAAGAACCAGATAGATGCACGATAACTCGTCGCATAAAATTGCGGCATGTTAAGCATGAACCGAATTTCAAACGACGAACAACTCTGGCAGGCCGTGGTTTCGAAGGACGCGCGATTCGACGGACAATTTGTCTTCGCCGTCAGCTCCACAGGAGTCTATTGCCGCCCTTCGTGTCCATCACGTCGCGCACATCGCGAACGCGTAAGCTTTTTCGATCTGCCTGAAGCTGCGGAACAGGCCGGCTTTCGCGCGTGTTTGCGCTGCCAGCCGCGACGCGCGCGTGTGCTCGATCCGCAGATGGAGTTGGTGCAGCGCGTGTGTAGTCTCCTCAACTCGAGTGACAGCGAGACAGTGAAGCTCGCCGAGCTCGCGTCGCACGCGGGTGTGAGCGTGTTTCACCTGCAACGCACGTTCAAGCGCGTCATGGGGATCAGTCCGCGACAGTATCTCGCCGCGCGCAGGTTCGGAAATTTCAAAGCGCTCGTGCGCAAAGGTGATTCCGTGACGACGGCGCTGTACGAGTCGGGTTTTAACTCGAGCAGTCGTCTCTACGAATACGCTTCGGAAGAGTTGGGAATGACGCCTGCGACTTACAGTCGCGGCGGTCGAGGTGTGAATATCAACTACACGATTGTGGCTTCGTCGATGGGCCGTCTGCTGGTTGCGATGACTGAGCGCGGCGTGTGTGCAGTGAGAATGTGTGACACGGACGCGGAGCTCGAAAAAGACCTGCGCGAAGAATTTCCACATGCACAGATCAATCGCGACGATTCAGCGCTGAGAGAGCAGGTACAAAAGATTCTCAACCATCTCGACAACAACGAACCGCGTCTCGATCTACCGCTCGACATCAGGGCAACCGCATTTCAGCGCCAGGTTTGGGACAAGCTACGCGCGATTCCGTACGGGCAAACAGTGTCGTACGGCGACGTTGCGAAAGCGTTGGGCAACCCGGGCGCGGTTCGTGCGGTTGGACGCGCGTGCGCGACGAATCCCGTGGCGCTGGTGATTCCGTGCCATCGTGTCGTGCGTGAAGATCAAAGCCTCGGTGGTTATCGCTGGGGACTCGATCGGAAGAAGAAGCTGCTTGACCGCGAAAAACGTTGACGGGGAGACACGGAGACGCGGAGACACGGCGAAGATCCCCGCGTCTCCGCGTCGCTCCGTCTCCCCGTCTTCGTTACGTCCTTTTTGTGGCTTTATTCGACTGTAACTGATTTAGCTAGATTGCGTGGCTGGTCCACATCGCAACCGCGACGCACGGCTATGTGATATGCAAGTAGCTGAAGCGGAATGATCGAGAGAATCGGAGAGAGCAGATCGCTCGCCGCCGGAATCTCGATCACATGATCTGAAACGACTGACGAAACCGAATCACCCTCCGTCAGCACAGAAATGACGATACCCTCACGCGCCTTAACTTCCACGATGTTCGAATGCGTCTTTTCGTAACGCAGCTCTGAAGAGCGATTGCCTTCCTCCCGCGTGTTGATGAAAAGCACCGGCAAGCGCTCGTCGATCAGCGCGTTTGGTCCATGCTTCATCTCGCCCGCCGGATAACCCTCCGCGTGAATGTAGGAGATCTCCTTGAGCTTCAACGCGCCTTCGAGCGCGACGGGGAAGTTGATGCCACGGCCGAGATAGAGAAAGTCTGTCGAGCGGAAGAACTCTTTCGACAACTCCTCGATGCCGTCGGAATCGTTGAGTAAGTGTTCGAGTTTGACAGGCAACTCCGCGAGCTCCTGCGCGTGAAAGCGTGCTTCCTTTTCCGAAAGCGCACCGCGCACCTGCCCGAGGTACAAGCCGAGCAGGTAGAGCGCCACCATCTGACCCGTAAACGCTTTCGTCGAAGCGACGCCGATTTCCGGACCCGCGTGAGTGAGAATCGTTCCATCCGCCTCGCGCACGATCATCGAACCCTGAACGTTGCAGATCGCCAACACCTTCGAGCCGAGCTCTTTCGCTTCGCGAAGTGCTGCGATGGTGTCGGCCGTCTCGCCTGATTGGGAAATGACGAGCAACAGCGTGTCCTCGTCCATCACCGGATCGCGATAACGGAACTCGGAAGCGTAATCGACATCCACCGGTATTCGCGCGAGCTGCTCGATCATGTATTTCCCGGCGAGCCCGGCATGCCACGACGTGCCACAGGCCGCAATCTTGATCGAGGAAAATCGTTTGAAATCCGCTTCGGTGATGTTTGCCATCTCGTCGAGAAAGACGCGGCCGGTGTCGAGCGAGATTCGTCCCTGCACGGTGTCGCGAACGGAGCGTGGCTGCTCGTAAATCTCCTTGAGCATGAAATGCTTGAAGCCGCCCTTTTCCGCCATGATCGGATCCCAGGTGATTCGCTGAATCGAGGGTTGGACCGAGTTGCCTTCGAAGTCGGTAACACGAACCGCATCTTTGTTGATGATCGCGATCTCGCCGTCGCCAAGGAAGAAGACGTCGCGCGTGTGCTGGAGAATCGGAGGGATATCGGAAGCAACGAAGAACTCGCGGTCGCCGAGACCGATCACCACGGGCGGTCCCTGGCGCACGGCGATGATCGTGTCGGGCTCGTCGGCGTTGATGATCGAAAGCGCGAAGATGCCGCGAAGCTCCCTGACCGCCGAGCGCACAGCCTGCTCGAACGAAGAATCCTGTTTCAGGTATTCCTCGATGAGGTGGGCCATGATCTCTGTATCGGTTTCAGTGACGAAGCGGTGATCCGATTTGCGCAGCCGCTCTTTCAGTTGGAGGTAGTTTTCGATGATGCCGTTGTGAACTACGACGACGCGCCCGGTACAGTCGCGATGAGGGTGGGCGTTCTCTTCCGTGGGACGGCCGTGCGTGGCCCAACGTGTGTGACCGATGCCGTACGTGCCGTCGAGCGGGCTTAGACGAATCGTCTCTTCGAGATTGCGGAGCTTTCCTTCGGCGCGACGGATCTCGAGTTCGTGTCCTTCATTGACGACGGCGATTCCGGCGGAGTCGTAGCCGCGATATTCGAGCTTACGCAGCCCATCGATAATCAGCGGGACGACTTGTTTATTTCCTACGTAACCAACAATTCCACACATGCGTAACTATTAACTCCTCTTTCTCTGCGGCTCTCTGCGTATCTCTGCGATCTCTGCGTTAAGATCTTTTCAACGCAGAGATCGCAGAGATACGCAGAGGGCCGCAGAGTTATTTCAACTTCTTCTTTACTTCAGCCGGAACGCCGGCGACTAATGAATCCGGTGGCACGTCTCGCGTTACCACTGACCCGGCGCCGGTCACCGAACGAGCGCCGACGCGCACGGGCGCGACCAGCATCGTATCCGAACCAACCTTAACATCATCTTCGATGATTGTTTCGTGTTTGTGGGTGCCGTCGAAGTTACACGTCACCGTGCCGGCGCCGATGTTTGTTCGTTCACCAATCGTCGCGTCGCCGAGATACGTGAGATGCATCGCCTTCGTACCGCGCTTCAGCCGCGACTTCTTGACCTCGACAAAGTTTCCCACCGCAGCTTTCTCTTCAAGCGTCGCGTTCATCCGCAAGTGTGCAAACGGGCCGACAGAACAGTTCGCCCCCACGTCAGAATCGACGATCACCGAGTGATCCTTCACGACGACGTTGTCTCCAAGGCGCGAGTTCGTAATGCGGACGCCTGCACGAATCACACAGTTCTCGCCGATGATCGACTTGCCTTCGATCGTCACGTTTGGGTGGATGATCGAGTCGCGTCCGACTTGTGCTTCGGCGGACACGTAAGAATGAGACGGATCGATGAAAGTCACGCCGCTTTCCATCATCAGCCGCCGGATCGCATTGCGGCGTACGAGGTTTTCGAACTCCGCCAACTCGGCTCGCGAGTTCACGCCGTAAACCTCGCGCGCGTCGTTATGCAGGTAGACGCTGACTTTCCCGCCACTCGCCATGATGATTTCAGGAACGTCCGTCAGGTAGTACTCGCCCTGATCGTTTTTCGGTTCAACCTTGCTGAGCGCCTCAAAAAGGTCCTGGGCTTCAAAGCAGTAGATGCCGCTGTTGATCTCTTTCACCTGGCGTTCTTCTTCGCTCGCATCTCGCTGTTCGACGATTTTCCGGAACGAGTCGTTCTCGTCGCGAATGATGCGTCCGTAGCCAGTTGGATTTTCAAGTCGAACACTCAGGATCGTGCACGCAGCAGCGCTGTTTTGATGAAGCTCGATAAGGTTTCTCAGCGTCTCGACTCTGATCATCGGGACGTCACCGGAAAGAACAAGCACCAGCGAATCTTCGTGTTCGAGAAGTTTTCGCGCTGACTCGACGGCGTCACCGGTTCCACGCTGCTTCGCCTGAATGACAAAGCTCGCGAGTTCGCCCACCTCCGCCAGCACCGCTTGCTCGACCTGCTCAGCCTGGTGCCCCACGATCGTGATAATCGAGCGCGGCTCCAGCGCCTGTGCTGCTCTCGAGACGTGCGCGATCAGCGGCACGCCACCCAGTTCGTGCAGCACCTTCGCGCGGTTTGATTTCATCCGCGTCCCGAGGCCTGCCGCCATGATTAGAATGTTAAGTGGTTTTGAAGATATGGTTTTTTCAGACAAAGAAAACCTCTCACACTGCAACGGACGATAGCGCTTGTTTTCGACAGTTGAGCACGACCTGGGCGAGCCGATCGGAGTTGTGCCGGACTTTCTCGCCATCGTACAACAGGTCCGCGCGCACGATCTCCGTGCCTTGATCTATTGCGTCGTCGAGCGAACCTGCGATACCGATCTGATAAGCACCTTCGGCGGCGTAAAGCTCGGCCTGCTCCTTGCTGATCCGTCGATCGTTGACGACGACATAGTCGAAGTGAATTTCCGGCGCGTACTTCTTGATCGTTTCGAGGTGCTTTCGCGCGCTGTAACCGTCAGTCTCGCCGGGCTGAGTCATGAGGTTGTTGACGAAGACCTTCGTTGCCCGCGTTTGGCCGATAACGCGAGCCACTTGAGCAACCAGAAGATTCGGCAGGATGCTCGTGTAGAGCGAGCCTGGTCCAACCGTGATGATGTCGGCAGCGCGAATCGCTTTCAACGCGCCAGGCAGCGGCAGACATTGTTCCGGTTCCATCCGGAGGTTGCGTATCGGAACTTTGGACGCTGAGATCTGCGTCTCCCCGTTCACCACAGTCCCATCCTCGAGCTCCGCGACTAAATGTACGTCACTGATGGTTGCTGGATAAATATGACCCTTGCTCGCGAGGACTTCAGACGACAACCGGATCGCCTCAGTGAAATCTCCAGTGACCTCCGTAAGCGCCGCGAGAAACAAGTTTCCAAAACTGTGCCCGCCAAGCTCACCGTCGCCTCGAAAGCGATAACGGAAGAGGCGCGACAATAGAGTCGAGTCTTCCGAGAGCGCGATCATGCAATTGCGGATGTCGCCGGGCGGAAGCATCTGCAATTCGTCACGAAGACGCCCGGAACTGCCGCCATCATCGGAGACTGTGACTATCGCGGAGAGACTATCAATCCAGATCGGCTCCTCGGTCTTACCGACGAGTCGTTTGAGACCGGCGAGAAGTGTCGACAGTCCCGTGCCTCCGCCGATGGCTACGAGCTTCTGACCACCTGTGATTGTTCGTTGTTGCAAGGTCAAATCTTATCTTAATTTGAAGAATTGTCTCCTCGCAAAGGCGCAAAGACGCAAAGCAATACTTTTTCCAGTTTTTTCTTTGCGCCTTTGCGAGGAAACCTGGTTGGTTTCTTAAGAGGGCTGGCTAAAGATCAGCCGGTCGAAGTCGGGATCGTTGCGTAGTGGATTCAGGTCGTGATCGTGTTGTGCACGCACGCGCAGATTGGGTTGCAGGTTAAGTGCTTTCTGTAGCGACTCCAGCGCGAGGTCGATGGAACCCAGACGAGCACGAGTCGCAGCCAGGCCGTAGTGAATGTGTGCGGCTTCGGGCTCACGCTTGAGCGCGCGCTCAAACATTTCCTGGGCTGCCACATACTCGCCTCTGTTGAGCTCGATAACTCCACGGTCGTAAAGCGAGTCGGCATCGCGGGGAAGAATGCTTTCCGTTCGTAGGCGAGATTCAGCGATCGCGAGATACGTGCGAGCGCGCGCTGCAACCTCGGACACCTGCGAATACTTGTCTACGAGAATTCGAAACTGATTCCGCGCCTCAGCAAACCGGCCGCGAGCAAATTCCTTGTGAGCACGTTCGAAAGCTAACAGTGCCGCGGACTCATCCTGCGTGGGTGGACGCGGCGGCGGTGGTACTGGAGCCGGTCTGACTGCTCGGACAGCCGCAAGCTTCTGCGTCTTTTTGACCCGAGTGTCGACCTTCTTTGGAGTAGCTTTGCGAGCTAGCGGTTTGGGTGCAGCTTTTCTTGCTTTCACGGCCGGGCGGGCCTTTGCCGCGGCCTTTTTCGCAGGACGGGCCTTGACCGCCGTCTTACGGGCGGGCGGTTTGGCAGACGTCGCTCGTCTCGCTTTCGCCTTGGCAGAAGCGTTGGCTTTGACAACGCGCTTCGCGCTTTTCGCCGTCGGTTTTGCCTTTGAACGCGATGTTGATCGTCTCAGACCTTTTGTGAGACTGCTACTCATGGGTGGAATCTCAAAAAGGCTGCTCGCATTGATTGCGAGCAGCCGCTGGGAATGTCGGAGATTACCATAGATGCCCCTCTAAATCAACGAGCACAACTATTTGCGGGTGCTTTACGGACCTCCCAATCGTCTCACTTTTGACAAAGGTATCAACAAAGAAAAACACTTGCTGCACATTGTTGGCTATGTTAAAGTGCGTCTTGGCTTAAGGAGGCATAATCCACCTCGGCAAAGAGCCCCAACCGAAGTAGTAACCTCATTTAGTTTCAAAAACTTGCAATCCGCGGAACAGGCGTTTCAGGTTTTTAACTCTCCAGGAAACACACCCGCCCCGGCCTTCAGCAAAGAGTCGCACAATGGCAGACACACCAATCCTGTTGCGTGAACAGCAATACCACCAAATAAAGGCTGTCCTGGCGCGATTGCGGATGGACGCCTCAGCCAAGGTGGTGTTTCTGGTAGACAAGGACGGTCAGGAAATCGCCTCCCAGGGTGAAGTGGGAAATCTTGACACAACCAGTTTGGCATCCCTCGCGGCCGGCAACGTTGCGGCGACGGGCGGAATGGCTCAACTGATCGGAGAGAAGGAATTCCCGACGCTCTCCCATGAGGGCGAAAAGGAGAGCATTCATATTTCAGTGGTCGGCAGGCTCTTGCTCGTGGTCGTCTTTGATGACCGCTCGAGCCTCGGACTAGTGAAACTCCGCAGTAAACAGATTTCTCAGCAACTGGCAGCGATGTTTGAAGAAATTGCTGCTGCAGATTACGACGAGCTCGATTCTCCCTTCGCCGGAATCACCGACGAAGATATCGACAGTCTTTTCAGCTAACGGCACCCGCTATGACCTTTATTAACTACGCATCAAGAGAGATCAACTGCAAGATCGTCTACTACGGCCCAGGTTTGTGTGGTAAGACGACCAATTTGCAGTACATCTTCGATTCGACCGCGCCCCAGGCGCGCGGCAAGCTTATTAGTCTCGCGACCGAAACCGACCGCACGTTGTTCTTCGATTTTATGCCGCTGGAACTCGGTACCGTGCGTGGGTTCAAGACGCGATTTCACTTGTACACAGTGCCCGGTCAGGTTTTTTACGACGCGTCGCGCAAACTGATCCTGAAGGGCGTTGATGGCGTTGTGTTTGTCGCGGATTCACAGGAAGAGCGAATGGACGCGAACATTGAGTCGTTGTACAACCTCGAAGAGAACCTCCGGTCGCAGGGGTACGACCTGATGAAGCTCCCTTACGTGCTTCAACTCAATAAGCGCGACCTGTCGAACATCGTTAGAGTTGACGATTTGGCTGCTGAGCTACAGCGGAAGGGTGAACCTGTGGTCGAGGCTGTCGCCTCCACGGGTCAGGGGGTTTTTGATACGTTGAAAGCCGTGGCGAAGCAAGTATTAACTGAGTTACGCAAGGGGTAAATTTTCCTCGCAAAGACGCAAAGGCGCAAAGAGGAGTGTGTTTCTTCTTTGCGCCTTTGCGTCTCTGCGAGGAAATCAGCTAATCGAGAGACTTCAGCATCAACAGCCCGTCGCCGCCGTTTGAATAATATTTCGGAAGTCGTTGAGTGATCGTGTAGCCGAGGCTCTCGTAGAGTTTTTGAGCCGCGGTGTTGAGAGTCCTTACCTCGAGCCGCACCAGTCTCACGTTGCGTTTGCGGAACCCTTCCTCCACCTGCCACATCAATCTCTTCGCCAGATTCCGCCGCCTGTGTTCCGGCGCGACGCCGACGGTCGTTACGTGTCCCGTGTGATCCGGCTCGATCAGTCCGATTACAAACCCAGCCATCACGCCGCCGCTTGTGACCGCGCGGAACGAAACTGATTCCGGCGCTGTCAGAAGGTAGTCGAATGTCTCACGGCTGTAGGCTTCGCCGTCGATGAAACAACGCTGATCGAGGCGCCAGCATTCGTCGAGCTGCGAGATGGTGAGCGGACGTATGTCGTAGCTCATGCCCCAGGATGGAGTGGCTGTCTTCTCTTTCTTCTCTGTCTCGTATTGCAGATCCGACTGAGACCACCAGCGGGAACGAAATTTCTTTAGTACAGCCATAACCTTTGTGATGCGGAGAAAATCGACCGGGTCTAGTTTACCATCGAGGTTTTTATAATGCCTACAGGATTAAGTTGCAATCCCCGTAACTGTAAAACCGGTAGCGCTGTGCGACGGCGTGTCTGTAAGCGCTGAGAACAAGCTCGCGACCGGCAAAGGCGCTGACTAGAAGCAGCAGGGAAGAGCGTGGCAGATGAAAGTTGGTTAAGAGAGCGCCGGCGATTCGAAATTCATACCCGGGTTTTATCGTAAGTGTTGCTACACCGCTGCCGGGTTCGACTTCGCCATTCTCGTTTGCAGCAGACTCGAGTGCTCGCATCGTCGTGGTCCCAACGACGATAACTCGACCACCGTTTGCACGAGCGTCGTTGATTATCTGAGCAGCAGACCCGGAGATCTCGAAACGTTCGCCGCTGACCGAATGCTCTGCAACGTCGTCAACGCGAACAGGCTCGAAGGTTCCGTATCCGACGTGAA
This sequence comes from Pyrinomonadaceae bacterium, assembly GCA_035571655.1. Taxonomy (GTDB): domain Bacteria; phylum Acidobacteriota; class Blastocatellia; order Pyrinomonadales; family Pyrinomonadaceae; genus PSRF01. The sequence goes on from DATNCH010000023.1 coordinate 19,803, forward strand.
GAGTAATCTCTGCGAGTGATGCGGTTCGTTCAACTTCGGCGAGCACCTCGGGCGTGAAGTGCAGACCCGCGGTCGGCGCCGCGATCGCGCCGCGATGTTTCGAGTAGATCGTTTGATATCGCTCACGATCCTCGGCAGAGGCGCCGGAAGGACGTTTGATATACGGCGGCAGTGGAGTTGATCCGATTTGTGCCAGGAGATCGTCAAAAGAGCCGTCACAGTAAAAGCGAACTCGACGAAGTTCGGCGCCTGGATCGTCCAGAATTTCCGCCGTCAGCTTGCCCTCGCCAAAACTGACCTTCGAACCTTGCTTCAATCTGCTGCCGGGCCGGACCAGCGCTTCCCAAATCTGATTCTCGATCTCACGAACGAGAAAGATCTCAACCTGTCCACCCGTCTCGCGATTGCCGGTCAATCGTGCCGGAATGACGCGCGAGTTGTTTACAACCACAACATCATTCGGACGAAGGTAGCGAGTGAACTCCTTAAAGCTCGAATCAATCCACGACTGCTCGCGACGATTGAGCACAAGCATCCGCGAAGCGTCTCGGTGTTCGAGCGGTGTCTGCGCGATTAGATCTGAAGGAAGGTCGTAATCAAAGTCAGAGATGTGCATTTACTCGGCATTTTGGGGCTTGGTCGGATGTTCGCGGTGGAAGACTGCGGTGAGCTGCGCGCCGAAGAGCAGTATCAAACTCGACACGTAACTCCAGCTCAGAACGGCTACGACCGCTCCCACTGACCCGTAGATCTGATCGTAATGAAAATAGTTTACGCTCAAGGCGAAGATGTACTTCGCGATCTCCCACAACAGCCCCGCGAGAAACGCTCCCGGCAGCGGGTCTTTCCACGTAACAGCCGTGCGCGGCAGTAAACGATAGACCAGCACAAACACCGCGACCGTGACCAGGTAGCTGCCGCTGGCGAAGATTACTTGCCAGAACGCACTGCCGACCGAGACCAGCAACGGATATCTCGCAATCTGTCGCGGTGAGAGTCGTCCAGTCATGTCGCGAAGACCCACGAGGATCGACGTCACCAGCACGGAAAACGACAACAACAATCCCACGACGCCGACCATTCCGATTGTCAGCACGCGCCCGTGCCAGAACGTCCGCGAGATCGCTCCCCAGATGCGATTGAGCGCACGCTCCACCACCGCAAACACCCAGGAGCCGGCCCAAAACACGAGAATCACGCACGTCACGATCGTTCCGAACCCGAGATTCGCAGATGCGCCGATCGTGTCGCGAAGAAACTGGCTCGAGCCCGGATAGACGTCGATGGCATGCGTCAACAGTTCGCTTCCGGCGGCGAGCTTCGTGCTGAGCACGAGGAGCAGAAGAAGTGCAGGGAAGAGCGCCATCAACCCGAAGTAACTCATCGCGGCGGCGGAGGTGAAGAGATCGTTTTCGTGAAACTGGTGCAGCGCATGCGAAAGCATCGAGCCCCATGGCGAGCGGTTCCGTACGCCAAATGAATCACGGGAGAATGAAAGAAAGCGCTTCATTAAAATTCAAGAAATATTTTCCTCGCAAAGCCGCAAAGACGCAAAGTAAAAATGGGTTTTCCTTTGCGCCTCTGCGCCTTTGCGAGGAAAGTCTCAACGAGGATCGAAGAGGCTGGGTACTCGAGAGCCGGGGGTCTTGATACCGAAATGATCGTACGCGAGCGGCGTCGCAAGACGTCCGCGCGGCGTGCGATCGAGAAATCCGATTTGAATCAAGTAGGGTTCGATGATCTCCTCGATCGAATCTTTCTCTTCGTGAATTGAAGCCGAGATCGTGCCCAGGCCGACGGGCCCGCCGCTGAACTTCTCGATGATCGTCAACAGCAGACGACGATCCATCTCATCCAAACCATACGTATCGACTTCCATTCGGTTCAACGCATCGTTTGCGACGTCTTTTGTGATGCGACCGTCGTAGTCCACCTCGGCGTAGTCGCGCACGCGACGCAGCAGGCGGTTCACGATTCGTGGCGTGCCGCGCGAGCGCCGCGCGATTTCGAGCGCGCCTTCGCCGTCGATCTCGACGCCGAGGATCTGCGCCGAGCGCTTGCAGATGATTTCGAGATCCTCGTGCGGATAGAAGTCGAGGTGAAAGACCATCCCGAAGCGACCACGCAAAGGCGCTGTGATCAATCCCGCGCGAGTCGTCGCGCCGATCAAAGTGAACTTCGGCAGCGGAAGTTTGATCGACCGTGCCGCCGCGCCTTGACCGATCAGCAAGTCGAGTTCGTAGTCTTCCATCGCCGGGTAGAGTTTTTCTTCGAGCGCCGGAAGCAGACGATGGATCTCGTCGATAAAAAGAACGTCGCCTTCCTGCAAGTTCGTTAGCAGCGCTGCGATGTCGCCGGCTTTCTCGATCGCCGGTCCCGCTGTCGATCTCAACTCGGCGCCCATTTCGTTCGCTATGATGTTGGCGAGAGTGGTCTTCCCGAGTCCTGGTGGACCAGTCAACAGCACGTGGTCGAGCGCTTCTTTCCGGCCGCGCGCGGCTTTCATGTACACGCGCAGGTTTTCTTTAACCTGGCGCTGACCGATGTACTCGTCGATGCGAGTCGGGCGCAGCGTGAGATCGAGTTGGCGATCCTCGTCGCTGGCGAAACTTTCTTTCACGCGCGCTGATATTGACTCAGGAGCCATGTGGTTTTCAAACTCTGGCTAGTTTCTTCAGAGTGCGTCGCAAGACTGACTCGACCGTCATCTCACCTTCTTCTTTGAGTGCGGCATCGATCGCCTTCTCCGCGCCGGACCGCTGGTAACCGAGATTGAGTAAAGCCGAAAGAGCGTCGGCGCGAACAGCGTCTTCCGGAGCCTCGGGGCTGACTTCCGATTTTGCTCCAAACTCCTCTTCGATCTGAGCTGACGAGAGGTCGGCGACCTTCTCGCGCAGCTCCATTATTAAACGTTCCGCAGTCTTTCGACCAACTCCGGGAATCAGTGTCAGTCGCGCGAGGTTGTTTGTCCTGATCGACGCAATCATCTCGTCGGCGCTCATCCCGGAGAGCAGCGTGATGCCGAGTTTTGGACCAATACCAGTGACGGAGATGATCTTGAGAAACAACTCGCGCTCGCGTGCGGTCTTGAAACCGTAAAGCTGCAATGCATCTTCACGCACGTGCGTGTAAATGCGAAGCTGAACGATCGAACCGAGATCTTCGAGGTCGTAAAAAGTTGAGAGCGGGATCGTGACTTCATACCCAACGCCGCTCACGTCAACAATCACCGAAGTCGCTTGTTTCGAAAGCAGTTTGCCGCTCAGATGCGCAATCATTCGGGCGGGATTGTAGCAGAAACTATAGTAGAGATATGACCTATATGACAGATAGCGCTATACTGATGCCGCGAATGAAGTCCGAGAAAATATCAGAACTGACAACCAGCAGGTTGAGTGTTTACCTTCGTTGTCTCAACGCGCTTCACGCCGCTGGAATCAAGACCATCTCGTCGCAGGCGCTGGCCGAGCAGTTCAACCTGAACTCCGCGCAGATTCGGAAGGATCTGGGTTACTTCGGCGAGTTTGGCGTGCGTGGCGTGGGATACTACGTCGCAAATCTGCGCGATCACATCACGAAGATTCTTGGTCTCGACAGCCCGCATCGCGTCGGTATCGTCGGCGCTGGCAGACTCGGAACAGCGCTCGCGAATTACAACGGCTTCGAAAGATCGAACTTCGCGGTGGTGGCGTTGTTTGATAACGATCGTCAGAAGATCGGTCGCAGGATCGGCGACGGCAGAATAGCGGTGCACGACGTCGACGAACTCGCGAAAGTGATTCGCGAAGAGTCGATCGACGTAATGGTGATCGCCGTTCCCGCGAAAGCCGCGCAGAGAGTTCTGAACCAGGTGATGTCTGTCGGTATAAAGGCGGTTCTGAATTTCGCGCCAGTGTCGTTGACTTCGCGACGAGGTGTAAAGGTCAAGACAGTCGACCTGACGACGTCGCTGGAGTCGTTATCGTATTTCCTTTCCCAGCCTTCGAACAGTACGGTCACTCAGCCAAGACGAAGAACTTCCAGAAAACAAGCATGGATGAGCAAACAACAAAACGAGATCTGATTCGAGTTTGCCACCTGATGTACGAGCGGAGTTACGTCGTCTCGTCTGACGGCAACGTCAGCGTGCGTCTGGATGACGGTCGCATCCTTGCAACGCCGACGATGACGTGCAAAGGACGCATGACCGAGGATTTGATCGCGATTACGGATCTCGACGGCAGAGCGCTCAACGATCGTCGCCCGTCGAGCGAGCTGGCGATGCACCTTTTGATCTATCGCGAGCGCTCGGACGTCAAAGCAGTTTGTCATGCACACCCGCCGCACGGGACGGCGTTTGCCGTCGCCGGACTCGCAATCGATCAGCCGATTCTCTCGGAAGTGATCCTGACGTTGGGCTGCGTGCCGCTCGCGACGTATGGAACGCCGTCGACCGAGGAACTCACCGAGGCGATGCAGCCGCTGGTGAAACATCACAATGCGCTCCTGATGGCGAATCACGGCGCTGTCGCTTATGGCGCGGACCTCTGGCAGGCGTGGGATCGTCTGGAAACACTCGAGCACACGGCGAAGATCGCGATCCTTTCGCGCGTGCTCGGCGGTTCGAAAAACCTTCCCGCGGATGCGATCGAAAAGTTGATCAACGTGCGCGAGGCCGCGGGTTATCTCGGAGAGTCGGCGCGCGGACAAGCTTGCGGATACCTGCGGGAGACTCCAGTCGAGAACGGCGAGAGTAAGATCTCACTCAGCCGCGAAGAACTAGTCGAGTTGTTAAGCCAGGCAGTAAATGGTAAATAGAATCCGTCTTTTCTGTGTTATCCGTGGCAAAAAATAGATGAGGAGCATCTGAATGCAAGAAGCACTCGGAATGGTTGAAACAAAAGGCCTGGTTGCAATGATCGAAGCTGCCGATGCAATGGTGAAGGCTGCGAACGTTACGCTCGTTGGTTACGAGAAAATCGGCGCAGGCTTCGTCACGGCGATCGTGCGTGGCGACGTTGCGGCAGTGAAGGCTGCGACAGACGCCGGCGCAGCCGCTGCGCGACGCGTGGGTGAACTGGTCAGCGTACACGTGATACCACGCCCGCACGGTAGCGTCGACGAAAATCTCCCGATTGGTCTCGATCGATAACCGCGCATGATCATTGCTCGCATTCTCGGGTCTGTCGTCTCCACGCAAAAGGACGAACGGTTAAGCGGAAAGAAGTTGCTGATCGTGAGACCGATCAATGTAGACGGCAGTGATACAACCGGCTACGTGGTCGCGGTTGACACAGTGGGCGCGGGTTTTCACGAACGGGTGCTGGTCGTCGCCGGCTCGAGCGCGCGACTGGCCCAGGGGATGAAGGACGTGCCCGTGGATGCGGCGATTGTCGGAGTGATTGATACAGTCGACGTAGTCAGTGATTGAAATGCAACTCGCGCGCGTCATCGGCACAGTGGTTTCGACCGTCAAGAACGATTCGTTGGGCGGACGAAAGTTGCTGGTCGTGCAGACTGTCGATAAGAATTTGCAGGCGACGGGAAAGCCGATGGTCGCAGTCGACGCAATTGGAGCGGGTGTTGGTGAGCTGGTGTTCTGGTGTCGTGGCAAGGAAGCGAGTTTTTGCTTTAAACGCGAAGACACGCCGACCGATTGCACGATCGTGGGCATCGTCGATTCTGAGCAGCACGTAACAAGATGATTCTCGCGCGCGTAGTCGGAAACGTCGTGGCGACGCAGAAGAACCGGCGTTACGATAATGCGCGTATGATGTTATGCCAGCAGATCACGCCTGAAGGTGATGAGACGAGTTATTCAGTGCTTGCGCTCGATTCGGTGGACGCTGGTGTTGGCGATACGGTGCTGATCGTGCAGGAGGGTTGGAGCGCATCGACCGCGGCGACCGGCGAGGCAGGCGCTGCGATTGATTCGGCGATTGTCGGAGTTGTTGATCGGGTGGACCTTTTATAAGAATGGAAGATCAGGCGAGAGTGATGGCTGAGAGGATCGCGCGGCGCGTGGCTGCCGCGCCGAGCAATATCGATCTCGCATCAGAGCTCGCGGCGATGCGCGCGAGTCTCAACGAACTGCAAAACCGGTTGGTCCAGATCGAAGGCAAGGTAGGAAATGTTCCGCGCGTGCATTCACCATGGCATCCGAGTTTGGATCGTTTCGGTGTGGAAGAAGCGACGGTTTCTGAGTTAGTTGATTACTTTCAGAACGAGAAGACTTGCAGCATCGAGCCAGGTGGGAAACCGTGTGACCACTGCGCGATGTGTAGTTCGAGGGGCTTTTAGTTCCGCGGATAACACAGATTGAAAATCCGGATCGACATCCGTGTCATCCGCGGTATTAACCCTTATTTGGCTGGCTGGCGCAGGGAATTAGAGTTGATCTGTGGCACTGCTCGCGCGCCTTCTTCTGCTCTGAAGTAGGGCTCTTCCCTGAACCCATAAAGTTTCGCACTGATCACCGTCGGGAATTGCGCGCGGGTTGTGTTGTAGTCCTGCACCGCGCCGTTGTAGTCGTTTCGGGCGGTGGCGATGCGGTTTTCGGTGCCCGCGACCTCGTCCTGTAGCTTCAAAAAGTTTTCATTCGATTTCAGTACCGGGTAATTCTCCTGCAAGACCAGCAGCCGTCCAATCGTCCCTCCAAAACTGTTTGACGCATCGATCACGGCCTGCTTTTGTTCGGGCGACTTGTCACCTGCCTCACCCTGTGGCGCCTGGTTGGTCGCATTCAGCAATCGCGACCGTGCCTGTGCGATCGTGCCGAAAACTTCCTGTTCCTGAATTCCTGCCAGTTTCGCTGATTCAACCAGATTGTTAATAAGATCCGCGCGGCGCTGTAGTTGCGCTTCGATACCGGCCCATTTGCCTTTTACGTTTTCGCGCTTCGTCGTCAGCGTGTTGTAACCACATCCACTCGCGCTTAATGCGATCACAGCCACAGCAACAAGAATTGCCAATCTTCGGGTCTTCATTCTTAAATCTCCCATATTAGAAAATTACCTCTCTTCACCAGTGGGGCTCGGATGAGTTGGACCACCGTCGCGTCCAAGCTCGTCAACTGTTTCAACAACCAGCTCGATCTGAAACATGTACGCACCAAAAAGTTCATTAGCTTCTTTTTCCGACGCGGGGAGATTGCCGCCGGCGCGAAACTCAAAAATTCTTTCAAAAGGTGTGACGTCGAGCTGCAACACTCTTGCTGTCTCGCGCACGCAATCGGGTTTTGCAACCGGCGCTTCCTCACCAAGCAACAGCAACACGGCCCTGAATAACGCTGCGAAGCTCGACAGGCTGTCGCTCATCAGGTGGCACAAGTTGTCGATCGAAACTGAAGCGGGAATGTATTGGCGACGCAACTGGATCAACTTGCTTCGCAACTCGTACTCGGTTTGATGGCGCAGGTTTGCGTCTGAGAGTTTTACAAACTCGAAAGGATCGTGACCGTAAAGAACGATGCGTGCGTTTGCCATCTGGTGAAACTCGATCGGAAATACGTCAGCAGCGTCGGAGAGTTCCTCGACGGTGAAATAGACCGGCAAGGGATGGCCCAACCGTTGCCACTCGCGCATCGGCGCCTGCGCCTGGCGCAAATCTTCAGGCGTGATTCGATGCAACGCGATCAGCAGGTTGTAATCTGAACGCAACTCGATCTGATCGCCAGCCGCCGCCGAACCGTAGACGACGACGGATGCGAGATTTGCGCCATGCGTCGCGCGCAGATCGTCGATAAGTCCGCCGAGTGCTTCCTGTACGATTGACTTAACCATAATTGTTTGGAGAACTGCTAAATACTAGCAGAGTTTTTCCTCGCAAAGTCGCAAAGGCGCAAAGGAGGATTGTTCCAAAGGTCTTCCTTTGCGTCTTTGCGCCTTTGCGAGGAAATTCTTTACCAACTACCACCCGCACCTCCACCTCCGAAGTCACCGCCTCCACCGAAACCACCACCAAAGCCGCCACCGCCGCCACCAAATCCACCGCCGCCGAAGCCTCCACCTCCCCAGCCGCTGCTCGATCCCCAACCGCGGGAGCCGCCACCCAGATTGCTAAACAACGATCCCAAGAACAATGCGTCAAAACAACCACCACCGCCACAACCCCCGCCGCCTCGTCTAACGCCCCTGCGCGATGCGGAAGAAAGCAGGAACACTATGAACACGAGGATCGCGATTCCGACACACACACTGCCGAGAGCTCTTTGGTTTGGCTCCGCTTGTTGCGGAGGACGTTCGCGATACGCGTAACGCTGATCGATGCCTTCAACACTGAACCCACGCTTTGCTCCGAGCGTCGCGACGTAAGATTGAATCGTGTCAAGTATACCTTTGCTGTAGTTGCCCTGCCGGAACTGCGGCACGAGTCGTTCGCGCTGAATCTGTCCGACAAGACCGTCGTTCAAGTCACCTTCAACATGACGGCTCACCTGTGTGAAGTACTTCCGATCCTGGATCGCAACTACCAACAGAAAACTCGCTTTGTCTCCGTTCTTTGATCCGATTCCCCAGCCTCTGGCTATCGCGAGCGAGTAATCATAAATGTCGCGGTCGCCGGTCGTATCAACCGTGACCACGGAGTATTCGATGTTCGCGCGCTCTTTCAAGCCGAGATAGATCGCCTCGAGCCGTTGCCTGGTCTCGGCATCGATCACACCGGCGTTATCGACAATCGGGTTGAAGGGAACTGGCAGGGGTACGGGAGACGTAGGTGTTGGCTGCGCTCTTACCTCAACGGTTAACAGCGCAAAGACCAATGTGAAAAGGCCGAAGCCAATCCACCAGGTGTCGGGTTTTCTAAAAAACAAGCGCAACGGCAGAATCGTCAGTGCTAACCCTCTATCAAACGATGCAATAGATAAAAGAGCGCTACCCCTCCAAAAACGACAATTGAGACCGTGGGGTTTCTTTCTTCTTTATGATTCACTTCGGGGATCAAGTCGCTTGCAGCTACATAGAGAGTCACCCCCGCAGAGAACGGTAACGCGTAACTCACTGCATCTCCCATTCGTGCATCAAGCAAAGTCACACCAATCACGCCCGCCAGTGTCGCCGCACCAATCGCGGCGGTCGCAATCAGAGCCGTCCGCGAAGAACGCCCTGAAGCTAGCATGATCGATGCCACAGTAAATCCTTCGGGCATCTTGTGCAGCAAAATCGCGATAAAGACCAACACACCGACGTTGAAATTCACCAGGAAAGCGGATGCTATCGAGACACCGTCGAAAAAAGTGTGAATCCAAAGTCCACCGACGGCGGCGTAGGCGGCTGAGGGTCGCATGAACGATTCCGGATGAGTTTCGGCGCCGAAGTGAAAGTGCGGCGCGAGCGTGTGTTCAAAAAACTGTATCGATAAATAACCGAGGAGAAGCAGCGTCATCGCGCCGGCGACTGCTTCTGCGGGCGCCGTCTCGCGCGAGGCGTTTGTCCAAAGCCCGATGGTTGCGGGGAGGATCTCGATGAAGATTGCGGCGAGCATGAAGCCGGCGCCGAGAGCGACCAGGTATTTCAAGAAACGCTCGCCCATGCGGTGAGCGCCTGATTTAACGAGAATCAGCCCTCCGAGGACATTGGCGGCCGCAGCCAGCAAGCCAAACAGAAGAATCGATGACATTTATGGTGGGCCAGTGTACAGCGCGCCCACGGCTATGTATATAGGACCAATTGGTCCTATAGGACCTATCAAAGGCCGACAGAAGGCGATCAGCAACGACTGTATTACCTATTGACACTCCCGGAGGCGCGGCGTAGTATCCGGCCTTGGGTGGTCAAAAGTGGTCGGAAGTGGGTCCAACCTCGTAGCAACGCCGATCATCAGCAACACTTTTCCTTTAGACCACCCACCAATGCTCTCTCGTCAGGTTAGCCAGCTATGCTGCGAGGAAACTACACGGCGCGAATCGATGTAAAGGGGCGTCTCAAAGTTCCGACTGAATTTCGGCGCCTGATCGAAGAGAAGCACGGCAAAGACTTTTATATCACGAGCCTGACTGGGGAGTGTGTCCGGATTTACCCGCTGCCGGAATGGGAGTCGATCGAACAGAGACTCTCATTACTTCCGACGATGGACCCGGCACGCAGAAAGTTCCTTGACAGAACGAATTACTACGGTCAGCAGGCCACGATCGACGGCCAGGGTCGCGTTTTGATTCATCCGTTGCTGCGCAAGAGTGCGGAAGTTCTCGGTGACGTTGCCGTCCTCGGTTACCTGACCTATTTGGAAGTTTGGGAGCTCGACAAGTTCAAAGCTCGCCTGCTTGCCGATCCATACACGGAAGAGGACGAAGCGGCGATTGCGAGGCTTGGTATTTAGCGCTCTGTACTTGGTACTTTGTACTTTGTGAAAAAGAACAAAGCACAAAGAACAAAGCAGAAAGCTCGGAAGTTCTTTGAACGAGATCACGGGGCGGTGGTGTTTGCTGCGCCTTTGGGGGGCAGAGGCGCGCCCCATCGCCCCGTGCTGCTTGGAGAGACACTGAAGTTTCTCGCTCCTGAGCGAGGAGGTCTCTTTATAGATTGCACAGTGGGCCTCGGCGGACACAGCGAAGCAGTGCTGTTGTCTTCGAGTGACACTCGCGTAATCGGAATTGATCTCGACACTTCGGCGCTCGAGTATGCCCGGCAACGATTAGCGCCTTTCCGAGAGCGATTCCGCGCATTTCAAGCCAACTTTCGCGCCGTCGCAGAAGTGCTGCGGCAAGCAAATGAGCGCGATCCATCAGGAATACTCGTCGATCTAGGGGTTTCTTCACTGCAGTTTGATTCAGCGGAGCGTGGGTTTAGTTTTCGTTTCGATGCTCCTTTAGATATGCGGATGGATCCAACATCGGGGATCACCGCAGCCGATCTTCTACAGCAACTTCCCGAATCGGAAATTGCCAGAATCATTTTCGAATACGGCGAAGAACGACACTCACGACGCATCGCCCGTCGCATCGTGGAACGTCGCGAACAAGGGAACGCAATAACAACCACGACTGAGTTAGCAGACCTCGTGCGACTCGCCGTCGGCGGTCACAAGCGGGATCAGATTCACCCGGCGACTCGGACGTTCCAGGCATTGCGGATCGCCGTCAACAATGAACTTGAAGGGCTGGGAGAGTTTGTTGAGTCAGCAGTCGATCTTTTAAAACCCGACGGCCGGTTCGTGGGGATTAGTTTTCACTCGCTCGAGGATCGGATACTCAAACGGGAGCTGAGAAAACTGTCGGGGCACTGTGAATGTCCACCACGTTTGCCGGTTTGTGAATGCGGCGCACGCGAAGTTGTAGAGGTGTTGACGCGGCGTCCGGTGGTTCCAGGCGCGAGCGAGCTTGAAGAGAATCCGCGCGCTCGCAGCGCGAAGCTTCGCGCCGCGCGAAAACTCGAAAGCAATCATGAAAAGATTTCCTGAACATCAGCTAAACGCAAAAATTCGTCGCAGTCGTGATGTCAGCGCGCTGTCGCGACTCGCGATGTTGTTGTTCTGTGGTTTGGTCCTTGCCGGCGGGTTTGTATTCGCAGCTAAGCAGCACTTCGCAGCGGTGCAGTTTGGTTACGAGAACGAGACTCTGCGCACGGAGCGCAAGAGGTTGATGGAAGAGAACCAGCGACTCGCGCTCGAAAAGGAACGCGCAATCGCGCCCGATAAACTCGAGCCCGCCGCTCGCCGCCTGGGATTGAAGCCGGCACGACCCGGACAAATCGCGACCATGACGGCGCAGGAAAATCTCTCGCAAAGGCGCAAAGACGCAAAGCAAACCGAATAATTTGTCTTGGCGTCTTTGCGCCTTTGCGAGGAAACAAACAGCGTCCTCATCACGCTACTGGTAAGGAGGGGGATTGAAGTAGGTGATGTTGGCACGCCTCGTTGCTCGATCGAAATCCAGACCAGATGTATCGCCAGGCCGCGCGCTTTCCGTCGCGGCTTTTATTGGCTTTTGGATGCTGGTTGTGTGCGCGAGATTGGTTTACCTCCAATTCTCACAACACGAAGTTCTCGTCAACCGCGCGCGGCAACAGCAACAAAATGCAATCGAAACGTCTCCTCAACGCGGCGAACTCCTCGACCGCCAAGAGCGACAACTCGCACGCAGCGTGCAGACAGTTTCCCTGTTTCTCGATCCTGACGGTCTCGACACGCCGGCGTTGGATCGCAACGCCCAGCAGATAGCCCAGTCGCTCGGTTTGAAGCAGGCGGAACTGACAAAACAGTTTCGCGAAGCTCAAGAAGAAAAACGCCGCTTTCTCTGGATCGCGCGACGTCTCGACGCCGATCTCGCCAACAAAGTCGTCGCGATGAACCTTCCGGGCATACATGCGCAATTCGAACCCAAACGCTATTACCCGAATGGTTCATTGGCCGCACACATCCTCGGATACGTCGGACTCGACGGACAGGGCCTCGGCGGTGTCGAGCAGTTTTACAACTCCAAGATCTCGGGCGAGCCGGGCCAGTTGTTTCTCGAGAAAGACGCGAGCGGCAAGCCGTACGAGAGTTATGAGATCGCGTCGAAGCCCGGACAGACTGTCGTGCTGACGATTGACCAGTCGATCCAATACCAGGCAGAGCAGGCGTTGCAGGCTGCCGTGCAGCGTACGAGAGCAAAGTCGGGAACGGTGATCGTGCTCGATCCTCGTAACGGAGAAATACTCGCGCTCGCCAACGCTCCGACGTTCGATCCCAACAGAGTCGCCGACGCGAAACCTGAAACGAGGTCCAACTGGGCGCTTCAGAATATTTACGAACCAGGCTCGACGTTCAAGGTCGTTGCTTTCTCCGCAGCGCTGGAGAAACACCTCGTGAAACCTGACGATCACATTGATTGTCAGATGGGCGCGGTCACCGTCGCCGGCCGCGTGATCCACGATCACTCGAGGTATGGCACGTTGACAATTTCCGAGGCGCTCGCGAAGTCGAGCAACGTCGCTGCGATCAAGTTAGGTGTAAGAGTTGGCGACCCGACGATGTACGACTACATCCGCCGCTTCGGTTTCGGATCGCGCACGGGAATCGAGTTGCCGGGAGAGACTGCGGGCCTTCTGAGAAAGGTCGAACGTTGGCAGCCGTCGTCGATCGGTTCGATCGCGATCGGCCAGGAGGTCGGTGTCACGCCGGTGCAGATGGTCGCAGCGTTTGGCGCGCTTGCGAACGACGGCGTCAGGATCGCGCCACACTTGATTCGCGAAGTGCGCAACGCCGGCGGAACAGTTGTGTATCGCGCACAACCCGAACAGCGACGCGTGATCAGCTCCGAGACAGCAGTCGCGATCCGGGGAATGCTTGAAGGTGTGACGCTGCGAGGAACTGCAAAAGCAGCGCAGTTGGATGGTTACTCAGCAGCCGGCAAAACGGGAACCGCGCAAAAGATCGATCCGAAAACACGTAGCTACTCCGCGACCAAGCACGTCGCTTCATTTGTCGGTTTTGCTCCCGTGAGTAATCCGCAAGTCGTGATCATCGTCGTCATGGACGAACCGGCGGGCGCTTATCACGGCGGTGATGTTGCAGCGCCGGTATTTCGCGAAGTCGCCGAACTGATCCTGCCGGGACTCGGCGTGATGCCTGACATCGAGGTGAAGTCGGTGCCGGAGCTGGTCGCACAAGTCACCGACGATCCGGAACGCGCTGCGAAGCTGCGAGAAGAGCAGGCGCAAAACGAAGAGCAGCGGAAAGCCACAATGCCAACCGTGGATAGCAACGGTGGGCGAAGCGGAGAAGTTGTCTACGCAGTAGCGACGGGAAAGGCGATGCTAATGCCCGACCTGCGCGGGCGCAGCGTGCGCGACGTCGCCCGGACTTGCGCGCAGCTCGGTTTGCAGGTTGAAGCACGCGGCGAGGGCAGAGTCTTGAAGCAGAGTCCCGAGGCGGGAGCGGAAGTGAACACTGGGCAGCTCGTATATGTTGATTTTGGGAGGTACCAGTAAAGTTGTTACACGCCGACGCGACAATGGATGAAGAAACTCTCGCAGATGACGTAAACTACGGCATTGCTGACTGCAGAAAACGACTACGCAGCCAGCGTTCATCTCTCCGGGCACAACATCATCCCCCAAAAGATGGCTCGAACGGTGACGTGAGATCTGCCACTGGTCGTGTTGGGAGCTATGCCGAGATTCTGGCAGTTTCGATGAGCCAGAGTTCGCTATCGAGATTGGTTGAATGCTTGCTCGAACCGGCAAGCACAGACACGGCCAGGCAGGAGGAATCGATTGAGCGGGAAGAGGCTGTAATAACGTGAAGGTTCGAGAGGCCGCAGCTTTGATGGGCGCGGATGCGACAAGTGTCAGCGCCGAGATGTTTGACAAACAGATTAAAGATTATTCCATCGACTCGCGTTCCGTAGGCGCGGGCGAACTCTTTTTTGCACTCTCGCAACAGGATTACGCCCGCGCCGGTTTCAACGGCGAGTTTGTCGACGCACATCGCTTCATCGCCGACGCGTTTCAGCGTGGTGCGATTGCGGCTGTAGGGCGGGCGGATCGCGTGAACGGTGATCCCGATCTCGAGCGGCTGAAAGATCGTCTGTTGTTGGTTGACGATGCGATCGCCGCGTTACAACAACTCGCGCATCGCGTGTACACGGCCTGGGGAAAATCCGTGGTGGCGATAACCGGCAGCGCGGGAAAGACAACGGCGAAAGAGTTGACTGCGCACGTGCTTCAAGCTGCCGGGCATCGAGTCTTAAAAAGCGAGCGTAATTACAACAATGGTCTGGGACTGCCGTTGTCGGTGTTGCGCATGGTCAGTGAGGATCGTTCACCGGATCAATTCGATCTCGCAGTGTTGGAGATGGGGATGTCTTCGCCTACGCACGAGATTCAAAGACTCTGTCGTATCACGCCGCCGGACGTTGCCGTGGAACTGATGGTGGCGCCGGTGCATCTCGAGTATCTCGGCACGATCGAAAACATCGCCGCCGCCAAGGCAGAATTAATTGAAGGCATGAAACCGAGTGGCACCGCAATTCTGAATGCCGACGATCCGTTGGTGATGAAGATGCGTGAGAAGCACCAGGGCAGGACGTTGACGTTCGGCATCGACAACCGAGCGGATGTTTCCGCCAGTGAGATTGATACCAGCTCGCTCGGTAGGATCGATTTTCGATTGCGAACGCCATTGGGAGAGTCGCGTGCGTCGTTGTTGATGAGTGGTCGTCACAATCTTAGTAATGCACTCGCCGCATCAGCAGTGGGAACGGCGTTCTCGTTGACGGCGGAACAGATTGCCGAGGCGTTGAGCACGGCGCAACCTCCAAAGATGCGTGGTGAAGTCTTCGACTTCGCGGCAGGTTTTACGGTTATCGACGACTCGTACAACTCCAATCCCCGTTCGTTGCTGAACATGGTGCGGACAATGGCTGAAGGAGGTCAGGGACGTAAGCGCCTCGTTGTAATCGCTGGCGAGATGCTCGAGCTCGGACCGGATGAAGTTTCGTTGCACAGAGACGCCGGCAGAGAGATCGCGTCCAGTGGAATCAACGTGCTCTGGGGAGTTCGTGGTCTGGCGAAAGAAATTGTTGCTGGCGCAAGTGACGCAGGTCTCTCGGCAACGAAATTTTTCAACTCTTCCGACGAAGTTGCAGCGGAACTGGCGAAGGAAGTCAAAGAGGGCGATCTGATTTTAGTGAAAGGCTCGAGAGGCGTCGCGACTGACAAGGTTGTCAAAGCGTTGCGTGAGCGGTTTCCGTTGGCAGGTGAAGACGAAGCGTAAATGATCTATTACTTCCTTTACGAACTCCTCTACTTCCACTTCAGGGAGAAGGACTGGTACGTCGTAAAGGCCCTCAACGTATTTCAGTACGTTACGTTTCGCACCGCTTACGCGACGATCACTGCGTTGCTGATCTCACTCTTCTTCGGCGGCAAGCTGATCGACGCGTTGAAGGGGTGGAACATCGGCCAGCAGATTCGCGAGGAAGGCCCACAGGCGCACCAGGTCAAGCGCGGGACGCCGACGATGGGAGGCGTGCTGATCGTCGGCTCCGTTTTGATCTCGACTCTCCTTTGGTCGCGACTCACAAGCGTCTACGCCTGGACAGCGATGATAGCGACCCTCGCTTTTGCAACCATCGGTTTTATCGACGATTACTCGAAGATGGCGAAGTCGCGCAGCCTTGGATTGACGGGCAGGCAGAAGTTGCTGGCCCAGTTGCTTATCGCAGTAGGGCTTTGGGCAGTGCTCTTCACGGCGACGAAGCTGATCGGCGGTACGGGTTATTCGTGGAACCTGAGTATTCCGTTTTTGAAATGGACCGCCGATCCGGAAAAGAGCTTTATCGGTCCTTACCTTTACCTGGTTTTGATCGTCGTCGTGTTGCTCGGATCGTCGAACGCCGTGAATTTGACTGACGGGCTGGATGGGTTGGCGATCAGTGTCACGTTTATCGCGATGAGCGCGCTGACCGGTTTTACCTATCTCAGCAGCGACAAGCGTTGGGCCGATTATCTCGAGTTGACACACCGGCCGGAGGCGGCGGAGCTTACGGTCTTTTGTGGAGCGATGGTAGGAGCGAGTCTTGGTTTTCTCTGGTACAACGCGCCGCCCGCGCAGGTTTTCATGGGCGACGTGGGCAGCCTCGCCATCGGCGGCGCGATGGGGACTGTCGCTGTGCTAACGAAGCAGGAGTTCATGCTGGTGCTGGTGGGGGGAGTTTTTGTCCTCGAGGCTTTGTCGGTAATGCTTCAAGTCGGCGTCTTCAAGATGACGAAACGCACGACGGGAACAGGGAGGCGTTTATTCCGCATGACGCCTTTGCATCACCATTTCGAAATGCAGGACTGGAAGGAGTCGAAGATTGTCTTTCGGTTTTTGATCCTGGCGATTCTGTTTGCGTTGTTGAGTCTTTCGACATTGAAGTTGCGTTAAGCGAGTGGAACTAGCGGGCAAGAAAGTTTTGATAATCGGGGCGGCGCGGAGCGGGATCGCTGCGGCAAGATTTCTGTTGGGCCATGGCGCGATCGTCGCGCTCACCGATCAGAAGCCAATTGAAAACTGGACGCCGGATGCGCTGGCGTTGAAAGAGTCGGGCGTAGGGTTGTTACCGGGCGAGGCGCCGAGTTGGTTGCTCGATCAACTGGACCTGGTGGTCGTTAGTCCCGGGGTTCCGGCGAACATCATTCCGATTCGTTACGCCGAACGGGCGGGCGCCGAAGTCATCGGAGAGGTCGAGCTCGCCGCACGATATTTGAAAGGACGCATCGTGGCCGTCACTGGCAGTAACGGCAAAACGACGACGACGTCGCTGATCGGTGAGTTGTTGCACGATGCCGGTTTGCAGGTGCAGGTGGGAGGCAACATCGGTAAAGCGCTGATCTCGATGGTTGAGAGTTCAACGGACGATGGCTGGACGGTCGCCGAGCTTTCGAGTTTTCAGTTGGAGACTATCAGCACGTTTCGACCGTCGATTGCAGTGGTGTTGAACGTGACTCCGAATCACATGGATCGTTACGAGACATTCAACGACTACGCCGCAGCCAAGCATCGCATCTTCATGAACCAAACGCCGGAAGATGTCGCGGTGCTGAACGCGGACGATCCGACGGTTTCATCCTGGGCGAGTGGGTTGCGAGCGAAGGTGATGTACTTCAGCGTCAGGAAAGAGCTCGACAACGGCGTGTTTCTGCGAGGGCGTGAACTTGTTTGGCAAGGACGGGTTTTGCTTCGTGTCGATGAGATGAAATTGCGTGGACTGCATAACGTCGAGAACGTCGCGGCGGCTTTTGCGGCAGGGCTTGCTGCTGGAGCAGGCATTGAGTCGATGAATGCGACTGCGAAGCGCTTCAATCCGGTCGAACACCGGCTGGAGTTTGTGACGGAGATCGAAGGAGTGAAGTTTTACAACGACTCAAAAGCCACGAGCGTCGATGCGACGTTGAAGGCGCTCGAGGCGTTCGCGCAAGAACCGGGGAAGGTTGTGTTGATTCTCGGTGGTCGCGGGAAGAAGGCTCCGTACGCTCCGCTTGAATCGCTTGTGCGCGAGAAAGTCAGAAAGTTGGTGCTCATCGGCGAGGACGCAGAGACGATCGCGACTGAGTTGGGTGGTGTCGCACCGTTCGAACGCGCGTCAGACATGAAAGACGCGGTGGCGCGTTCGTTCAAAGCGGCAGAGAAGGGTGATGTAGTTTTGCTCGCGCCTGCATGCGCGAGCTTCGACATGTTCGAGAGTTTCGAACACCGTGGAAAGGTGTTCAAGGAAGAAGTTTCCTCGCAAAGGCGCAAAGGCGCAAAGAAAGAACATAGACTGGATAGTTAAGATTTCTTTGCGCCTTTGCGCCTTTGCGAGGAAAAATTTGTAAGGGAAATGGCACGTAAGCTAGCTCCAGATAAATGGCTTTTCGCGGCGACGACAGGGCTCGCGCTGTTCGGCGTCGTGATGGTCTACAGCGCTTCAGCCGTAATCGCGCAACAGGAGAACGGAAACCAGTTTTTCTACGTGATCAAGCAGGGCGTTTGGGTCGCCATCGGCTTCATCGTCATGTTGCTGGCGATGCAGTTCAACTACCAGCTATTGAAAAACCGTCGCATCGTCTACGGACTTTTGATTCTCTGCACGATCGGTTTGCTTGGCGTGTTTGCATTCAGCGCGATAAACGGCGCGCACCGCTGGCTGAAGCTTCCCGGCTTCAATCTTCAGCCGTCGGAAATGTCGAAACTCTCTTTGATAATTTTTCTCGCGTACTTTCTCGAAAAACGCGCCGGTGAAGAAGGCGACTTCTGGCGAACGTTTCTGCCGTGCGGGATCGTGACTGGTTGGCTCGCCGCGCTGATCGTGATCGAGCCTGACTTCGGCACGGCGATGATGCTGGCATTGATATTTGTCGTCGTCATCTACACCGCGGGCGCGCGCGTGCTTCATCTCGCGATGGCGGCGGCGCCGGCATTCGTAGTCGCAGCGGGGTTGCTGATCTTCGTGCCGTGGCGATTGAAACGTCTGATCACGTTTCTCGATCCGTGGGCGGATCAACAAGGCGCGGGTTTTCAGGTTGTGCAGTCGTTGATTGCGATCGGATCGGGCGGCGTCGAGGGACTCGGCTTCGCACAAGGCAAGCAGAAGATGTTGTTTCTGCCATTCGCTCATTCGGATTTTATTTTTGCCGTCGTGGGCGAGGAGCTCGGGCTCGTTGGCGCGCTTGCCGTCGTCGCGGTGTTTGCGCTTTTTCTATGGCGTGGTATTCGCACTGCATTGCTCGCGCCCGATCGGTTTGGAATGTTGCTGAGCCTGGGAATCGTTACCAGCATCGTGGCTCAGGCGCTCTTTAATATTAGTGTCGTGCTTTCGCTGGTGCCGACAAAAGGGATTCCGCTGCCGTTCATCTCGTACGGCGGCTCGTCTCTGGTGCCGACGCTCGCAGCCGTGGGCATCCTGCTCAACGTGTCGCAACATGCGAGCGGAAACATCGGCAATCGCCAATGAGAGTACTGATCGCTGCCGGAGGCACAGGTGGACACATTTATCCGGGGATCGCGGTAGCCCAGGAGATCATGCGGCGCGATGCGAATTCGAAAGTGCAGTTCGTCGGCACCGCGCGCGGACTGGAAACGCGGCTGGTGCCGCAAGCTGGTTTTGAGTTGATGCTCATTGAAAGTGCCGGGCTGAAAAGCGTGAGTCTCGGCGCACGTATGAAAGGACTCGCGATCCTGCCGAAGAGCTTTGTTTCGACGCGGAAGCTGTTGCGACAGTTTCAGCCGGACGTGGTTGTTGGCGCTGGGGGTTATGTTTCAGGTCCGGTTGTGTTGACTGCGGCGCTGACGAATCGACGCACGTTGGTGATGGAATCGAATGCGTTGCCGGGTTGGACCAACCGGATGCTGGCGCGCTTTGTCGATCGTGCGGCGGTTTCGTTTGAACAGGCGCTGCCTTACTTTCGCGGGAAAGCGAAAGTGACGGGCAATCCCGTGCGGCGAGAGTTTTTTGATATACCGCCGAAGCGACGCGAGCCGGGAAAGTTTTCGCTTTTGGTGTTTGGTGGTTCGCAGGGCGCACGGGCGATCAACGAAGCGATGGTCGCAGCTTTGCCGAAGTTGAAAGAGATTCCGGGCGTGCTTCGGATCAAGCACCAGACGGGCGCCGCAGATTTTGAAAAGGTGAAGGCCGCGTACGCGGATCAGGGATGGGGCGAAGGTGCTGACGTGCGTAGTTACATTGACAACATGATGGCGGATTTCGCCGCCGCGGATTTGGTGCTCTGCCGCGCTGGAGCAACGACGACGGCTGAATTGATAGCGGCTGGAAAGGCATCGATCATGGTCCCATTCCCGCAGGCCGCCGATGATCATCAGCGCAAGAACGCGGAGGCATTACAGTCTGCTGGAGCTTCGCGAATGATCTTGCAGCACGAGTTGAGTGGGGAGAGGTTGGCAGCAGAAATTGAGAAGCTCGTACGAGAGCCAGAAGACCTGAATCACATGGAAGAAGCGAGTCGAAAATTAGCGCACGGCGACGCGGCAGCCGCAGCCGTCGACATGATGGAAGAACTGGTCCACAAAAAGGCACAAAAGGCACACAAATGACCTTATCTGTTTTGCGACTATGTGCCCTTGGCACAAAGGCACACAAGTGACCTTATCTGTTTTGCGACTTATGTGCCCTTGGCACAAAGGCACACAAGTGACCTTACCTGTTTTTGTGACTTATGTGCCTTTTTGTGGCGAAGGATTTAGCCTTTGTTCTTTTCTGCCCTTTCGTGGCGAAGCATTGATTATTTAGCCTTTGTTCTTTTTTGTGCTTTCTGTGGCTTATGTTTAGGCGAATTCAACACGTTCATTTCGTAGGCATCGGCGGCATCGGCATGTCCGGCATCGCCGAGGTGCTCGTCAATCTCGGGTTCCGTGTTTCGGGATCGGATCTCAAACGATCCACTGTCACGGATCGCTTGCAACAGATGGGTATTGAGATCTTCGAAGGTCACAGTTCCGAGAACGTCGGACATCCGCACGTCGTCGTGCGGTCGACTGCTGTGCGTGACGACAATCCGGAGATCGTCGAAGCGAACCGGCATTCAATCCCCGTTATCCCGCGCGCCGAAATGCTCGCGGAGTTGATGCGACTCAAACCACACACAGTCGCCGTCGCCGGTTCACATGGAAAGACAACCACCACGTCGATGGTTGCCACCGTGTTGGGCCACGCCGGACTCGATCCGACGATGGTCGTCGGCGGCGTCGTCGGCGCATTCGGCTCGAACGCACACCTCGGCACCAGCGATCTCATGGTCGTTGAAGCCGACGAGAGCGACCGGTCTTTCCTGATGCTGACGCCGACGATCGCAGTCGTCACAAATATCGATCGCGAACACATGGACTACTACCACGACATGGACGACGTGCGTGCGTGTTTCGCGAGTTTTGTGAACAAGGTGCCGTTCTACGGTTCGTCGGTTCTTTGTCTCGACGATCCGAACGTGCAGGCAATCATTCCGCTGCTCGAGCGCCGTCGTCTGACGTACGGCCTGAGCGCACAGGCTGATGTTTCAGCGCACGGTATCCGGCACGATCACAACTTTGGATCGTCGTTCAATGTATGGCGCGGCACAGACGTCGTCGGCGAAATGATTCTGCGTGTGCCGGGTGTTCACAACGTTTACAACGCGCTGGCCGCGATCGCTGTTGGCTTCGAGTTGGAAGTGTCGTTTGAAAAGATCGTCGAGGGTCTGCACAGCTTCACGGGCGCGGGCCGCAGGTTCCAGGCGAAGGGCGAAGTCAACGGCGTTCTCGTTGTCGACGACTATGGACATCACCCGACAGAGATTCGCGCCACGCTCGCTGCCGCGAAACTCGGTTCCGGCGGCAGGCGCATCGTGGTTTTGTTTCAGCCACATCGTTACACCCGAACTCACGACCTGATGCAGGAGTTTGCGCGTTCATTCAACAATGCCGACGTCTTGTTCATCACCGACATTTATGCGGCGAGTGAGGATCCGATTGAAGGTGTGACGGCTGAGGCGCTGACTGCCGCGATCAAGCGTTTCGGCCACAAAGATGCGAACTATATCGGCGCTCTCGATAATGCTGCCCCAGCATTGCGCGACTATGTACAGCCCGGCGACCTCGTGTTGACACTCGGCGCCGGAACCGTGAATCGCGTTTGCGATCAACTGCTGTTTTTGATGCGAGAATCCACGTCGTCTGTAGCTGATAGATGACAGAAGAAACGAACAAGCTGGCAGAACGCGATCGCGCGCTCGAAGAGATCGCCGCGCGACTCGGCGTGCGCGCCGAGCGTGGCAAACGCTTTGCCGAATTGACGAGTCTGCGCGTGGGCGGCTCGATCGATTGGGTTATCGCGCCTGACACCGAAGAGCAGGCTGCACAGATCGTTCACGAGTTGGACCAGGCGGGCATTGGTTGGCGACCACTCGGTTCCGGCAGCAACGTGCTCGCGGATGACGGAGATCATCATTACGTGGTGCTGAATCTGAGCAACATGAAAGGCGAGGTCCATATCGACGGCGATCTCGTTTCTGTCAGCGCAGGCTATTCCCTGCCGCGACTCTGCATCGACGTCGCGCGAAGCGGACTTTCCGGCATCGAGGGACTCGGCGGCATTCCCGGAACAGTGGGCGGCGCGCTTTGGATGAACGCCGGAGCATACGGTCACGAGATCGGAACCGTTACTCAAACTGTGCGCGTCGCGCGTGAGGGAAAAATCGTAGAGATACCAGGCGACAGCATCCAGTGGAACTATCGCCACACGTCATTTAAAGAAGGTGAACTACTGCTCGGCGCGACATTGCGTCTCACACAAGACGACCCCGAAAAGATCAAGGCGCGAATGGACGACGCGAAGAGCAGGCGTCTTTCAACTCAGCCACACGGCTCACGATCCGCGGGTTGCTTCTTCAAGAATCCTCCGGCGAGCACGGTCGGGACCGGGAAGATGATCGACGAGCTGGGAATGAAGGGTCAGCGACGTGGGAGCGCAGTCGTTTCTCCGGTACACGCAAACTTCATTGTCACCGAAGGTGAGAACGCGCGCGCCGAAGACGCGCTCGCGCTGGCAGAAGAGATTCGCGAACGCGCACGACGCGAGCAGGGCATCGAGCTGGAATACGAAGTCGAGCTCTGGCGCGCAAATGCAGACACATCTGACGAAGAAAGAAAGGAGTGAGCTATGAAAGACCCGATCGTAGCTCAGAAAGTTGGTAATCGTAGCGGCATTGGTAAAGGTCGCTCGGGAGTCAGCCAACGTCCGGCGAAGCGTGAGAATGGTGAACCGTTCGCAGTGCGGATCAAATCTCTGTTGGCTTACGTACCGCTGGCGCTGCGGATCGCGGTCGTTGCCATCGTCTGTTTGATCGCTTTTGTCGGTTACCGTGCTGCTGCTTCGGCGAGTTTCTTTGCAATCCGAACGATCGAAACGAAGGGCGCGTCACGCGCGTCGCTCCTTGATATTCAAGCTGCTGTGCGTCGCCATGTGAATCAAACGGGCGTGTGGCGTGCTGACCTGAAGGATCTCAGCAAATTGATCGAGCGGCTGCCGTGGGTGCGCACGGCGATTGTGACTCGCGTGTTGCCTGACGGCATTCGAGTTCGAATCACCGAACGCGAGCCGAAAGCGGTAGTGCGAAATGCAGCGGGGCGATTCATCTGGGTTGATGATGACGCCGTTTATCTCGGCGAGTTGTCTCCGAGCGACCAGATGCCGGTGTTCTTCCTGCGTGGCTGGAACGAAGACGGTTCAGCCACCGCGCAAACAGAAAATCGCGAGCGGGTCGCGAAGTTTCTCGAGTTGCAACGCGACTGGAATGCGCAGGGACTTTCGGAGCGTGTAAGCGAAGTCAACTTGCTCGACCTCCGGGACGTCCGCGTGCAGCTTGCCGGCGACGATTCGCAGATCGAGGTTCGACTCGGATCGCAGGAGCAGGGACCACGACTCACGAAAGCGTTGACCGTGCTTGACGCTCAACGCCAAACGTCACGTGGACCACTCATCAGTTACATCGATCTCACGCAGGGTAAGCGAGCAATCGTTGGTTTGGTCACAGGCAATCGTACGGTAGCTGAAGGCACACATGAATAAGAAAGTTTCTCGCGCAAAGGCGCAACGGCGCAAAGAAAAAGGCGCCCGGGTAATCGAGCACGCTTCTTTGCGCCTTTGCGTCTTTGCGCGAGAGATTCTTTAACTCAGGAACCCGACACATGGCCAAGCGTACACAACACACGATCGGTCTCGACATCGGGACAAGCAAGGTCACGTGTATAGCCGGAGAACCCGGTGAAGGTGGACTACTCGAAGTCGTCGGCATCGGAGAAGCCGAAGCGCGTGGGTTACGCAAAGGAGTGATCGTCAATCCGGATGCAGCAGTCGACGCGATCAAGAGAGCCGTCGAAGACGCGGAGCGAATGAGTGGACTCGAAGCAGAAGAGGTGACGATCAATCTCGCGGGTTCGCACATTCTCGGTTTCAACGGACAGGCGATCGTCGCCGTGTCAGGTCGGGATCGCGAAATCGTTCCTGAAGATGTGCGACGCGCGATCGACTCAGCGTGCGCGATTCAACTTCCCGCGGGACGTGAGATCGTCGATCGGTTGCCACAGGAATTCATCGTCGACGATCAGGACGGCATCAACGATCCGGTCGGAATGATCGGCGCGCGGTTGGCAGTGAAGGTACACATCGTGACCAGTCCGGTGACTGCACGTCAGAACGCAATCAACGCGGTAAATCGCGCGGGTCTTGTTGTCGCCGATATGGTCCTGGAGCAGTTGGCCGCCGCCGAAGCGTCGCTAACTGAAGATGATAAAGAGTTTGGAGCCGCGCTCGTGGACGTCGGCGCGGAAACCACGGGGCTGATCATTTACCAGCGTGGAGCGGTGCAGCACACGGCGGTCTTCCCGCTCGGCGGCTCGCACTTCACGAACGACATCGCTTTCGGTCTCCGAACTCCGATTCCGGAAGCTGAGAAGATCAAGAGAACCGTGGGCTGTGCGTGCAGCAGTTCTTTGAGTGAGATGGAACGTGGCGAGCTCGTCGATGTGCCGTCAGTCGGGGGACGGCCTCCACGCCAGCTCTCGCGACAGATTCTTTGCGACATCCTTCAGCCTCGTGCGGAAGAAGTTCTGATGCACGTCGCCGACGAGATCAAAGACGCCGGTTGGGAGCGACAGCTCTCGAGCGGCGTGGTGTTGACCGGCGGTGGAGCACTGCTACATGGCATGACCGAGATCGCCGAACAGGTTTTTGATGCACCCGTGCGAATCGGATATCCCGAACGAGATCGCTTCGGTGGTTTGGTCGAAGACATTCAGAGTCCTGCGTGGACTGCGGCTGCTGGTCTGGCACTACTCGCGCATCGCACTCAAGCCGCCGAGATACGCACAGGAGTGAGTAGACGTGGTTCTACAGGTAAGCTGACGCATTTTGTATCAAGATTTCGAAATAGATTCGGTAGTATTTTCTGACAAGTTGTTGTATGCTTGCGCCCCGGTTGCACAAGATATTGTCCGCAATATATCGAGGCCGATGGCTCAAGAAACCCAACATAGAAGGAAGAGGCCTTGGAAGCCATCCCGTTTTGGGAGAGAGGAACTAACTATGACACCGGACACTCGTCAACCGGCAGCAGGCATTAATATTTTCATTGATGATGATCCGCCACTCACCGGAGCCCGTATAAAAGTGATCGGCATCGGGGGTGGCGGCAGCAACGCAGTCAATCGAATGATCGAAGCGGGGATCGAAGGTATCGAATTCCTCGTCGCCAATACCGACCTCCAGGCCCTCAAGCGTTCGCGCGCGCCAATCAAGATTCAACTCGGGAGTCGTCTGACGAAAGGACTTGGCGCGGGCGCAGATCCCGGCGTCGGTCGTGAAGCGGCACTCGAAGACACTGACAAGATCATCGAAGTGCTCGAAGGCGCCGACATGGTCTTCGTGACGACGGGTCTCGGTGGTGGGACAGGCACTGGTGCTGCGCCCATCATCGCGTCGCTCGCGACGGAGCTCGATGCGTTGACAGTCGCTGTCGTGACGAAGCCGTTTCATTTCGAGGGACGGCGTCGCATGCAGCAAGCCGAGCAGGGATTGCGAGAACTGCGCGAGTGTGTAGACACCGTCATCACGATTCCGAACGAGCGACTGTTGCACACGGTCGATCGTGGAGTGTCACTCGCCGACTCCTTCAAAGTTGCCGACGACGTTCTGCGCCAGGCAGTGCAGGGCATCAGCGATCTGATCACTGTGCCGGGGTTGATTAACCTCGACTTCGCGGATGTGAAGTCGATCATGCAGGGAATGGGTATGGCTTTGATGGGCGCCGGACGCGCGACTGGCGAGAACCGCGCGATCGAAGCGACTCAGCAGGCAATCTCGTCGCCGCTGTTGGAAGAAGCAACGATACAGGGCGCGAAGGGTGTTTTGATCAACATCACTGGCGGACCCGATCTCACGTTGTTTGAAGTGAACGCTGCTTCGTCGATCATTCGCGAGTCGGCTGACGATGACGCGAACATAATCTTCGGCGCAGTGATCGATGAGACCCTGACTGACGAGATGAAGATCACTGTGATAGCTACGGGGTTTGATAGAGAAGCCTCATCTGTTGTGTCTGCCGCTGCAACAACGGCGATTCCCGCGCCGCCGCCACGTTACGTACCAAGGCCGGCCGACGACCTCCCGCGGCCGATGATGGGTAGTCGTGTTGACGATCTCGACGTTCCCAC
This sequence comes from Pyrinomonadaceae bacterium, assembly GCA_035571655.1. Lineage (GTDB taxonomy): Bacteria > Acidobacteriota > Blastocatellia > Pyrinomonadales > Pyrinomonadaceae > PSRF01. The sequence goes on from DATNCH010000023.1 coordinate 46,428, forward strand.
TTTCATCAGAAAGAAAGCGGATTAAGTAGATTTTTTTGGGCCGCAGATGAACGCAGATGAATGCGGGTTCCTGATCCGCGTTCATCTGCGTTCATCTGCGGCGAGAAAAATGTCTTTGCATCGTTTCTTGCATGTAAATCTTTGAAATCAGCACGTTTTTCCCCTTTGCTTTTTCTTCTCTTGTTGTGTAGCATGTCGTTCATTCCTTGCAGGAAATTCCATTACGGGTATGTTTCGTTCCTCTCCTCGGATGGGCCGCAGCCTGCGAGAGTTTTGACACTGATCTGAACATCTAAGCCCTGTGTCCTATACATCGATAGTTTCCCGACCGGGTGGCACCCACCCTGTCATAGATTTTTGGAGGTACTAATCACGTGAATCGCAAACTCATCAGAACCACACTCGCGGAGGTGAAGGGCAAAGCCCGAGAAGTTCCGCAGCCCAGAGAACGTTCGAATGGGAGTTCCCGCGCCTCAAACGACGGCGGCCAGGCACGCGCCGCACAACAACACGCTTCTTCGGTCCAGGTTAAGAAAAGAGTTCCACCTCCCAACGAAACCAACGCCGAGATCTTTTATTACAAGAAACAAATCGACGCTCATACGCCGATGGTTATTGTTTTACTTGACGGCGAAGAGATTGAAGGTACGATCGAGTGGTACGACCGCGGCGCGTTGAAGGTAAACCGAAAGGGAGCACCCAATCTGCTTGTTCTCAAGCGAAACATCAAGTACATGTTCAAGGCGGACGAGCGGGTTGAAGCAGCCAGCGCATAGGAAAATGAAAACAGCCTCGCCCTGAGTTCCTCGCCCTGGACAACAGGTGCGGCGCCTCCAGTAATGCGACACTCAGAACAAAGCTCAACTAACCCGGGACCTCGACCCCGGAGAGTTTTGCCGCGCATCGGCATCACGATGGGCGACCCTGCGGGGATTGGTCCGGAAGTCGTTCTCAAAGCAGTTGCTGAAGACGAAGTCAGACGAGTCTGCGTGCCTGTGATCATCGGCGATGCACAGTTGCTGGCCCACACGGCACGTACTCTCGATCTTCAGTCTGGCTACGACATCGTTCGCGTCGACGAAGAGTTTCCGGACCCGCTTTCCGAACCCGTCATCTATCATCTCGACAACATCAGCGGCCTTATCGAACCCGGTATCGAATCGGGCGCCGCTGGCAAAGCCGCGGGTGGTTACATCGAAGCGGCAGTCGAGTTGTGCGCGGCGGGCAGTATCGACGCGATCGCGACCGCGCCGATCAACAAGCGCGCGCTTTTCCTCGGTGGTTATAGTTTTCCCGGCCACACGGAGTTTCTCGCGCATCTGACCGGCGCAGAGGAATATGCGATGGCGTTCGTGGCGGCAAACCTTCGCATAGTGCTGTTGTCCACACACGTTCCGCTGTCAGAAGCAATCAGGCTCGTCGAGCGCGATCGCATTATGAAGGTCATCAGTCTGACGCATCGCGAGCTTCAGCGCTGGGGTATCGAACGGCCGCGACTCGCCGTCGCCGCGCTCAATCCGCATGGCGCTGAAGGCGGATTGTTCGGAGTCGAGGAGGCTTCGGAGATCTTGCCTGCGATCGAAGGGTCTCGGCGCACGGAAGACATTAACGTGCAGGGGCCGTTCTCAGCAGATACTGTTTTTCTCCGTGCCTCGCGCGGAGAGTTCGACGCCGTCGTCGCTTGTTATCACGATCAAGCGATGATTCCTGTAAAGTGTTTGTCGTTCGGAGAGGCCGTCAACGTTACGTTGGGCCTGCCTTTTATCAGAACTTCAGTCGATCATGGCACTGCCTTCGACATCGCCGGTAAAGGACTTGCTGAACACTCGAGCATGGTTGCTGCAATCAAACTGGCAGCCGAGCTTTCCACACAAGCCGGCGAGAGTTGCCGCGCAGTCGAAGTCTAAACTAAAAGAAAAGAACACTCACATGGACAATAACGACGCAGTTACAACTGATACCGAAAAGCGGCGGATGCTGGTGGCAGATGACGATCCAGCGATCCTCCGTTTGATAACTACGATCCTCGAGAAGGAAAACTACACAGTCGTGACCGCGCGCGACGGTCGCGAGGCCTATAAGATCTTGCAGGCCGACGCGGACTTCGCCGCTGCGATCCTCGACGTTGTCATGCCGTACATCTCGGGCACTGAGTTGGTACGCTACATGAACGCTGAAGATCGGCTAAAGCGGATTCCGGTCATGATGATGACTGCCGAACAGGATCCCAAGCTTTCGTCCGAGAGCTTCCTGGCCGGCGCACGCGTATTTTTGCCGAAGCCCTTCACCACCGCGCAACTCCAGATCATGTTGCAGATGCTGATTGGTAAAAAGTCTGCTGAGTAAAGATGAGAAATCTGTGGCTCGTTTTTTTGTTCTTGATCCTCTCTCCAAGTCACGCACGCGCAGATCTGAGTAAAAGCCAGGCGCGCAAAGTTATTCAGACGATGGCGGGATGGTCTCTGCCCGGCAGTGCCGTTCGCGTTTCATCGGTCACGTCGAGTGGCGAAGGCGCTGAAGTGAGTGCGGAGATCCAGACCGTCTTTCGCGTGCGAATGAATGAAGGTCGCTGGCAGTTGACCGAGATCAGAGTTGGACAGGATCGTTGGGAGCGATTGGAAGTCATCGCGAAAGCTGCGAATGTTGAGTTGCCGGCAGGTGAATGTGATGTGCCGTCGGAGTTTGCGCGAAGTCGATCCGCGGATGAACTCACGAACAGACGCGCGCGTTGTTTGATTGCCGGTTTGTTAGGGGTCGCGCTGCCGTCTGACGACGTGCGTGTTAAAGACATCTCGTCATTTGGATTGTCGATCGGACCGGGGTCGACAGCGCTGGTCACCGCGCTTGTTCGCGCTGACTTTCGCCTCGTGCGCGGCACTGGCGGATGGGAAGTCGTCGGATTCAAGAGTGGCGCGCGTGATTGGGTGAGGATAGTCGACCTGCCTGCCAGCATCGATCAGATCAAGCGCACGGCCGCGACGGATGAGCTGTCGACAATCGCCAAAGCGCTTTCGGAATTTCAGCGGGACCGAGGTCATTTCGTCGTCTCCGACAAGGAATCAGTACTGATCGATCACCTCAGTCCGAAGTACCTTGCCCGTGTAATCCGCATCGATCCGTGGCACCGCCCCTACCACTACGACGGCCAGCAGGACCGCTATTCCCTGCGTTCGCTCGGTCCGGACGGCAAACCCAACACCCCGGACGACATAGTCGTTTCCGGCCCGTAAGCCCAAAGCCAGCTAAAACAAACTCTTGACGCGCGATTCCTGCGGGTGTTAGGTTTTCTTGCGGGGCCTCTTCCCGAGGCCCTGCTTCGACGACATGCCCGCGCCATCCGTGCATCAGCACTAGGCCCCGCCGATGGTGCAATTCAGCTAAAGGGATTGGCTTTGCTAGCTGGACGCAAACTCCTACTTGCCGACGATTCGGCCACCATTCAGAAAGTTATCGACCTTACGTTCGCCGATGAAGGTGTGCGAGTCGTGGCTGTCGGCAACGGCCAGGACGCCATCGATAAGCTCCTGGAAGAGTCACCCGATATAGTTCTCGCAGACGTTTTTATGCCCTCTCCCAACGGGTACGAGGTCTGCGAATACGTCAAAACAAACGAGAAGCTGAAACACATACCCGTGATGCTGCTCGTGGGCTCCTTTGAGCCGTTCGACGAAGCGGAGGCGCGCAGAGTTGGCGCGGATGACATTTTGACCAAACCATTTCAATCCATTCGACGACTGATCGACAGAGTGGGCTCGCTTGTGGGCAGCCCGCCGGTCGCGAAAGAGAGTCCGACCGCCGAGCTTCCCAGGACCGAAGAGCCTGCGGAAGAAGAAGAGCTGTTCATGGACACGGAAGAGTTGGAAGTCACGACGGCGGATACGTTGCCGTTGGACGAGGCAATAGCAGCGGAAGCTTTTGGACGCGAGGAGAACATGGAAACAAAGGTGACGGAAGACTCATCCGACGTGCTATTGGACCTCGGGGACATACAGCCGGTGCATGCGAGTTCGGACGACGATTTTGTATTGGACCTCGACGATGAAGTAGCCGAACCCGCTTACGCCGCGGCGCCGATGCGCGAGTTTGTGGAGCCGCAGGTTAAGGAAGCTGTCGCTGCAGTGGGTTCGTATGAAGTTCACAGTTCGTTTGCAGATACTCAGGAAGTGCCGTACACACCGGAAGTGCATGACGTAGCGGTCGTCGAACCCGAGCCGGAGCCGGTAATCGTCGAACCCGCCCCTGCGCCAGTTGCTGCTGCACCTGCATCCGCGCCTTCCATCACCACCGATCAACTCTCCCCCGAAATGATCGACGCTATCGCCCGCCGCGCTGTCGAGTTGATGTCAGACAAAGTAATCCGCGAGATCGCCTGGGAGGTCGTACCTGACCTGGCGGAGCTGCTGATTAAAAAGCAATTGGAGGAGAAGTCGGCGAGCTAGATCCGTTTGAGGTTGCAAATAAGTCGAATTTTGTTGTTCTCATTGTTTGCGGTCACAAATTGTGACCGCAAAACTTTTTGAGCTATTTTTCGGGCGTTTTTTGGGGTTTTTGAGTCACAATTTGTGACCTCAAGTTTTTCGGGACTGCATTGCGGCTTTAAAACCCGGTTCGATTACTTCACATGATGAGTTTAGGGATGCCTCGGCCCGCGTGCCAAAAGCGAATGATTTCAATTGAGTGTTGCGCGTGATTGACTCGATAGATGACTCGTTATGCTCTCACGATGATCTCGCGAATGGCTTCATCCTCAAATTCCGGCACGATGCGACCTCGCCCCGGAAACTGGCCCAAATTCCTGGTGTGGTGGATCAGAAATCTGCCAAAGCGCTCGGCCTGGTCAGGATCATCCATTGAGATGTACCTAACGATGTCTTCTATGTCTGAGCGCGCGGAACGTGAGAGTCTTACCTGATAATCCATGAGGGAAGTTCTTGCTCGACTTCTTCCAGAGGAATACTGTCCCCATTATCCAGCTCAGATAAACCCTGTCGGACTGCGGCGATGAATTCGAGTTCGCGCGCAATGTCCTGAAGTGAGGCGTCATCTGGCATTCGTCGAAGCAAGTCTTCAACAATCTCCTTATTCGTCATAGATGTAGTTTGCGCCCGGCGCTCTGTTTTTTCAAGCTTGGTATTAACTAGGGTGGGCGTTGCACAAAAAGTGGCAAATCCGATTTATTTTCTCTGCGGCCTCTGCGTATCTCTGTGGCCCTCTGCGTTGAAAGGCCCATTAACGCAGAGAACGCAGAGATACGCAGAGGGCCGCAGAGGAAAGACTTCCATCCCAACCAGATTTTTTGTGCAAAGACACTAGGGCGGGCTTTGCCTCAAAAGTCTGAAATCATTCTTGGATACAGTCAGTACAGGGAGCGGTAGCGACCTGGTCAGCGATGAGAGTTTTGAGGCAATGCAACCAGGGCGCTTAGTTACGCGTTTTGAACTTTCCGCAGTGTCTGGCGTAGACTCTACGTTTTCGTTCACTAACACAGAGCACAGAGTTCGCATGGAGATCCCTAAACAGTACGACCCGAAAGAGGCGGAGCGCGACCACTACGAGCGGTGGGAGAGGAATGGGTTTTTTGCGCCGGAGATGAATAAGGATCCGGGGGCGCCGATCTTCAGCATAGCTATTCCGCCGCCAAATGTGACCGGCTCGCTCCACATGGGCCATGCGCTGCAACACACGATGATGGACGTGATGACGCGGCATAAGCGCATGTGTGGGTTTCGCACGCTCTGGCTGCCAGGGATGGACCACGCCGGTATCTCGACACAGTTGGTGGTCTCGCGGGCACTGAAAGAGGAAGGGAAGTCACGCCACGATCTCGGGCGCGAGAAGTTCGTCGAGCGCGTTTGGCAGTGGAAACACGAATCGGGCGGTCAAATCACCGTGCAGATGCGTCGCGAAGGCGCGTCCGTCGACTGGTCGCGCGAGAAGTTTACGATGGACGAAGATCTCTCTCGCGCGGTTCGCGAAGTGTTTGTGCAGTTGTACGACGAGGGAATGATCTATCGTGGCAACCGCATTGTGAACTGGTGTCCACAAGACCAGACGGTGCTCTCGGATCTCGAAGTCGAGAAGCTGCCGCAGGCCGGGAAGCTTTATTACCTCCAGTATCCAATCAAAAACAGCGACGCGCGCGTTACCGTCGCGACGACGCGGCCCGAGACGATGCTCGGCGACACTGCCGTCGCAGTAAATCCGAACGACGACCGTTATCGCGAGCTTGTGGGCCAGACTGTCTTGCTGCCACTCACAGATCGAGAGATTCCGATCGTCGCGGACGAATACGTCGATCCTGAATTCGGCACCGGCGCTGTGAAGATCACGCCTGCGCACGATCCAAACGATTACGAGATGGGTTTGCGTCACAACCTGCCTCAGGTCATCGTGATCGATTCACACGCAAAAATGACTGCCGACGCCGGCGCAAGATTCGCCGGACTCGATCGCTACAAGGCGCGCGAGAAAGTAGTCGAAGAGTTTGAATCACTCGGACTGCTGGAGAAAGTGATCGACTACGAGTTTTCAATCTCGAAGTGCGAGCGTTGCAAGACCGTGATCGAACCCCTGATCTCGACGCAGTGGTTCATGAAGATGGACCAGTTGCGCGACCTCGCGCTCGAGCTCATGTCGCGCGAACACAAACCGCGTTTCGTTCCGGAAAGCTACGAGAAGATCTACACAAACTGGCTCGAGAATCTTCGCGATTGGACCATCTCGCGGCAATTATGGTGGGGACACCAGATTCCCGCATGGTACACGCCCGACGGGGAAGTCATCGTCGCCACCTCAGAAGAAGAGGCGTGCGAGAAAGCCGGCACGAGCGAACTCACGCAGGACCCGGACGTGTTGGACACGTGGTTCTCCTCGGCGCTCTGGCCCTTCTCGACACTCGGTTGGCCCAACGAAACTGATGACTTAAAAACGTTTTATCCAACGTCGGTGCTCGTAACGGGTCGCGACATCATCTTTCTGTGGGTCTCGCGCATGGTGATGCAGGGGATGAAGTTCGTCGGTAAGGAGCCTTTTGCCGATGTCTACATCACGGGAACGGTTCTCGACGCGCACGGACAGCGCATGTCGAAGACTAAGCGGAACGGCATCGATCCGGTCGAAGTCTTTGACAAATTCGGTGTGGATGCGACGCGGCTGACGCTGGCGCAGGTTGGCAGCACAGACATCCGCTGGAATGAAAAGCAGGTTGAGTCGTATCGCAACTTCGCAAACAAGATCTGGAACGCTGCGCGATTCTGTCTGCTCAACTCAGAAGGCGCCGGGGTAAATCCCGCAATACTTCAGAACAGCACTGCGCTTCACGATCGCTGGATCGTGTCGCGCCTGAACAAGGCAGCGCGGGATCTGAATACAGCGATTAACAATTACGAGTTTCATGGAGCAGTGCAGACTCTGTATCACTTCTTCTGGGACGATTTTTGTGACTGGTACATCGAGCTCTCAAAAGCAGAAGTAACCGCGGAACAGGAAAGCGCCGCGCGCACGGAAGCTCGCACGCGTCTGCTGACTGTTCTCGAACAAGCCCTGCGCTTGCTGCATCCGTTCATGCCGTACATCACGGAGGAGTTGTGGCAACGACTGCCGGGCGAGAAACCGTTGCACCAGGCGTATGCCGGCGCAGAACCCACGGTGATGTTGACAAGCTATCCTCAAGCCGCAGACGAACTGATCGATGAAGCGGCAGAATCGGAGATGCAGGCGATCATCGAGCTGATCTCGCGCGTCAGAAATATTCGTTCGGAAATGAGTATCAAACCCGGCGAGCGCATTCCCGTGATCGTGGGATCGCCTGACGAGAATCTGCGCCACGTTTTCTCGGCGGCGCGCGATCAGATCTCGCGCCTGGTCCGTGCTTCGGAGTTTTCTGTAAACGAACGACTCGATGCGCCGAAGGCTTCGGCGCGAGCAGTGTTAACTGGTGGTGCTGAGCTGGCAGTGCCGCTCGAGGGTTTGATTGACTTCGAACAGGAGCGACGGCGTTTACAACGCGAACAGGAAAAATTGAATGCAGAAGCCGCGAAGCTCGAGGCGCAGCTCGGCAATCCCAACTTCGTCTCGCGCGCTCCCGCTGAGCGCGTGAAGGAAGTGCGTGCGCGCATCGCCGACATCGCGCAGCAGACGTCCCAACTTCAGCAAACAGTCGAGAACCTGCAATGAACTGGATCGACGAAGGCGCGCTCTACTCACAAATCGGCCTCTTCCTTCGTGAAGATCTGGGACGAGGCGACATCACGACGCAGTCGATTATCGTTCGCAACACGCGCGCTCGCGCTCGTTTCGTCGCCGGTGAAAACATGATCGTCGCCGGCCTGGAAGCGGCGGAGGAAGTTTTCCTGACGCTCGACTCTCAACAACAACTTGAAGCATTCGTTTCCGACGGTGAAGAAGTCGAAGCAGGCAAGGTGATCGCGCGCATGCTCGGATTTGCTGACGTGCTGATCTCCGCGGAGAGAGTTGCTTTGAATCTCTTACAACGACTCTCCGGCATCGCGACAATCACAAACAAGTACGTGAAAGCCGTCGATGGCACAGGCGCTCACATCGCCGACACACGCGCCACGACTCCCGGATTGCGACTGCTCGAGCGGTACGCGGTGGAGCTCGGAGGCGGATACAACAGCAGATTCGGGTTGGACGATGGTGTGGTGGTGACTGCAAACCACATCGCGATCCTTGGTGGCGTCACGAATGCTGTCAAAACAGCCAAAGAGAAGCTGGGCTATTTACACAAAATCGCGGTCGAAGTCTCGAATGAAAACGAGGTAAGAGACGCAATAGCAGCGGGTGGCGACACGATCGTTATCGATGATCTGAGTGCGACGGATTTCGCTCGACTCGCAGCGATCGCGAGAGAGTTGTCCAGCTCTGTCGCGATTGAATGCTGCGGAAAGATCACGCCCGAGAATGTACGCGAGTATGCCGAAGCCGGCGCACAACTAATCCGCCTTGAAGCGCTGACGAGCGCTACGCCGGCGATGAATATCAGTTTCAAGATTCAGCCCTTCTAAGCTCCTTCTGTGTGCAGTTCACAGGTGGCACAGAGAAAACCACAAGAGAGCACAAATGAGTTGGCGAGAGAAGACCCGGCAGAGACTTGCAAGGCGGGCGCTCGAACGTCAACTCGAGTACCAGCAGCGCAAAGCGGAACACGTTCGCGGGCGTGAAGAAGAAATAATCGCCGCGATGAAGAAGTCTTCGCGCCGTGTTCGCGAGCTGCTGGAAGGTTTTCAACCAATCGCGCCCGATGCTCGTGTCGTTGAAGTCGGCAGCGGCGCGCACGGTCTGATCTTCTATTTTGGTTCGCCACACGGAATCGGAGTCGATCCTCTCGCCGCAAGCTACGGAAAACTGTTTCCACGATGGCAAAGCTGTGCGCGAACAGTTGCTGCGGTGGGCGAGGCGCTGCCATTTCGCAGTCAGAGTTTCGATATCGTTCTCTGTGACAACGTAGTCGATCATGCGGAGTCGCCGTCGAAGATTGTTGCCGAGCTCACGCGCATACTGGCGCCGGGCGGGTTGATGTATTTCACGGTCAACATTCATCACCCGGTGTACGCAGTCGCGGCGGGCGTGCATGCGAGCTGGAGGGCGGTCGGGGTGCCGTTCGAGCTCGGGCCTTTTGCGGATCACACGACGCATCTCACGCTCAACGCTGCCGAAGATCTGTTTCAGAATCTGCCACTCGAGATCCTGAGCGCGAAGAGTAACGTCGACGAAGCGCGGGCGCGCGCACGCGAACGACCGCCGCGCCACGCCGGCGACCGGCTGAAGCGTGTGTTCTTCAAAAACGCGCTTTATCAGCTAATTGCAAGGCGTACTTAGTTTTGGAACGGGTTGACTGCTGCGGCGTGGAACCCGAAGCATCTGGTTCGAGCTTGATGGCATCTGGATAGGGGGGTATCTTAGGAGCGGCGTTTGAAAAGGAGCATTGTAATGGCTGTCAGGTTTCGTAGTTACATCAAGTTCCTCATAGCCACCTGTCTGGTGGTGAGCTTTTGTTTTGTCGAGGCGGATGCGCAGAGCCGCAAGAAGCGGCGCTCCCGGCGCTCTACGAAGCCACCGGTGGAACGGCCCGTGATCACGAACCCTTCGATCGCGCCTGCGGACGGCACTGCGGAGACTCCTGCCACTGGCGACGTCAAAATCATCAGCACCGCTGAGGGTGGACAGGAAACCACGTCAGCCACGGAACCGAAAACCGCGAAGCCCGCTGCGTCTCCCGAGTCGGAAGACATGCAGAAATCGATCAATACGCTCTCCAATCAGGTAAACAAGCTCAACGACAAGCTGACCGCTATGTCGGACGACGATCGCGACCAGCGCGAGATGGAACGTCTGACGCGTGCGGAGCAGCGTGCGGAGCAGTTGCGGACGCAGTTGATGGACATTCAGAGCAAGATCGCCGATTTTGAATCGAAGATCGAACAGATCGACTTCGCTTTGAAACCGGAGAACATCGAGAGTGCTGCGGCTGGTTATGGAAGCACACGTCCGGAAGCGATTCGCGATATGCGCAAGAAGCAACTGGAGAGTGAAAAGTCGAGAGTCACCGCGCAGTTGAAATTGGCGGAGACGAGTCGCTCGCGTTTGGAGACGGCGAGCGCGAATGCTGATGCGGAAGTGGATGCTTTGCGATCTAAACTACAGCAGCGCCGCACGGAGATCGATACCGAGCCACAGGTGGAAGCACCGCCAAAGCCGCCTCGGAAGCCTGAATAAAACCGGTACACAAAAGGCACAAGAGGTCAAGCCACAAAAAGCACAAAAGACAGAACCTAAGTTGTTTGCATGGCCACGGCTTTCCATGCGCTGCCCTGGTTGATGAACGTTAACGTGTAGCGGCCCATCGCTTTGTTTGGCCACTCGCCTCGTATCACAGCAGTCTCACCACCATAAACAGAAATAGTCGACTTCGCGAGGTCCGGTTGGACGTACTTTAATCCGTGTAACCTTACGTTATCGGCCAACTGTTTTATGTTCATCTGATTGGTTCCGATGAGCGCGACGAAGGCTGGATCAGTCAGCGCAGTAAGTTTGTTCAAATCAGCAGTCGCGATCGCTTGATGAAACGCTGCCTCAACGTCCGCGAGCTCGCGTTTGCTCTCTTCTTCCGTCCGCGGCATGCGCGTTGACTGCCAGTTCACCACCTGCCACTTGCCATCACGCTTAACGAACGTGCCGCTGTTCAGAAGGTTTGCGACGTATTTCGTTCCACCACTTTCCGTCGTCGCGACCAGGCGAAACGCGACGATCGCTGTGTGGCCGTATTGTTGAATGCGAATGTCCTCGGCTGTGTAAACGGTTTTCGGATCGGTTGGTTTCGGCGGCGGCGCCTCGCGCAGGTCGCGCAGAATGTCTGCCTTACTGATACGCCTCCCAGCGGAACGCGTGTAGATCAAATCGTCGGCCCAGAAACTTTGATGCACGGCCGGATCGTTGCGTGATGCGCCTGCGAGAAAGTCGTTCAACATTTTGGTTAACTCTGCCGCGTCCGGAGACGTTTGTGCAAACACTCCATACGACAGCAGCAAAAGCAGGATTGCAGAGGAAGCAACTCTCTTCATAGTTTTCCTTTACTGTTCCGTTACCGGCTGCACGAACTTTCCATAAAATGCGTATTCGGCCTTTTCACCTTTGACGTCCAATCGCCAGTTAGTGAAATCCTCAGCGTTGTCACAACCATTGCCACGCCCTTGCAGCAGGAGACTGTACTTTGCGGAACCAGAAGTTGCCGCTTTGAAAACTCCTGTGCCGGTGACCTCGCCTTCGAGCCGCCACTCTTTGTAGAGCAATGGTCCGCCACCGCCACTGAGCTTACCGTCGTGAATGTCAGCAGAGTGTTGCCACATTTTTTCGGGCAGCAGCAGTTCGAGCACGCCTGCGTTGGCGCCCGCCCGCAGAGTCACTCTCAACATGTTCTTAACGAATGAGCCGCTAACGGAATAATTCCGGCGCGGCTGCTCGATGCCTTTGGCGTCTTCTTCGAGACCGGCTTCAGTCAGGTAGAGCGACGCGTTTCTCGCAAAACGCATTCGCTTCAGTTGGCTGAGCGGGTATTCGTCGAGATCCGTGCTGCCGCTGAAGTAGTGGGCTGGCTCAGCACAGCAGGCGCAAGCCAGCGCGGTGACAGGTGATAAGAACAAGAGTGCCGCGATTGTGAACGAGAAGAATTTGACCATCGGGTCCTCCAAGAGGGGTTGTCGGGCACCGAATCTTAGATTACACGGATTACACAGATCAACGTGCGGATTGCTATTTGTGTAATGACACTACGGCGTCAGTCACCGGTGTGAGGATTTGATAACGAGCGGCGAGCATTGTTGCGGCCTCGTTTAACGATTCATCTTTTGCTGCCAAAATGCGTGCGACTTCGTCGTTGGCCCAGAGCCTTGCGAGCTGGTCCGAGGTTTCGATTCCTTCGTCCGATTTCGGGAGGCTTTCAATTTTCATGCTGGTCCTGACCCACTCGAGCGCCGTCATCTGACTCGTGAGTCGTTGAAACAGCTTTCGAAGAGCTACGTCGAGCTGATTCGTACGTGGCACGGTCTTGACCTTATCGAGAGTTTTCAGGATCTCGTCTGAACCGCTCGTGGTTTGAACTGAGTAGAGAGCCGGTCCGTATGGACCACTGTCCCAGCGACGTTTCAGCTCTTCAGTGGAATCAAGCTGTGATGCTTGTGGACCATGCACCCAGATAATCGCGTTATTCCCGGGTTTTTCAGTCGCGAGATCCCACGCTTTAAGCAGCGCCGGTACGTTGTCTGCACCGCCCTCAAATGTAGCGTTACTCAAAAACTCCGAAGCCTCCTTAGCATCACTGGCGATAACGTAGTGAGAGAGTCCGCTCGCATCGGCGAGCACGAGTTTGAAATCAAACCCAAAAGGAATGGATCGCAATGCGTCGATTAATGCGTATTTCACTTCACCCGTCGCCGCAGACGTGTCGACGACGAGAACTATCCGATACAAGTGGCTCGGCACGCGTGCTTCAAAGGTTTGCTGGATTATGAAGTTGCCATTCTGAAACGGATCTTTGCTCCAGATTGGAGTGTTTGTACGGCCTATCAGGATCGATGTCTCTGGCTTCGACATTTCCTCTTCCGAAATACGGTCCTGGTGCGCGTAAGTGCCTGGAGTGAACTCGGTTGTCGAAAACGCGCTACTCGCGGAAATTATTGAACTCTGTGACTCGATCCAAACGGAATGCTTGACGTTTTCGGGAATGCGGAAATTTGTATCGAGGAAGTGTGGGAATAAAAGCCGGGCGTTGTTCAAGTCTTCCAGCAAGAGGGGTGTGGTGATACCGATGCGGAGCTTCATTTTGCCGTTATCAGCAGGAGCTGGGAAACATTCGACGAGTATTCGGTCAGGCCCGGACATGGTTACTAAAACCGGATCATCGTCGATCCTCACCTGCTGAGATGCTTCTGTAGCTTTGTCTTTACCGGCGAAGACGGCTTCACGCTCCACGCCGTTAACCCATCGCGTTACACGCGACACGACCGCTCCCGGTGGCAGTTGAATCTCGGCACGAGCGTTGCCCGGCGGTGCGGATTCGTTTGAGAAAACGAGTGTCCACTCCGTGTAGGCAATTCCGCCGTTAGCGTCGGCTTCTGTGTAGAGCCTGGAATTTGCGAGTGAGAGCCCTTCGGTGCTTTGTGGCGGGAATGCAACGCAAGGTTCTCCGGTAACGCGATAGTAGATCTCCTCCGCTGTTTTGGGAGTGACGGGATCTCGAAGCGTGAAGAAATAATGGATGAAATCGGTGGTCCGTTCATCGCGTCCATAACATGCGCGCAGGAGATACTTTTTGCTTCCGAAGATACGTAGAAAGTGAATTCCTTTCGCCCTGGTTTCAGGTGACGAGGAGGCGGCGAGCTTCAGACCGTAGTGCGTGATCGATGCGGGAAGTTCCAACAAGCCGATGAAGACGGCCGTAAGGACGAGACCGGTGACCAGTCCGGCCTTGCGCATCATGAAAAGCTTTTGCGGTGCTGCGATGTGTTTTAGTTGACGTCGCTGAACGATTCCTGCTACCACCGACAACACGGGAGCGAGAGGCAGCAGGCCGAAGATGCCGACAATTGGGAGCACCGCCAACGGCAGCAAAGGGATAAAAACAATCGAATAGAAGATCGAAACTCCCAGGCAAAGGACGTTAAGCCAACTGGCGAGAACGAGACGTTGAGCAGTTCCGCGATTGATTATGAACCAAATGTGAAGCTGCGCTACGGGGACGAAGATCACGAGTATCAGGTGCCAAACTGAAGGAATCGGCTCGAACAACCTTTGGGCGCAGATGTGAGCGGTGGCCTCGAGCGTGATCGCGATCGCGGGCAGGATGACGCCCGCGAGCAGGGTCAATGATTGGTGACCTTCGTTGGGCGGCTTGTATCGCATCTGGAACTCCCGGCGCTTTGTGCTTTCGTACGTCTGACCGTAGACTGTCGCTACGTTTTAGACAAAGTACAAAGCACGAAGTTCCCAAATGTCAACCATTCCGCAACGCGATCTTTATCGCATGATCAATGACGCAGGTGACCGTGGTGAGCGTGTTGTAGTCGCGACCGTGGCTCACACGCGTGGCTCGACTCCGCAACAGCGCGGTGCGAAGATGCTCTTCTTTCAGAACGGAGACGTGGCTGGGACCGTGGGTGGTGGCTGTATCGAGGCGGAAGTTTGGGCGGAGGCAAAAGCCGCGATGCGCTCCGGTGAATCGAAGCTGCACCACTTCTCGCTGACGGCCGACGAAGCAAGCGAGGAAGGAATGGTTTGCGGCGGCACGATGGATATTTTTGTTGAAGTGTTAGGTTTTTGATTCGTGGTTGGGTTGAGGTGTTTGATTCCTGGTTGGGTTGAGGTGTTTTATTCGTGGTTGGGTTGAGCTGAGGTATTTGATTCGGACTTGGACGAGGTCAGTACCGTAACGCGGTAGCGTCGGGTCTCTCAAACCCTCAGGTGCTGCTTGGACGAAGTCGACCCGACGCTACCGCGTTACGGTACTGACCTCGTCCAAGTGAGACCATCGCGGATGGGTAGGCGGGTACTGACCTCGTCCAAGTGAGACTATCGCGGATGGGTAGGCGGGTACTGACCTCGTCCAAGTGAGACCATCGCGGATGGGTAGGCGGGTACTGACCTCGTCCAAGTGAGACCATCGCGGATGGGTAGGCGGGTACTGACCTCGCCCAAGTGAGACCATTGAGGATGGGTAGACGGGTACTGACCTCGTCCAAGCAGAACACGAACATCGCTATGTCAGAAAACTTCCTGTCAAACTACAAAGCCAAGCACCAGCATCCGCTGAACAGGCTTTCACACAGCATCGGAATCCCGCTGATCGTGATCTCGCTGCCGCTGTTCCTCTTCAACTGGCGCTGGGCGCTCTTGCTTTTTATCGCCGGCTGGATATTGCAGTTTGTCGGACATGCCATCGAAGGAAATCAACCCGCGTTCTTCAAGAACCCTGTCTACCTGTTAATCGGGCCGCTCTGGCTTCTGCGGCGAGCCGCATCCGTGGTCGGCTTAGCCAGGCCGAAAGAATTGCAGTAAAGCTCCTTCCGGCTAAAATCAAGATCGATGACTGACAAGCAGCGTCAAACATCTTCGCAATCAATTACGAAGATGATTGAGCAACTACTCGAACGTGGCGAAACAGCACTGCTCGTCACGAGAATCGGCGGTCCCGAGCATGTCGGCGCGAAGCTTCTGATTCTCGAACACGGCGCGGCGGTAGGAACCCTTGGTGATGCGGAACTCGATTCGATCGTCGTGAGCCAGGCCGCGCGCATTCGTGCGTCACGCAACGAGACGCGAATGTTCAGCCTCAGTGAATTTGCGCCTGAGTTTCCCTCCGCACGCGAAACGCTATTGTTGTTTGAGCGACTTCAACCGCCGCCGCGGCTGGTGGTTTGTGGTGCGGGACACGTCGGCGCATCACTCGCGAAGCTTGCTGCTTATGCGGGTTATCACACAACGTTGATCGACGATCGCGCCGACTTCTTAAAACGCGAACGCTTTCCTGAGAATGAGATCGACCTGATCGTAGCTGATGAGTGGAGTTCGGCGGTGCGTGAAGCGATTGGAAACGGCCGTGGAGTCTCTGTGGCAGTTGTGACGCGAGGTCACAACGAAGACGAGCAATGCATGCAGGCTGTCGTGCGTGCGAATCCGGATTACGTCGGCTTGATCGGAAGCAAACGACGCACGTCGATCGTCATCGAACGCCTTCGCGAAAGCGGTATCAGCGAAGAACAACTACAAAAAATCCACGCGCCGATCGGTCTCGACATTGGCGCCGTGAGCCCGGAAGAGGTTGCGCTGTCAATCATGGCTGAAATTATCGCCGAGCGCCGCGGCGCCGCAGGCGGCTCCCTCTCCGCCTGGCGCCGAAAGTTTAGTTAGCCACAAAAGGGCACAAGAGAGAGCACAAAAAGAGCTGATTAATTAATGCCCACGGAGATTGCACCCGCATTTGATTCAAAGCCAGCGACCAGGGCGCGGCGTGGTGGAATGTTTCGCGCGCTTTCTCATCGTAATTATCGGCTGTTTTGGACTGGGGCTTTTCTTTCAAATGTAGGCACGTGGATGCAGGCGGTCGCGCAGGGCTGGCTTGTGTTGCTGTTGACCAACTCCGCATTCTGGCTCGGACTCGACGCTTTCATGGCAACGGCGCCCGGATTTGTTCTTACACTCCTCGGCGGTGTCTTTGCCGATCTGATCGATCGGCGACGCCTGCTGCTCTACACGCAGGTCGTGGCGGGCATTGCCGCGCTTGGACTTGCCGCACTGGTTGCCACGGGCGTTGTTAATCGCTGGATGGTTTTGGGATTTTCGTTTGTCACCGGTTCGTGCATGGCGCTGGCGAGCCCTTCATATCTCGCATTGACTTACGACCTGGTCGGCCGTGAAGACCTCACCAACGCGATCGCGCTGAACTCTACACAGTTTCAACTCTCACGCGTTGTTGGACCAGCGCTGGCGGGTGTCGCTTTTCGAGTGTTCGGTCTTGCTGGTTGTTTCTTTGCCAACGGTCTCTCTTTCATCGCGGTCGTCGTTGCACTCTGGATGGTGCGGACTGATAAGCCGAGTTCTGCCGCACACTCGGTCAGCGATCGGCGAGCGTTGTGGCGAGATCTCGTCGAAGGTATTCACTATGTTCGCAACCGGCCGCGGGTGTCGTCGTTGCTGGTTCTCTCAGCCGTCAACAGTTTCTTTGGCGCTCCGTATTTCAGCATGGTGCCGATCTACGCGCGCGACATCTTTCATCTTGGTGAGACTGGCCTCGCGCTGATCATGGGTACAGCAGGCGCCGGTGCTTTCTTTGGCGCGTTGTTGATCGCTTATCTCGGCGACTTCAGACGCAAAGGCTGGTTTGTGCTTGGCGGGGCAATGATGTTTGGTCTGTGTATTATGGGTTTCGCGCTGTCCTCCAGGCTCACTCTGTCTCTAATGTTTCTGTTCGGTTTGGGTTTCGCCATAGTGGTTTCCGTCGCTCTTACAAACACGTTGCTACAGAAGCTCGTCACGGATCAGATGCGCGGCCGGGTGATGAGCATGTTTCTGCTTTCCTTTATGGGGACGATGCCCATCGGAAACATTTTGGCCGGAGCCTTGTCCAACTACTTCGGGCCGCCGCGGATTCTCGCGATGGGCGGGTTTATCGTCACCATGGTTGCAGCCAGCGTCGCGATGTTTAATAAACGGCTCAGAGAACTGCACTGACCACTGACTGCAAGAACCTCGCGGGGGCAGCGTTCTAACTTCCAGCAGCAGGCGCACAAGCGCCGCGTTAACGCCCAATTTTGGAGACTCATATGCCATCGCCGACCAGATTAATACGACTTTTCCTCCTGATTTCGGTATTTTCCACACTCGCCACCATTGCGAATGCGCAGGGTATCATCGTCCCCGGCCCTTGCCGGCGCTGCCCGGATATTCCACGTCCGTTGCCGCCCCTGCCGCGTTCCTTGCCCATTAAATCCATCAAGATCGACACGACGATCAGCTCGCAGGTGGCGACGACGCACGTCGAACAGATTTTTCGGAACGACACGGGCGCGACGCTCGAAGGCACGTATCTGTTTCCGATCCCCGAGTCGGCTTCGATAGCCGAGTTTGCGATCTGGGACGGTGACCGCAGGCTCGTTGGCGAAGTCAGGACGCGCGAGGAGGCGCGTCGTATTTACGACGAGATTGTGCGACGCCAACGCGATCCGGGGCTGTTGGAATACGCCGGCAAGGATCTCTTTCAGGCAAGCATCTTTCCGATCCTTCCGCATTCCGAGAAGAAGCTCGAGATAACTTACACGCAGGTCGTCCGCGCTGAAGGCGGTACCGTTTCATACCGCTATCCGCTCGGCGTCGGCAGGCAGTTAGCGCAAATCGATTCCGTCGCGGGACGAATTCAAGTCGAAAGCAAAGATCCGTTGCGCAATGTCTACTCGCCAACACACGTCATCGACGTGAAGCGGAACCATGCCGACAGGCGATCACTCGTTTCATTCGAGAGCGAACGCGGCAAGGAGCTTCAGGATTTTCAACTCTTCTACACCATCTCGAAGGAAGACTTCGGTCTAACACTGCTCACACATCGCGAACCAGGAAAACAGGGTTACTTCCTGCTGATGATCTCGCCGAAAGACGACTGGTCAGAACAGGAGTACTCAGCGAAGGACGTCGTGTTTGTGGTTGATACCTCCGGCTCGATGGCGGACGAAGGAAAGATGGAGAAGGCACGCGCCGCATTGCTCTACGGCGTGCGAATCCTGCGACCTCAGGATCGCTTCAACATCATTTCGTTCGCCGGTGAAGAGCGTTTGATGGAAGCAGGCTTGATTGCAGCGGATGAGAAGGGACGCACGCGTGGCGAGGCATTCGTGAAAACGTTGAAGCCCGTGGGTGGAACTAACATCAACCAGTCGTTGCTCGCCTCGCTGCGACAGTTCAGCGAAACGGATCGAGAGCGACCGAAGATGCTCGTGTTCATGACTGACGGTTTGCCGACCGTCGACGAAACCAATGTCACGAAGATCATCGACAATGTTCGCAAGGCGAGCAGACCCGGAGTGCGTGTGTTCACATTCGGCGTTGGTTACGACGTCAACACAGCGCTGCTCGACAAGCTCGCCGCTGAAAATGGTGGCGTTGCAGACTACGTCGAGCCGAAAGAGGATCTCGAAGTTAAGGTTTCGAATTTCTTTGCGAAGGTAAATTACCCGGTGCTTACCGATCTACAGCTCGACATGGGTGGTGCGCAGACGGATCTGATTT
Organism: Pyrinomonadaceae bacterium; assembly: GCA_035571655.1. Classification (GTDB taxonomy): domain Bacteria; phylum Acidobacteriota; class Blastocatellia; order Pyrinomonadales; family Pyrinomonadaceae; genus PSRF01. The sequence goes on from DATNCH010000023.1 coordinate 65,718, forward strand.
ACCCGCGTAGTATTCCCGACCTCTTTCGCGGTTCACAAGTGATGCTGATCGGTCGTTACAGCAATGAGGCCGATCTGAAGTCGATCACTATGAAGCTCACCGGCAAAGCCGGCGGATCGACTCGAATGTATACCTACGCGAATCTGAGTTTTCCGTTGCGTGCGGAAACGAATGACTATTTGCCGCGTCTATGGGCGACGCGACGCGTTGGCTGGCTGATGGAACAGGTGCGCACAAATGGTGAGCAAAAAGAACTGCGCGACGAGATCGTCGATCTCGGGACGCGGTACGGGATCGTCACGCCGTACACTTCATACCTGGCGTTGGAAGATGGGCAAGTGTCGCAACGGTTCATGGGCAACGTTCAACCAGTGACGCGCCGGCCTGCTAAAGATATGTCGGGTTCAGGTTCACTGAATATGCCAAAGGCCGCTCCATCGCCCGATTCGCAAAACGCGCCGCAGGGTCTGAGTGTTGTAACCGGTGCGGCGGCGGTCCAGCGAAGCAAACAGGCGCGCGAGCAGCAGGATGCGTCGTTTTTGAAAGAAGAACTAAAATCCGAGGCTGTGCGGCGCGTCGAAGCGAAGACGTTCTATCTAATCGACAACGTTTGGACAGATTCCGAATTCAAGGCCGACTCGGGTTTACCGGAAACGAAGGTTGCATTTGGCAGCGACGAATACTTCGCGTTGCTGAAGCAGGTACCGAAGCTCGGCAGTTTCTTCGCGTTAGGCGAGCGCGTCGTCGTAGTTTTCGAGGGACGTGTTTACCGAGTGAATTAGCGCGTCCATTCCAAAAACTTCTTCTCTGCGGTCCTCTGCGTATCTCTGCGACCTCTGCGTTGACAAAAGCCTAACGCAGAGTACGCAGAGATACGCAGAGGGCCGCAGAGTTCTTCCACTCTGCTTTCCTCAAAGGTCGAAAGTTATTGTTGGATACGGTCAGTACCGTAACGCGGTAGCGTCGGGTCGTACGTGAGCCTCTCAAATTTGTCAGGAATATCGTATGTTCGAGAACTGACCCGACGCTACCGCGTTACGGTACTGACCTCATCCAAGCCTCAATCCGGACTTTTGAGGCAAAGCCCTTCCACTCTTGTCTTGCAGCCACCAACTAAGGTACAAAATGCGAAAACAATATCCATATGCGTACCAGAATTTTACCGGCGTGCGTCTTTGTGTGGCTTGCTCTTGTAACCTCTGCGAGCGCGCAGGGTGGTTGGGTTCCTTACAAGATCAACACGGGTGGCAACGATCTCAACACGGTCTACTTCCTCGATAGCAAGCGAGGCTGGGTCGGCGGTGACAGCGGTTTCCTGAGCCGTACAGACGATGGCGGCCAAAACTGGACCCGCCAGGTTGTCGCGACTACGGCTGCCATCAACGACATCTATTTCCGCGACAAGGAAGCAGGATTCCTAATCGCCGGAAACACCATCTTTGTCACTCGCGATAATGGCTCAACGTGGTCGCAATCGCGAATCTTCAGTCCCGAAGAATTCGAAGGCGCTGATGTTGAGCTGTACAGCGTCCGCTTTTCGAGCAAGAAGAAGGGCTGGGTTGTCGGCTCAGTCAGCAAGAAGGAGCGAGTTGTAGACAGTATCCTCGTCTACACCGACGACGGCGGCGAGACGTGGCGCAGGCAGCGAGCTCCGAGTCGGACCGAGCTGATACACATCGATTTTGTCAGCGACAAACGCGGTTGGATCGTCGGCGAAGGAGGCACGATCCTTTTCACGCGTGATGAAGGCGCGAGCTGGACGAAGCAGAATGTCGCAACGAAGCGGACGCTCTATCACGTCGATTTTCGCGACGACAAGAACGGCTGGGCAGTAGGTGAAAAAGGAACACTGCTGCGAACGACCGACGGCGGCGAAAATTGGACTGAGATTCCGACGCACGTGAGTGTGACGCTGTTGAGCATTAAGTTTCCAAGCGATGAACAAGGTTGGGCGGTCGGTAGAGGCGGCGTGATCCTGCGCAGCACTGATGAAGGTAGAACGTGGGTGCAACAAGATTCGACAACGAAGCAAAACCTTTACTCGCTCAATTTCAACAAGAAGATTTTGTGGGCAGTTGGTGGTGCGGGTGTCGTGCTGCGATACGAGCGTGATTAGCGCGTGCGCGCCGGCTGAAAGCAACCTGAAGGGTCTGCAAAAACATCTGAGACTGCGAGGTTAACGGATCGTCGCAGGAATAGTGACGACCATAACACTCGGTTCCTCCTGTGATTCGCCCGGCATGTCGGCCATGCCGGGCGCTTTTACTTTGGTTGGACGAGGTCAGTACCGTAACGCGGTAGCGTCGGGTCGACCTCGTCCAAGTAGAACCTGAGGGATGAGAGACCCGACGCTACCGCGTTACGGTACTGACCTCGTCCAAGTGTGCGCCTGACTTCGGATCTTATATGTGGTATTTCAGTCTTTGATTCCAGTGAACGGGAGCGAGGTTGCGTTTTGCAGCGTCAGAGAGCCTTCAGTGTGGTCGCCTTCAAAGAACGCTGAGACCTCCGCCTCCACGGCATGTCCATCCCTCTCCAAAGATGTGGTTGCGTGAAACGAATTATCGTTAATCTCAACCGCGCCTAAGTCAGCGTCACCCATCTCGGAGTGAAGCACCGCAGTAAATCCGGAGTTTGAACGT
>DATNCH010000024.1:0-15599 GCA_035571655.1 Pyrinomonadaceae bacterium
ACCCCAAAGCGACGCACGAATGGGTTTTACTGATTCACCAGTTGCCACCCAAGCCGACGAATCTGCGCGTGAGGATCTGGCGCAAGCTGCAGAAGCTCGGGGCGGTGGCGATTAAGAACTCGGTCTACGTGCTACCCGCAAACCGAAAAGGCTCATGAAGATTTTCAATGGTTGAAGCAGGAGATCGAGTCGGCCGGAGGTGAAGCCTCGGTCTTCAAAGCAGCTTCAGTCGAGGGTGCGAGCGATCAGGAGATTATCGCCGCCTTCCGTAACGCACGCGATCAGGAGTTCGCGGCGATTGCGACTGAATTCGACCGTTTGACACGACTGATTCGCGAGCAATCCCGCGGCAAGCACTTGTCCGCCGGCAGACTATCTTCGCATGAGAGTGAGCTCGACAGACTACACAGTGAGTTAGAACGCATCGCCACCAACGACTTCTTTGCTGCCACAGGTCGTGCTGCCGCCTTCGCTGCCTACGGCAGATGTAAAAAAGAACTCCGAGCAGCGCAAGGGACGAAAGCAAGCATATCTTCGTCAAAAACTACTGGCGGAAAACTCGACGTTGCGAAGTACCAGGGCCAACGTTGGGTCACGCGCCGCAATCTTCACATCGACCGGCTTGCCTCTGCCTGGTTGATCAAACAGTTCATCGATAAGCGTCCACGTTTCTATTTCGTTGCCGAAGGCGAAACGATCGAAGGCACGATTCCTTTTGACATGTTTGGAGCTGAGTTCACTCATCACGGAGAAGATTGCACTTTCGAGACGATGCTGAACCGGTTTGGATTCAGTGAAAACAAAGGACTGCGCGAGATCGCCGAGATCGTTCACGACATCGATTTGAAAGACGACAAATTTCACCGTCTCGAGGCTGCTGGACTGAACGCAATCATTGACGGACTCAGCAAGGTGCTGCGGGACGATCGCAAGTTATTGCAACAAACAGGCGTGCTCTTCGATGGACTTCACGCATTACTCAGCAAGGATGCAGTGAAGACAAAACGAAATCGGAAACGCTAATGAAGGAAGCAGTGCTGACAGCTCAAGGTTGGCGAGTTCGAGTTGCTGACTATCTCGGTCTCGAACACAACGTCACGATTGCGTCGGCGGCAGTCTTCCTCATCGGTTTTGGTGAAGAGTTGTGGAAAAAGTTTCTGCCAAAATATCTCGAAGCACTTGGTGCGACCACGCCCATCATTGGTCTCTTTGGTACGGCAGAAGACTTTTTCGACGCATGTTACCAGTATCCCGGAGGCTTTATCGCCGATCGTTTTGGACGGCGCCGAGCCTTCCTGATCTTCATTACGCTCGCCTCGCTCGGTTACGCCGTTTACCTCTTCAGCACTTCGTGGCCTGTTTTATTTGTCGGCCTCGCACTGGCGATGGCGTGGCAAAGCATGGCGTCTCCTGCAATCTTCGCGGTCATCGGCGACTCGCTGCCTCGCGAACGTCGCGCAATGGGCTTCACGCTGCAATCGATATTGAAACGTGTGCCTATCGTGATCGCGCCGATCGTGGGCGGAACTCTGATCGCCTCCATGGGTTTGGTGAAGGGCGTACACGTTGGTCTCCTGACTACACTCATCCTGGCAGCTCTCACGCTGGTACTTGTACTCAAGATCAGAACTCCTAAACAGCAGCCACATTCGATCAACATGCGAAACGTGTGGCGTTCCTTTGATCGCGTACTGAAGCGGTTGCTGATTTCCGACATCATCATCAGAACCTGCGAGGGCATGACCGGCGTGCTCGCAATTCTCTATGTGACGAATATTCACCGCGTCAGCGTTGCGGCTTACGGCACTCTGATCGCTATTCAGATGATCACATCGATCCTCGTTTACATTCCGGCAGGAAGGATTGCGGATCGAATTGGACGAAAGCCTTTCGTGGTTCTGACGTTTTTGAGTTTCGCCCTGTTTCCAGTCGCAATTATTCTCGCGTCAAATTATTCGTGGTTGATCGTGGCTTATGTGATCGGTGGTCTGCGGGAGATTGGCGAGCCTTCAAGAAAGGCAATGATCATAGATCTTGCGCGCGATAACATTCGGGCGAGATCCGTCGGGCTCTACTATCTCGTTCGCAGTCTTTCGATCACACCGGCGGCGGCAATCGGCGGATTGCTCTGGAAGCTTTCGCCGCAAGTGCCGTTCGTTACCGCCGGATTGATCGGACTCATTGGAACCATTGTGTTCATCAGGACTGTCGAGGAACGTTACGCCAGTTAGGAGTTGATCATTGTCGCGCTAAGATACGAATGATTTGTTTATAGAACCAAGGAGGCAGAACGAAATGAAAGCAGTATCACGCCGAAGAGTAATTTCAACGCTCGCGACTGGCGGCGCGAGTCTGGCGCTCGCGGGGATTTTGCTCCCGGACCAAACCGGCGCGCAAACCGCTGGACCTGTAGCTAAAGCCTTCCAGGGACAACACACGCCGAAACCACTGCCGTTCGATCCGGCAAAGCTGAAAGGCTTGTCCGAAAAGCTGATCCGTTCACACTGGGAAAACAACTACGGCGGCGCCGTTAAAGCCTTGAACACGATCGAGCAGCGACTCGCGGCGATGCTGCAAGATAAAGATCTGCCGGCTTTTATCTATGGCGACTTGAAACGTGAGGAACTGGTCCGCACCGGTTCAGTTGTGTTGCACGAAAATTATTTCGCGAACCTCGGCGGAGATGGCAAAGCCAGTGGTAAAGCTCTCGATCTGATCAAGCAATGGTTTGGAAGCTACGAGCAGTGGGAAGCTGAATTCAAGAAGACGGCGAATGCGCTCGGTGGTGGGTCGGGCTGGACAATCCTTTCGTACAACCTGCACACGGGCGAAGTTCACAACTACTGGGCCTGGGATCACATGCATAACGCGCCGATGGGCCATCCGCTGTTAGTGCTCGACATGTACGAACACGCTTATCACATGGACTACGGCGCGGCTGCCGCGAAATACGTCGATGCTTTCATGCAAAACGTGAATTGGGATGAAGTGAATCGCAGAGTCGAAGCGGCCGCTGGTCGAAAGTAGCGACCGCTAATCCTCGGTGAGTTTCTGTTTAATCAGGCGTAGGGTTTCTTCGACTTCTGCCAAGCGTTTGCCGCCGCCCTGGGCCATCTCGGGCTTGCCGCCGCCACGGCCGTCGAGCATTGTGCATGCTTCGCGCATCAAGACGCTCATGTCGCCGGGCGCGTCGGAAGAGCGGGCAAAGACGAGACGCGCAGTGTCTTTGTCGCGTGAGGCGAGCAATGCGACCGTGCCGGGCTTCGCGATGAGAGCGTGAGCGAGTTTCTTTAAAGACTCGACGTCACGGCCGTCGAAGACTTCAGTCACGATCCCCGCATCAGCAGTCGTTAACAGCTTCTCAGCTTCGACCGTTGCAGCCACTTCCTCCAGCATGCGCACGCGTCGATGCAGCTCTTTATTTTCTTCAACCATCTGCGCCGCGAGCTGCGGTGCGTCGTCTCTGCCCGTGCTAAACAACGCCGCCATTTCACGCGCGCTCTTGTTTGCTTTGCGATAATCCGCCAGCGCACGCATGCCGGCCACAAACTCGATTCGCGTCAGGCCCTTGGCCCGTTCCCAAGATCGCACGGCGATCAGTCCCACTTCTCCCGTGCGAAACGCATGCGTCCCACCACATGGCGTCAAATCAAAACCTTCGATCTCAATCAAACGCAACTCGCCTTCGCGCGCAGACTCCTTTCGCAGCGGCAACTCCGCAGCCTCTTCCGGCGTCACGTTCAGGATGGTTATCACGCGATCTTCCCAGATAACATTATTCGCGAGTTCCACGGCGCGTTCGATGACTTCCGTGGTCGGGTTGTTTAGCTCAACATCGATTTGGCACGATGCTTCCAGGACGCGAAAGCTTTTCGTCGGCGCGTTGAAGAGCTTGACGAAAGCCTGTGAGAGAATGTGCTGCCCAGTGTGTTGTTGCATGTGATCCAGGCGACGAGCCCAATCGACTCGTCCACGTACAACGGCGTCGCGAACAGGTGCGGCGCCCTGGACGACGTGGAGCACGCCGTTGTCGCCGTCATCGATACACTCGACTACGCGTGAACCGTTAAGCGTTCCCGTGTCACTCGGCTGTCCGCCACCCGTCGGATAGAAAGCCGTGCGATTGAGTACCACCGCGGTCCAACCGCTGACACGGTCAGTAACATCTACTACTCGAGCTTCAAACTCGATGAGATGAGAATCGGAGTAATAAAGACGTTCTGTTACCATAATCGGCCCATGCACACCTATTCACGCAAACTGATCATTGCACTAACTTTCATCGCGCTCACGTGCGGCGTCGCCGTCGCGCAGGAGCCGCCACTGCGATCGATAACCTACCGGCTCTCGATGTCGCGGCCAGTGTCGCACCTCTTTGAAGTCGCCATCATAGTTGAACTACCGGAACAACTAAAAGACGAGCCGCTTCAGTTTCAGATGGCGAAGTGGTCGCCTGGACGTTACGGGGTTTTTGACTTCGCAAAGAACGTGCAGGAAGTGCGAGCCGTCGCCGAAAACTCAGCTACACGCCCGGTGAAGCGTGTTGACGATCAAACGTGGAGCGTCGCACCGCTCGGATCGACAACGCTGACTCTCTCTTACAAAGTTTTCGGCAACGATCTCTCCGGTACGTTTTCACAACTCGACAACAGGCACGCCAACTACAACGGCGGGTCGATTTTCATGTACGTCGTGGACCACAAACCCGATCCGGTGAAACTCACGATCGATCCTCCCGCGGGCTGGAAGATCGTGAACGGCCGGACCGTACGCGCAGGACAGACCGAATGGCAGTTTCCAAATTGGGACGTGATGATTGATACGCCGACAGAGATCGCGCCTGACTGGACGCAGGACAACCTCGAAGTCAACGGCAAAAAATATCACGTCGTCGTTCACTCGTTCGGACCGGAAGGAGGGAAGCGCCCAGGCCTCGTCGCGGATATTGAAAAGATCGTACGTGCAGAGGTTGCGATGTGGGGGCCACCGGAGTTCGAAGAGTACACGTTTCTCATTCACTTCGCGGCTGACGATCATTCCGGCGACGGCATGGAGCATCTTACTTCCACGCAGATCATCCAACCCGGCGCGCTTGCTGAACCCGGCGTTTACGAGCAAACACTCGGCACCGTGTCGCATGAGTTCTTTCACGTGTGGAACGTCAAGCGACTGCGTCCGCAGGAGCTTGGACCATGGGACTTCACGCGCCCGCTGAGTACGCGTGGTCTCTGGGTCGCGGAAGGCTTTACGAATTATTACGGACACCTCATGTTGCGGCGCTCCGGAATTTGGGACGACAAGAAGTTTCTGGACCGGCAGGCACAGACCATCAGGGGCATCGAGAGCGCTCAAGGCAGTCGCTTGATGAGCGCGGAAGAGTCGTCGATGTCGGCGCCGTTTATCGACGACGCGGCGCACGTGCAGGTAACGAACCTGCATAACACTTCGATCAGTTATTACCCGAAGGGGCAGCTCATCGGACTAGTGATGGACTTGCTCGTGCGCGGCCGGACTGGCGGGAAGGCGTCGCTCGACGACGTGATGCGCGACATGTACGAAGAGTTTTATCTGAAGAGTTCGAACAGCAGTTATTACCTGCGAGGCCGCGGGTATCAGACTGAGGATCTCGAGCGAGTTGCGTCGCACCGAGCGGGGTTCGACCTCGGTGATTTCTTCAAACGACATGTGCGCGACGTCGAGGTGTTGCCGTACGACGAAGCGCTTGCGTACGTTGGTTTGCGGTTGGTGAAGACGCAGGCGAAAGAACCGTTTGATGCCGGGATGTGGGTGGAGTTTGAGGATCCGCGCGAGGGGATCATTGAAAATGTTCGCAACAACTCGCCGGCTGAAGATGCGGGGCTGCAGAGTCACGATGCGTTGGTGTCGCTGGCAGGGAAGAGTGTTACGAAGGATTCGTGGCTGAAGACGCTGGCGCAGTATAAGTCCGGCGAGTCGGTGCCGGTTGTTGTGCGACGCGATCGACGGACGATCAAGACGCAGATCGTGTTGGGCCAGCCGGAGAGATTTGATTACAGGATCGAGGAAAAGACGGATGCCACGGCAGAGCAGAAAGCGTTGCGCACGGCGTGGTTGAGTGGAAAATAAGACCTTTTGTGCCTTTTGTGTACGGTCTTATTCAGGGGACGATGACTTCGAGGGAGTGTGGGGCGATCTCGAAGCGCATGGGGAGGTGACCGATTAATTCGCCGTCGATCTGCACCTGTGCGTCGCCGTAGGCTTTGACGCTCGCCGCTTTCACAAACTGCACCTCCGGTTTGTCGCGCGGCATGCCCTCGCGCATTGCGTACGAGAGCAGGTGCAAGTAACGAAGGCGGCTCGTCGTTTGAATGATGCAGATCTCAAATTCACGTTCGTCCAGACGCGCGCCGGGCGTGATCGCGAGATCGCCGCCATACTTCGCCGACTTTCCGATTGTCGCAAACGTGGCGCTGTATTTACTGCCATCAATCTCGAGCGTGAACGGACGAGGGTTCCACGTCGCCAGATGACTCAGCCCCGAAACCCAGAACGCGCCCTTGCCAATTCTTTTTTTAAGTGACGGCTGCACGCGCCGGACCACCGACGCGTCGAGTCCGATTCCCGCCATCAACACAAAATGACGGCTCTCGTGCGTTGTTTCATTAATCGCGAGTCCCAGATAGATCTTGCGCGAGTTACCCTTCGCAGCCACGGCCACCGCCTGCGTATCGTCGAGCGGCAAACCGAGTTCACGAGCGAGCACGTTTGCCGTACCTCGCGGAATGATCGCGAGCCGTGCTTTAGTTCCAGTCAAACCCTGAATTGCTTCGTTGATGGTTCCATCACCGCCGGCGACGATGATGTCAGAACTGCCGTTGCGTGCGGCACGCGCGGCGATCTCAGTGGCTTCGCCCGGCGCGGCAGTCAATCGCAAATCGATTTTGATGCCCAGCGACTCGAGTTGTGAGGCAAGTTCCTGAACAGGCCGGCGTCGCGAGGCATACCGGCCAGTCTTCGGATTTGCGATCAGTGTTGCTTTGCGAATAGACATTTCTTAGTACTGCTGACACCTGTCGCATAAATGCGTCAAGAACAAGTCTACAGAACGATTTCAACGAGACAGTAGCAACCACTATTCCAACCGGTAGTTCGGCGCTTCCTTCGTGATGATGACGTCGTGCACGTGCGATTCCTTCAACCCCGCCGACGTGATGCGCAGGAAACGCGTGCGCTCCTGAAACTCTGGGATCGTGCGGCAGCCGGTATATCCCATTCCCGATCGCAGACCGCCGACAAGCTGCGTCACCATATCGGCCAACGTGCCTTTGTAAGGAACGCGACCCTCGATACCTTCCGGAACGAGTTTCGATTCATTCTCCGTCGTGTCTTGCGCGTAACGATCGCGCGAACCCTCGCGCATCGCGCCGATCGATCCCATGCCGCGATAACTCTTGAACGACCGGCCCTGAAACAGGATCACTTCGCCGGGCGCCTCTTCAGTTCCTGCAAACAGCGACCCGATCATCACCACGTCAGCGCCCGAAGCGATTGCCTTTGCAACATCACCCGAAAACTTCACACCACCGTCGGAAATCACGGGAACGTTTTTACCGCGCGCAGCTTTCACACAATTCGCAATCGCAGTGATCTGCGGAACACCGGCGCCGGTTACGACGCGGGTCGTGCAGATGGATCCTGGTCCGATACCGACCTTGATCGCGTCGACGCCTGAATCTATCAGTTCCTGTGCGCCCTCCATCGTACCCACATTGCCTGCGATCAAATCAGTTTCGGGATGGCGCTTCTTGATCTCTTTGACTGCTTCGATGACGCGCGATGAGTGACCGTGCGCAGTGTCGATCACGAGACAATCTACACGTGCCTTCACCAGTTCGTCAGCGCGTTCGCGATAATCGCCGGTGGCTCCGATGGCCGCCGCAACACGCAAGCGCCCGAGATTGTCTTTGGCTGCGGACGGATATTTGATCGCCTTCTGAATGTCCTTGACCGTGATCAGTCCTTTTATATGTTTGTCGTCGTCGACGACGAGAAGCTTCTCGATACGATGTTTTTGTAGCACTGTTTTCGCTTGTTCGAGCGTCGTGCCGACCGGAACAGTCACGAGCGGCTGTTTCGTCATCACTTCCGATACGGGTATGTCGAAGCGAGTTTCAAAACGCAGATCGCGGTTTGTGATTATGCCGACGAGGTGACCAGCTTCGTCGACGACGGGAACGCCGCTGATATGAAATCGCTCCATCACCTGGAGCGCCTCTCGCACGGGCCGATCGGGTCGAATCGTTACCGGATCGACGATCATTCCCGATTCCGATCTCTTTACTTTATCCACTTCCTCGGCGTGGCGTTCGATGCTCATGTTTTTATGGATCACGCCGATGCCGCCTTGTTGCGCGAGTGCGATGGCGAGCGAGCCTTCAGTCACGGTGTCCATCGCCGCGGAACAAAGCGGGATCTGAAGACGAATGTTTCGCGTGAAGTGAGTCGCCGTGTCAGTCTGGGAGGGAAGAACATCGGAACGAGCTGGTACTAAGAGAACGTCGTCGAACGTCAGGCCTTCAAAAATGTCAGATGTAATCATGTCGATGTAGAGAACTCCTTGAGGAAGTTTCCACGCAAAGGCGCAAAGGCGCAAAGAAAGAGTTTAGCGAATTGCTCTCTTTGCGCCTTTGCGCCTTTGCGCGAGATGACCTTAGCCAAAAAAACCTAAATCCTTTGGTGCCGATGTGAGGTCATTATACATAGATGAGTAGATTTTCTCGCTAGGGGGTGGTGTCAACTCTGCTCGCCGCTGGAACCAATGCAGCGCGGCGAGCGCGGCGGCGGTCAGGATTGCCAGAATCAGGATCGCCAGCACCACCGTCAATACGGGTGAACGCGTCGCCGGTGTGTCTGTATAAACTTTCGAGTGCATCGGCGTGGTATTGACTTCGTCGGCGTTCTCACCGTGTTCGCGCAGGTATCGCGTGTAACCTTCGATCGCCTCGCGCTCGTCGTAGCCGACACACTTCGCATACGCCTTGATGAAGCTGCGATTGAAGACGCCGCCAGGCAGTCGCTTATAGTCGTTTGCTTCGATGGCTTCGAGATAGTGGACGGAGATGCGTGTTTGATCGCAGATTTCGCGCAAACCCATGCCGCGCGCCTCGCGTGCGAGTCGCAATTGTTCGCCTAGATTAGCTGCCATCTCCACTCGCGATTCCTGGCGTTCGTTGGTTGGATTGTAAACCCAGGTCTATCGTCGCGTGCCGCTTGTACGCTTGTACGAATGCGTACAACTCCCACTTTTTCTGCACTATAGCTTGCGCTGCTAAACGGTGTCAAACTTTTACATCCCAAAAGATCTGCGTCTCTTGCTTCTTGTCGTCCAGGGTGGTACGTTGAGGCACAGTGATCCGATACAGTCGCTTTTAATATCTACAATAGACAAAAGTGAGGACAAAGAGATGCCCCTTGAAGCACTCGGAATGGTTGAGACCAAAGGATTCGTGGGTGCAGTTGAGGCCGCCGATGCCATGGTCAAAGCAGCGAATGTGCAACTGCTTGGCAAAGAGTACATTGGCGCCGGTTACGTCACGATCTTTGTGCGCGGCGATGTCGGTGCGGTGAAGGCAGCGACTGATGCAGGCGCGGCCGCGGCGCGAAGAGTCGGCGAACTGATCAGCGTGCACGTTATTCCGAGGCCACACGCGGAAGTCGAACGCGTACTTCCCGTCAACGGACGCACGGGTTTGAGTCCCGATGAAGCTGCGTTGCAAGGCGGTGCGCGCGGGCAGTTGGGCCAGGGCGATCAGGGACGCTCGCTCGGCGCCGGCACGCGCGACGCTAATAAGGAACGTGCGAGATAGTTTTATCCGCGGATTACACAAATTGCACAGATAGGGAATGGCCATGTCTGTCGATAAGGATCTTGTTTCAGTACAGCAAGCGCGCGATCTGGTTGAGGCGGCTTATCGCGCGCAGAGTGAGGTGGCCCAGTTCGAGCAGGCGAAGATCGATCGGATCTGCGAAGCGATGGCCAAAGCGGCGCTGGCTGACGCGGCAAGGCTCGGGGCGATGGCCGTCGAAGAAACCGGATATGGCGTTCCGGCTGACAAACAGGAAAAGAACCGTTTTGCCGCCGAAGACGTTTGGAACTACTTTCGCGGCTTGCGCACCAAGGGAGTTGTTTCCGAGACGAAAGACGTTGTAGAGATCGCGAGCCCGCGCGGTGTCGTCGCCGGCGTCATCCCTTCCACTAATCCGACTTCAACGGCGATTTTCAAGATCCTGATCTCGATCAAGTCGCGCAACGCCGTTGTGTTGTCGCCACACCCATCGGCAGCCAGGTGTATCAACGAAACCGCGCGCGTAATGCGCGATGCCGGCGTCAAGGAAGGATTGCCCCCGGACGCGATCGGATGCATGACGACCGCCACGATCGAAGGCACCGAAACTCTGATGAAGCACAAACAGACGGCCGTGATTCTCGCCACCGGCGGAATCGGCCTCGTGCGTGCGGCGTACTCGTCAGGCAAGCCTGCGTTTGGAGTTGGACCAGGCAACGTGCCTGTGTGCATCGAGCGAACTGCGGACGTGCCGAAGGCAGTGCAGGATATTTTGACGGGCAAGTGTTTCGACAACGGCACGATCTGCGCATCCGAGCAGGCAGTCGTGTGCGACGCGCCCGTCGAGCAGGCCGTGCGCGAACAGTTCAAACTACAGGGCGCACATTTCCTTTCAGCAGCGGAAGCAGAGCAGCTCGGAAAAGTCGTCGCTACTCCACAACGTTCGCTCAATCCCGCGATCGTCGGTAAAAGCGTGGAAGTGATCGCTAAGATGGCGGGTTTGACGGTGCCTCCGGGCACGCGATGTTTGCTTGCGGACGTTGCGGGTGTCGGACGCGAGCATCCGCTTTCGATGGAGAAGCTCTCGCCGATCCTGGCGTTTTATGTGGTTGATGGTTTGCAGGCGTGTGCCGATCGAAGCAGGGAAGTGCTCGGCTACGGTGGTATGGGCCATACGGCGGGTATTCACACGCGCTCGCGTGAAGCGGCGGTAAGGTTTGGTGCAGATATGCCTGCGTCGCGTGTCACGGTAAATACGCCGACGACACACGGCGCGATCGGTTTCTCGACCGCGCTGCCACCATCGATGACGCTTGGCTGCGGATCGTGGGGCGGCAACGTGACTTCGGATAACGTTTCACCGCTGCACCTGATGGATATCAAGCGTGTCGCTTTCGAGACGCGGCCGGTGAAGAGCGTACGTCCCGCGGTTGGTGTGCAGACAGTTGCTCAACCAGTGGCCGCGAAAGAAGTCGTCGTTGCAGGTGGCAAGATCGATCGGCAGGAGATCGCTGCGATCGTAGATCGTTTCCTGGCGGGCAAACGTGTCGAGGCGTCGCCACTGCCGCCACCTCCAGCACCAGCGGTTATCGAGAACGAAGCGGGAAGCATGTACACGCCGCCACCACCTAAAGAAACACCTGTCGTCAAAACAGCTCCACCCTCGACAAATGGTTCGAAAGCGGTGGAGTTTGTGAGCGAAGAGGACGTGCGACGCGCGATTCAGAAAGGTGAGAAGATCTACATCAACGGCAAAACGATCATCACACCCGCGGCGCGAGATATTGGCGAGCCGGCGGAGATATTTGCAAAAGTTTAGGCCACAGATTGCACGGATTAAGACACGGATTGCACAAAAATGTTTCTGGGTAAAGTCGTAGGTACGGTTTGGTCGACCAAGAAGACGCCCGATCTGGAGGGTGTCAGGTTTTTGATTGTCCATCCCTACGATCTCGACAAGGAACCCACGCGCAATATCGTTGTCGTTGCCGACCGACTCGGGGCCGGGACCGGCGAGATGGTCATGTGTGCGTTTGGCAAGGCGGCGAGATCCGCCATCGGTAATCAGGACATGTCGATCGAAGCTGCGGTTGTAGGCATCGTCGATCGCGTCGACATCAACGACACGTCATCAGAGGAGATGCGCGAAGCCGCGCGCAGACTCGTGCAAGAGAACGGCAGACCCTGAAAACACTCCTGAACTCCATCACTGCTCCCAATGGCCAATGAAGATTTGATTTATCGAATCACTCGAGCGGTTTACGAGCGTTTGGGCAATGCAGTCGGTGAATCCACCGTAGAACAATTGGTCACAGATATTTACAGCCAGGTACAGACTACGAATAGTAATATTGGTACGACGCCCGCTGCGATCGACGTCGGCGCTGCGGCCGAGGGCTCTTCTGAGCGCATGGTGATCTCGGTTTTTGGGTTGGACCATCCGGGCATCGTCGCGGGTGTTTCACAGATTCTGGCTGAGGCGAGTTGCAGCATCATCGACATCAACCAGACAGTGGTGCAGGGCAAATTCGCGATGGTGATAATTGCCAACACGTCGCGCGCGCGGGAGAGCACGGCGAGCCTCAAGGATCGGTTACGCGACGAAGGCCAGAAACTCGGCGTTCACATCTACGCGCAGCGAGAAGATCTCTTCAACGCGATGCATCGCATTTAGAATTTCATATGTCTGAGCCGGAAATTGCACGACGCTGTACCACCTGCGGCGCATCGGTGCGTCAGCACGCGATGTTTTGTCCGCAGTGCGGCAATCCCGTCCCGGACGCGTCCAGCACGACAACTCACGCCGTGTCCGAAACAATCATCGACACCGCACCGCCAACTCCCAAAGTTCCGGAAGATGGTGTGCGTGGTCGACTCATAAAGATACGAGAGGTTTCGAGCGTCGTGCTCGATCAGGCGGCTTACGATCCGAGCTTGCGCTTCCTGCTTGTCGCCGCCGGATTGTTTCTACTGTTTCTACTGTTGCTCATAATCAGCAAAGTGATCGAATAATGGAATACACACAGGCCGAGATTCTGCAAACGGTCGCGATGACCGAGATGGAGCATCTCGACGTGCGCACAGTCACACTCGGTCTGAGCCTGCTCGACTGCTCGAGCGACTCGATGGCGGGCGTCGCGCAAAAAGCAGGTGACAAGATCCGCTCGGTCGCTGCGCGCCTGGTCCAGACGGTCGACGATATTGGCGATGAGTTTGGGATCAGGGTCGCAAACAAACGCATTTCAGTCACGCCCGTGTCGTTGATCACCGAAGGCTTGCGAGGCGATGTGATTGAGGTCGCTCGAGCAGTTGACGATGCGGCCGCGTCGGTCGGCGTCGATTTTATCGGCGGGTATTCCGCGCTGGTCCAAAAAGGCGCGACGCGTTCCGAGAGTCAATTTATCGACTCCATTCCCGAAGCACTCGCGACCACCGAACGTTTGTGTTCCTCGATCAATGCAGCCACGACGCGCGCCGGCATCAACATGGACGTGGTCGCGCAGGTTGGCCGGTTGATAAAGCGAGCGGCAGAACTCACTCGCGACAAAGGCGGACTTGCATGTGCCAAGTTTGTGTGTTTTGCGAACGCCGTCGAAGACAATCCATTCATGGCGGGAGCTTTTCACGGCGTGAGTGAAGCGGACGCAGTGATCAACGTGGGCGTTTCCGGACCGGGCGTGGTCCATCACGCGGTCAGGCACGCGGATCGAAATCTTCCGTTGCAGGATCTGGCGGAGACGATAAAGAAACTCTCTTTCAAACTGGCGCGCGCAGGCGAATTGGTCGGCCGCGAAGCCGCGCGCCGTATGGGAATTCCGTTTGGCATCATCGATCTCTCACTCGCTCCGACACCCGTTGTCGGTGATTCGGTTGCAAACATCATCGAAGCGATGGGTTTCGAACGAGCCGGCACTCACGGAACAACCGCCGCGCTGGCGCTACTGACTGACGCGGTTAAAAAAGGCGGCGCGATGGCCAGTGGCTCCGTTGGCGGGATGAGTGGCGCTTTCATTCCGGTGTCGGAAGATGCAGGTATGATCGAAGCTGCACAGATGGGAGCGTTGTCACTCGACAAACTCGAAGCATGGACCAGCGTGTGTTCGGTCGGCATCGACATGGTTGCCGTTCCGGGTTCAACTTCGGCTGAGACTGTTGCGGCGATCATCGCCGATGAGATGGCGATCGGGACGATGAACAACAAGACGACGGCGGTGCGCATCATTCCGGTGCCGGGGCGCGAGGTCGGTGAAGTGGTCGAGTTTGGCGGACTGCTGGGCAGCGCTCCGATCATGCCGGTCAATGCCTTCTCGTCCGCAGCGTTTATCAGCCGCGGTGGAAGGATCCCGGCGCCGATTCATTCGTTGCGCAATTGAGCCACGAAAAGGCACAAAAAAGCGCACAAGTTTGTGCATCTTTGTGGGTCTTTTTTGTACTATCTTTAAGTTGCGGAGGAACCCTGAATGCCGGAAGCGCTTGGAATGGTCGAATGTCGCGGCCTGGTCGCAATGATCGAAGCTGCGGACGCAATGGTGAAAGCCGCGAACGTTCGCCTCGTCGGCTGGGAAAAGATCGACGCTGGTCTAGTGACGGCGATCGTACGTGGCGACGTTGCGGCTGTTCGTAGCGCGGTGGATGCCGGCGCCGCGGCCGGAAAGCGAGTCGGCGAGGTAGTGGCAACACACGTGATCCCTCAACCACATTCCGACGTCGATCTCGGTTTACCCGTTTTGCACACTGGCGAAACTACTCGCAAAAAAATCAGCGGCTCCGTTAGAGCCAAAGACTGATTCCCTCAAAGTTTATCCCCCTCAAATTCAGCCCCCGATTTAACAGCCCTAATACTGGTCTGTCGGGAGAATTGTCGATGCCACGCAATAGAAGCAAATTGGGTGAATTTCTCGAAAAGTTTTCATATCAGGCTACGAAAGCGACCGGAACGTCCGGCGCCTTTGTCCTCGCAGTTCTAGTCATTGTCATCTGGGGAATTACTGGTCCACTCTTTCATTACTCAGACACGTGGCAGCTCGTGATCAATACCGGAACCACGATCGTGACTTTTCTGATGGTGTTTCTGATCCAGCGCGCGCAGAACAAGGACGCACTCGCGCTCCACTTGAAGCTGAACGAGATCGTGGCGGCGCTGGAGGGTGCGAGCAATCGTTTGATCGACGTGGAGGATTTGAGCGAACCGGAGATCGACGCGCTGCGGAAATACTACAAGAGGTTAATCGAGCTGGCGCGAAAGGATGACGTGCTCACAACAACGCATTCGATCGAGGAAGCAGCTGAGAGGCACGGAACCAAATATAAAAGGACCGCAGCTAAAGCGGATAAGAAAAAATCCGATCAGCGCTGATCCGAAAAGCGATCCGTTTTATCTGTGGCTACGGTTTGGTGGACGGCAGTCGCACCGTCGGTGGTCTAACAGAGGATCCGGTGTCTTTACGCGCCAGCCGTCCGGTCCTGGTTAACGCGATTCGTTTTTCGGAATCGGAAGGTTGGTCCACAGTGACTTTGATCGCTCGATACGATCCATCCTGCGTTTTATTCGTAGGATTGTACGCAATCACATATTGCGTGCGCATGTCACGCACGATCTCATTCGCGATCTGAGGCAGTTCCGAGACTGAGTCGGGAAAGAACGCACGTCCACCTGTTTCGCTGGCAAGTTTATTGATCAGGGTCACAGCTTTGTCACGCGGGCTCTTGCGAATAAATCCGGCGTCCTTGTCGAGCTCGTTGACGAAACCAATCACGTAGATCTGAACATCTTCC
>DATNCH010000025.1:0-6427 GCA_035571655.1 Pyrinomonadaceae bacterium
ACGCCGTTTGCACTCGGCCGTGGCCAGCCGAGCACGTAAATCTGAAAGGCTTGCGCGAGGTGTTCGGCCCAGTGCGCGAGTACGACGAGCATAAACAGGTTGAGTGCCCGCTTGTGCCAAATGGTATTCAACTTCTCGTACATGGCGTGAAAGTCTAGCTCAATTCAATAGATTCAGCCACAAAAAGGCACAGAAGGTTCTGCGTGACGGCGGCGCCAGAATTCGCTGTCAGGCCAGCGCTGTTCCTGGCGGTAATATTTGACGCGCGTTTCGGTGTAGCTGCGAAATTCTTCTATAATGAAGCGCTGGTAGCGCCGGAGACCAGACTTGTCCGCGTGGAGCAACATATCGCCGATCGCGTAAGACGCGAAGATTCCAGATCGCAGCGCTTTTACGATGCCCTGCGAAGAGAGCGGATCAAATCGTGAGGCGGCGTCTCCTACGGCTAGCCAGGTCTCACCGCAAACCGGATCAAGCAAACGTGAATTCGTCGAGCGAACGGTGACTGTGCCGCATGGTTTGCGGGTATTCGTGATCCTCGCCACGTTGCTTGTGATCGAGAGTTGTTGCTGCCAAATATCGGTGT
This sequence comes from Pyrinomonadaceae bacterium, assembly GCA_035571655.1. Classification (GTDB taxonomy): domain Bacteria; phylum Acidobacteriota; class Blastocatellia; order Pyrinomonadales; family Pyrinomonadaceae; genus PSRF01. The sequence goes on from DATNCH010000025.1 coordinate 587, forward strand.
TGTTGAGCTTCATGCGCTGGGCGAGGTCGGCGTCAGTCACACAACACGTAACGCGTTTTCCGTTCGGCAATCCAGCCGTGTACCACCATCCATCCGCGCACGCTTCGACCATCAATCGCGCATCCGCTTCACTGCATTCGAAGAATCGTGAGATTCCAACGAGCCGATCGACGTCGACAAAACGAGCGCCCGCGCGTCGTGCAAACGAGGCAGAGCCACCCGTAGCATCGACAACAAACCGCGTCGATAGGTGACAACTGTTTGATAAGCTCAGTTGCCATCCGTCATCGGTTTCCTGAGCGCCACGAAGCGAAGTGCCGAACAACAACACGGCGCCTCTCTTCTTCGCTTCATTCGCCAGTGTTGCATCGAACGATGCGCGATCGAGCTGCCAACCTGTTTTAGCGGGCATGAAGATAAACTCGTTGTCGACTGAAGTCGCCTGTCCCCACGCAGCGCTTGTCCCGAAACTCTCGCGTGCGCCCAACGCCGCAAATGCGTCCCAGAGATCAAGCGTCTCGAGCAGCGAACGCGCGAGCGGCGGTAGACTTTCACCGACGCGCGAAGTCTCGTAGTGTGTGGCTTCGATCAGAGTTACAGAGAGTGCCGGTGCATGCGCGAGGAGTGAGATCGCCGTGGCCGCGCCACCTGGACCACCGCCGATAATCGTCACGTCAGACGAAATCACAATTCATCCTCTGCTTTCGGACTGCGTGGCGTTCGCTCCACGCTGATGTACGGAGGATTCTGCGGCGGTGGCACGGTGGTTGGTTTGATGTCGCCGGTGGGATTGTTCCGCACGACGGGCAAGCGCCACCATTCCGTCACCATTCGCAAATCGCCCGCGTTTGTTTGCGGCACGCCGGGCGTCCAGTCAAGCCACGTAATCGACTTGCTGCCATCCGCGGCGACCACCTGTTCAAACGTTTGCATCGGTCGGTGCGCCGGCCACCAAAGTGTCTCCCACACTCTTTGTTCGCGCTCCATCAACTCGTCGTTATCACTGTCCGGATGAATCTTGTTGAACCGTTCATAAGTAACGTCGATCGGTTGCGTCGAACACTCGTTGAAGTCTGCCTGCCAGGGAAGAGCCATGTACTTCGTCACATCGCCGGGCTGTAAACCCGTCATGAAATCGTTCGACTGGCTCAGATCCGCGCCGGCGTAAAACGCATAGTTACGATCGGGCACCTGTCCCGTGTTAGCCTGCGCCGGCGTTTGACCAAAATCGGAGAACGAGCGATCGGCGTTGATCCGGTATGGCACAACCCACACAGAAGGATTGCGCATCACCCATCCGATCTCGGCACCCGGACAAAACGATCCGCCGAGCATGTTGCTGACGACGCCGCGATCGAGATCGCGACCGGTTCGATTGACCCAGCCGGCATACGGATGCAGTGGATCAGGTTTATCCCATTTCTCGACTTCTTCGTTGTAGAAAAGGCCCATGGCCCACTGGCGCAGCAGGTAGTATTGATAATCGGTCAGCCGGAAAAACTTCGAGGGCAATTCGTTGGTGATCGGGTTGTCGCCACACAGCAGCGGCATGCGCGGGAGATTGTGAACGCGACTATCAGGCCGGCCCACGATCATGAACTGGTTCTCTTCCCCCGGCGCGCGTAACAGGTCAAACAGGTACTGCCGCATTGGACCATACGGATCGTAAGTGTTGGTCTTGATACATCTGCTCTGACACTCGCGTAGAAGTTGACCGTTCAGATACTTTTGCAGGTGATCGTGCACACGCCGCGACAGCAGATCGGTGACGTCATCCGGGTAGGACGAATCTGCGCCGATGATCTGATCGACTTCGCGTTTGAGTTTTGCCGTTCCTTCCGGAGCGGAGCTAACGCCTGAAAGCCACCGCTGTAAGTAATCGTCGATACCATAGTCAGCGTTGTTTCCTAAAACAGCTTCCGCAAACCTTCCAACAACAGCACGTAGATTGTCCGTGCGTTTGCCCGTCAGGAGACGCGGCTGGTCGCCATAATCAATACCACCCGCGCTCGCAGAAATCGTTTCCAACGGCGCCAATTCGATCGCGAGTTCAGCGACGAAAAGTTCGCCCGAGTGATGTTTGCGAACGCACTTCTTCTCGCAGATTGCAACCCCGTTTCTGTCGATCACTGGCGGAACGCTCAGCTTCTCGTAATCGAACGTGCCACGTGTCGATTGGTTGTGTGGGAAGTTGGACTGGCCCAGAACGTCGCAGAGATAATTGTACTGGTCAGGACGGTAAAGAATGTTCCAGATATCGCGATAGAACCACGGCTTGTAATTCGGATTCCATTGCAGCCGTCCCGCGCGCCAATGAATCAAGGCCGGTGTGTCTGTCGGCGAAATGTGCTGTGGGTCGTCGAATGTCCCCGACGTGCCGTAAAGATCGGTTCGCTCGGCAAACTTTCGAATGGCCATGTCTTCGACGACGTCTTCCATCGTGACCACGTCGAGGATCTCAGGAACGTAAGCCGGATAGGCACACACGACCCATGCCGGAGACTCGACGTCGATGTAACGGATTCTGTCGACCAGAGGTGAGTACATTACGAGCCGGGCCATGACTGGACCATCGGATGTATCGTCAAACCACCCGTCGTTATTTGCGTAATCGGTAATTCGCGGCTGGCCAAATTCGTCGAATCGAAACGAGCCTGAGTTTCCAAAACCACCGAGCACGAGCAGACGGCCGGTCTCGTCAGTCATTAGATCGCCGAGAGTGTCGATGGAGTTAGGTTGCAGAGGTGGCGGAAACGTCGTCGCGTAGTCGTCGCTATCGCGGTTAAAGCTCGCGTGACGCGTGGTTTTGTGATCGACGGTTCTTGGTCCAGGATCGATGATGAGACGCTGTCGCGCGTCCGGATCTGTTATCGAAGCATTTCGTCGCGGATGATTTGGACCATAGCCATGTTCGCCGTTGAGCTGCTGGAATTCGTACCAGCTTGCTTTCTTGTTGGCCAGGTACACGCGCCACTGAATGTTCCTGAGAATGCCTGCGTTACCACCACCTTCGATCTGATCGCCGATCTTCAGCGGACGACCTTCAGGATGCTCGTCGTCATAGGCCCAAACCTGAAACCTCGCGGCTTGTCGCTTCAGACGGCCCGCTTCGTCCTTAAAGGTCGTAATTCGTACTTCGTTGCCGTCGGGATCCAGGATCGGATTGCCGTCTTTGTCGCACGCGATCGGCAGTGCGGCCGGTTGCTCCGGCGAGATACAAAAGTCATAAGTGCTGTTGCCGAGCCTGGCGATACCGACGCCGGGGTGGATTCGATAAGTCGTAGGCATTCTTCCCGCTCCTTAATCAAGAAAATCCAGCGAAACGCCATCGAGCCGCAGCAGCTCGTTGTCTTCACAGTAATCTGCGCCGATCACGACGAGCGTGATTTGGAGCGATGTAGCACCCTCTGCGAAAAGGTGCTTCGCAGTCTTCGTGACATCGATCCGGTGGTTGCGCGGCGTGTTGTGATGACGTGGGCGCTGGTCATACATCCGCGGACGGCTCGGTGGCAAATCGCAATGACCCGGTCCACCAATACAATCCGCGTGGCCGAAAATCGCGAGGTAACCCGCGTAATGTGGATCGTCAATCGGCGTCGATCCATTCGCATCCGGCACGTTCAAAAAGAGCCGGATGAAACAGGAACGCGGTAACTGCGGAACGCGATGCAAGCGCACTTCAGCGCGCTGGAACGAACTCCGAACATTGTCAGGAACCGCGATCTCTTTCGAGACGAACCTGCCCACAGGTGTGCCGAGTCCAACCGGAATTACAAACGCACACTTCACGTATTCGTAGCCAAACCGCGACATGTCGAGTGTGTCGGCGATCGTGTAAGTCCACGGCGTGAGCACCGAATCCAGATCTTTCGGCAGCGAATGAGGATTGAGCTCCTGCCATTCGTGCCAGGTGCGATCGATGTTGGCGTGAATGGGCCAGAAGACCGGATCGAACGAAGCCGTCAGGTTGCTGAGCATGTCGCCGAACTCTGGTTCGGAGATAAGATCCTCCATCGAGTGAAATCGACGACCTGTCACTTGCACGCCGCGGTTGCGACTCTTCGCCGCGCCGGTGACAGCGGTCGCTGTCGCAGTAGCGTTAGTCGGCGGTTTGTAATCGGGGTTCTGACCGCCGGTCCAGATGTGCATGGTGTTGTGTGGATTCTGATCGAGGAAACCAAACGAGTCGTCGTAAAAACTGCCGCCGCCGAAATCGCGAAACGTTCGCAGGGAAAGTATCTGCTGCATGTCCTCGGCGGTCGGGTAGTGGTAATGAAAGATCGACGTGTTGATCTTTTTCTTCTCATGAGTTTGCGGATCGAAAAACTCGGCGGGGAAACGAAGTGGATACCAGAGGGCGTTGGTAGAGAGCAGTGCCTTCAAAAACTCCTTTCGATACGCGCCTTCGGTGTATGTCTTGTCCGTGAGTCTCGCCACCTCATCGAAGAACTTGCTCGGCGAAGAAAATCGACATCCCTTCTCCACCATTTGCTTTCGCAACGCATCGATCGCCTCAGGAGGTAACCGCGGATCGGATTTTTCGAGAGCGGCGAGCGCGTCGTTCGTCAGGTAAGCTTTGAAAGAGGGTGGAATGATCGAACCTTTTTCCGGCGTCTCCGGGCAATACATGGGCATGGTCCAATCCCAATAAGGCATTGTCACGCCGGGACAGACGTCCTGAAGCGCCTGCTCGAACTCGTAGAGATAAACGCGATGCCATGGAAGAAAGCGTTCCCAACCGTGCTGGCAGTGGTTCTGATGGATCAGCGCCACGTTGTTGTAGCTGCGACGATCCTCCGGCCACTTGTTGAAGTTGTAGAGCTCACGGAAGGCGAATCGCAGTTTGTCGATTTGCGTCTCACCCATGCAGTCGATATTCATGCGCTGTTTGAGCTCACCGTATTTGTAAGTGTATTCGTTGGGTGAGGCGTCATAGACGGCGAACGTGCGAGCTAATTCTTCAGCAGTGTCCTGAGTCAGCGTCTCGATCGATGTCGTCGTTTGTAGTTTCTCAAGGGTTAGAGAAGTCTGACGATCGCCGGCGGGGCAGCCGTCGTCGATCCAGTCAGAGATGAAGCTGATGTCTTCGTCCCTAACTCTCTGACCACCCCACGGCAATGGAGGAAACTGCGAACCGTCGAAAGGAGCCTGTCCGCGCAGGCCCTGGATCAACCCGGATCGGGCGCTGCGGCTCTTGACTGCCGTGTCAGCCGTTGGACCATGACAGCACGACTGAACCGGAGCTTCAGGCGCGGCGATCATGCGAACACCGTAGAGCTCGAAGTGAAGAAACTGTTCCAACGGCAGTTGCCAGAAACGGCCGGCGCCGTCGTATTCGACCTGGCTACCAGCAGCCGCGCGATCGAGAATCTGTTTCACTTGTTCATAACGAGTGATCGGTGACTTATCAGGCATAGTCCCCTCCTCGAAATAATTGCTTTGATTTCAAATTGGTTTGACCGGATTGCGAGGATTCACTAACAAGCCGGTGAGTTCAATACGAAAGCATCTTGGATAGCGCCCAGAGAGTAAGTCTAGTCTATGTTTTTCGTCAAGAAAACTTATGCGGGTGGTAGTGGTGCAGTCTGGCTTCGGATCGATCTTGGATGAGGTCAGTACCGTGACGCGGTAGCGTCGGGTCGATGGGTACATGAACACATTAGAAACATTTTGACTCACGAACCCGACGCTACCGCGTTACGGTACTGACCTCATCCAAGATCGATCCAAAGCCAGTACTGACCTCATCCCAGTTCGAATAACGAAAAGATTTGGTAACCCTGAAAGGGTTTCTCTGGCGCACAATACCTCGGAGGTTTTAACCCTTTCAGGGTTGGACCG
>DATNCH010000026.1:0-76964 GCA_035571655.1 Pyrinomonadaceae bacterium
ATCGCATCAGCAGCAGGTTCGCGACGTTCGCGCAGGCAATCAGCAGCAGCAAACCAACGGCGAACAAAAGCACCAGCAACGTGCGACGGCTGCTGCCGGCGACCTCTTCCTGCAAAGGCGTAACACTAATGTGCCAGCCGCCGTCTTCACCCTTTGGACCACGATAGCCGCTCAGCTCGCGCTCGAATCGCTGGCCGAGCGCGTCCATGTGCGCGCGCGCCTGTGCGAGACTGACGCCCGGTGCGAGACGAGCCAGGACGTTGAGAAAGTATGGACCACGCCGCGTCGTCACCTGCTCACCGCTATAATTCAAAGGCACCCAAACGTCGGCCGGCTCAGTCCACTGAAAACTGGGATGCGGAAATTGGAACGTGGCGGGCATTACGCCCACTAAGGTGTAGCTTTCGTTGTCGAGCGTGATGCTCTGGTTGATGATGCTGCGGTCGCCTGCGAAGCGTCGTTGCCAGAACCCGTCGCTCAAGACGACCACGCGTTCCTCGCCGGAAGTAAACACGCGTCCCGCGGCCGGCTGCGCTTCGAGCATCGGGAAGAGGTTCGCGGAAACGTAGGCGCCGCGTATGCGTTCAGGCTCGGCGCCGGTCGATACGTTGAAGCTCTGGTTTGCATACGCCGCGACCGAGTCAAACACTTGTGTTTGCTTTGTGTAGTCGTCGTACTCTGCGGCTTTTGCGCGCAGGCGCTCGATGTTGAGAGCGCGATAGTTACCCCAGATCACCTGCAAGCGATCTGAGCTCGCGTAAGGCAGCGGTCGCAACAGAACGGCGTTGACAACGCTAAAGATCGCGGTGCTCGCACCGATTCCGAGGGCAAGCGTGATCACAACCACGGCCGCAAAGCCGGGTTGTTTATGCAAAGTTCTCAGAGCGTAACGCAGATCGTTCAACGTTTATTCGTGTTATTTGTGTACGCCTTTACTCATACCGCAGCGAGATCGTTGGCTCGACTTTTGTCGCGCGACGGCCGGGTAGATAACACGCCAGCAGTGCAACCATGATCAGCATGATCGAGATCGCGGCAAAGGTCAGCTTGTCCGTCGGCTCGACACCGAAGAGCATCGTTTCCATCAGTCGAGTGAGCGCGAATGCACTCCCCAAACCAATCACGACGCCAAGCAGCGTGAGCTTCATTCCATGACCCAAAACCATCTTGAAGACGTCGCGGGGCCGCGCGCCGATCGCCATGCGTATTCCAATCTCGTGTGTCCGCTGCGTAACCGAATACGACATCACCCCGTAAATGCCGACGATCGCCAGCACCAGCGCGATGCCCGCAAACAGGCTCAGCAGCGTCAGATTCAGACGTTCCCCCGCCACTGACTCCGCGCGAATCTCGTTCATCGTGCGGACGCTGTAGATCGGTTGGTCGGGATCGACCTCCCTGATCGCGCCACGTACAGAAGCGATCAACTGATTCGGGTCAGACGCGCCTTTAACAATCACCGTCATACCAGTGTCAGGCGTCTGGTTGAACGGAAAATAACCCTGCACGCGATCGCTGTTCTGGTTCAGGCTTTCCATCTTCACGCGGCCCACCACACCCAGGACCTCGAGCTTCGGCGCGTCGCTCTCGGTTCCTAATCTCACGTACTTCCCGACCGCATCTTCATTCGGCCAGTAACGCTTCGCAAAATCTTCGTCAATCACGATCGAATTCATCCCGGCTATCGCTCTCTGGTTCTCGTTCAGTTTGCTGAGATCGCGTCCCGCGATGTGCGAGCGATCGTCACGATCGGTGAACACACGCCCACGCAACACGGGAATGTTCATCGCTTTGAAATAGTCCGGCGTCACCAGGCACGCTTCCATCAGTGGTACCTGGTCGCGTGGCGGAACAGGGCGCCCGTCGATCATAAATGACGTCTGCCAGCCGTTGTTACCAAGCGGCAGACCTGACGCCGCTGCGGCGGACTCGACACCCGGCAGCGCGCGAATATTTTCGAGCAAACGATTGTAGAAAGCAGCCTGCTGCTCTTCAGTTGCGTACTTCTTCTGTGGCAGCGAGACGCTGAAGCTCGTCAGGTGTTCGTCTGAAAAACCCGGATTGACTTTCTGTAGCAGATAAAAACTTCGGATCATCAGGCCCGCACCGATCAATAGCACGAGTGTTGTCGCCACTTCGACGACGACCAGCGAACTGCGTAACCAGTGGCGCCCGCTGGAGCCGCGACCTGTCTCTTTAAGCGTCTCGTGTACGTCGACCTCGCCTGCCTGAATAGCAGGAATCAAACCAAACAGAATTCCGGTGAGGAACGAGACGCCGATCGTAAACGCGAGCACCGTCCAATCAAGACCAATCTCGCGCGAACGCGGGATCGCATCCGGACTCACATACAAAATGAGGTCGACACCCCAACGCGCCAGCACCAGACCAATGCCGCCGCCAACCAGCGACAACAAAATGCTTTCGGTCAATAATTGGCGAGCAATGCGCCAGCGACTCGCGCCGACCGCAGTGCGAATTGCCATCTCTTTTCTGCGTGCGGTAGCTCGCGCCAGCAGAAGGTTCGCGATGTTTGCGCACGCAATGAACAACACGAAACCCACGGCGCCGAAGATCACCCACAATCCGCGGCGCACGTCGCTGACGAAGATCTCGAGCAATGGTCGCATCCTGACGCGATTCGCGGTGTTAGTGTCTGGATACTGTTTTTCGAGGTTGGCGGCTACGTTGTTCATGTCCGCCTCGGCCTGTTCGAACGTGACGCCGGGCTTCAAACGCGCGACGCCATACAAACCGGGATGATTGCCGCGGCTCTGCCAACTCGGCTGGTCCGAAAGCTGGCCCGCCGGCACCCACATCTCCACGCGGCTCGGATAGAAATAACTCTCAGGCATGATGCCGATTACGGTGTAGCTCTTGTTGTTGAGTGTGATGGGCTGGTTGAGAATGCTTGTCTGGCCGCCGAATCGACGCTGCCACAAAGGATAACTCAGCACGACGACGGGCGCCGCGCCGGGTTTGTCTTCATCATTAGTAAACACGCGCCCGTGAAGTGCGTTCACGCGCAGGACTGAAAACAGATCCGCCGAGACCTGGCCGGTGACGATGCGTTCCGCTTCGCCGACGCCGGTAAGGTTGTAGCTGGCGCGATTGTAAACACCGATTTTTTCAAAAGACTGATTGTGATTACGCCAGTCAAGAAAATTCGGATAGGAGATCGACATGTCGTCGAGCACGGGACTCTTCTCGTTGAGAAAGACCAGGCGGTCGGATTCGTAATACGGCAGCGGGCGGAGGAGCACCGCATTCACAACGCTGAAAATCGCCGTGTTCGCGCCGATACCAAGCGCGAGCGCGAGGATCACGATTGTCGTGACGCCGGGATTCTTCAGCAGCATTCTTGCGCCGTAACGTATGTCTTGCCAGAGTGTTGATGCCATCTTGATCTCCTAAGCAGTACACAGATCTGTGTACTGGTTTATTCATATCTCAAAGCCACTAACGGATCGACTTTCGTTGCACGTCGCGCGGGGATATAACACGCCAGCAGCGCCACGATCGTCAACACAACGGCGACGACGATAAACGTCATCGCGTCATTCGGTGTGACGCCAAACAGTAACCCTCGAATCAAACGCGTCAACGCAAAACTGCCTGCCAGTCCAATCCCCACGCCCGCAAACGCGAGCACCATCCCCTGCCTCAGCACGAGCTTCAGCACGTCGCCAACCTGCGCGCCAAGCGCCATCCGTATTCCCATCTCCTGCGTACGTTGCGTAACGGCGTGTGACAACAACCCGTAAATGCCAACAGCCGAAAGCAGCATCGCCAATCCGCCAAACAACCCCATCAGCAACATGTTCAGCCGCCGTTGCGCGATGCTGTCGTCGACAACCTTCTCGAGCGTAGTGACGTTCGAAAGCGGTTGATTCGGATCGATGGACCAGACCACCTGGCGCACAGCGCCAACGATCGAGAGCGGATCGACCGTGGTGCGCACCAGGAGCGTCATGTCCTGCAACGGCGACTGCGACGCCGGCAGGTAATACGCAGGCGCTGATGGTGCTTCGAGTCCTGCGAGTTTAACATCACGCACGATGCCGACGATCTCGAAAGTCGTTAGCTTCTGCTGTCGCCAAATTCTTCCCGGAGGTCCAGGCATGATTCGTTTGCCCATCGGCTCCTCGTTCGGAAAGTAGTGTTTGACAAACGACTCGTTGACAATCGCGACGCCGGGATGGTCCTGATCGTCGAGCGAAGTGAACTTTCGACCGCCGGCAAGCTTTACGCCAACCGTGTCGAAATAATCCGGACCAACGGGAATGAAATTGGCTGATTGTGGTGGAGCGTCGGCCGGCAGAACACGTCCCTCGATCGTGAACGAATCCAGCCAGTTCGATTGCAACGGCGGATCGTAAGCGATAGTCGCGCTCTTCACACCCGGCACAGCAGAGATCGTCGCGTGTAATTGTTTGTGGAAATTGTTTATTTGGTTCGGTTCGGCGTACTTCGAGAAAGGAAGAATCAACCCGGCACTCAAAACACCTTCACTCTCAAATCCCGGATCGACTCGTTGCAGCATCCAGAAACTCTTCACCAACAATCCCGCGCCGATGACGAGCATCACAGCGAGACTTACCTGGAAGACGACCAGCAGTTGGCGGAAGCGCATTCGACTCGCGCCGGGTCCTGAAGTGCGGCCACTCTGCTCCAGCGCCGTGTTCAGATCCGGCTTCGACGCTTGCAACGCCGGTATCAAACCAAAGATCAGACACGTCGCGAGCGCCATCAACATCGTGAATCCGAGCACGCGCACGTCCAGACTCACCTGAGCCAGCCGCGGAACTCCGGCGGGAACAAACTGCAACAGCAGCTTCGTTCCGAACGCCGCGACCATAACACCCGCAACCGTTCCAAAGAACGAAAGCAGCAATCCCTCGAGAAAGAACTGGCGGACCAGGCGCACGCGACCAGCGCCTAACGCGGAGCGGATCGCGATCTCCTTGCTTCGGCCGGCATGTTGGGCCAACAACAATCCGGCGACGTTGGCACACGCGATCAACAGCACGAGCCCAACGGCGCCTAGCAGTGTATACAACGCTGGTCGCACATCTCCGACAACCTCATTCATGAAGCGATTGACGATAATGCCCTCGCCTCGATTTTCCGGATACTCCTGTGCGAGACGCGCGCCGAGCGCGGTCATCTCGGCTGTTGCCTGTTCGAACGAAACTCCCGGTTTGGTTCGCGCCAGCACGCCAAGCACGTGAGCCGTTCGCACACGCGCCCAGCCGGGTGCAAAAGACATCGGCGTCCAGAAGTTCTGATTCGCTTCGTCGAAAACGATCTGCCCGGAAGTCGACGGCGACACAGGATAGATCCCCGCAGGCATCACGCCGACGACTGTGTAAGGCGCGCCATCAAGAGTGATACTCCTGCCGACGATATTTTTGTCGCCGCCATATCGACGTTGCCAGAAGGCATTGCCCAGAATGACGACGCGATCTTTTCCGGTTTCATACTCTTCCGCAGTAAACGCGCGACCCAGCACCGGGTCGACACCAACGACCGCGAAGTATCCCGAACTCACGCGCGCGCCGTTCAGTTGCTCGGGTTCGCCGTCGCCGGTGAGCGACAGCGAATTGTTGCCGAACGCAACGACGTCTTCGAAGACTGTATTCTGCTTCTTCCAGTCAAAGAAGTTTGCGGGCGCAGTTCGCCAGCGACCGTGAGTCGGCACGTTCTCCCAGAGAGCCACGAGTCGATCGGGCTCACGGTACGGAAGCGGATTGAGCAAGACCGCGTTGACAACACTGAAGATGGCGGTGTTTGCGCCAATACCCAACGCGAGCGTCAACACCGCAATCGCGGTCACGCTCTTGTGCTTCAACAACATTCGTAGCCCGTAGTGAAGGTCTTGCAGGAGAGTGTTCATGGCTGTCCTTTATGCCTTTTTGTGGCTCTATTCGTAACGAAGCGCCACAATCGGATCTACCTTCGTCGCACGGCGCGCGGGAATGTAACAGGCCAACACCGCGGCGGCGGCGAGCAGGAACGCATCAATCACAAAGACGGCTGGATCGGTAGCGCTGACTTCATAAAGCAACGTGGAGAGCACGCGTGTCGCCGCGTAAGCGACCAGCAGGCCCACGACGATGCCGATCAGCGCCGGTTTGAAACCGTTGCGCAGGATCAACTTCAGCACATCGCTCGGGTTTGCTCCCAAAGCCATGCGCACGCCGATCTCGTGTGTGCGTTGGGCCACCGAAAAAGCCATGATGCCGTAGATTCCAATCGCGGCAAGAACCAGAGCTAACGCAGCAAACAGACCGAGAAGAAACATGTTGAAGCGACGCGGCGCGATGGAGTCGGAAATCCGCTGGTCCATCGTCATCAGACTAGCGACCGGTTGATCGCGATCGATCGCGGCGACCTCCGTGCGCATCGCCGCAGCCATCTGCGACGGTTCACTCACCGTGCGCACGGCGAAGTAAAGTGCGGGTACATCGGCGTCGGCGAATAGTGGCTGGAACGCAGGAATGTAAAGCTCAGGACTATCGGCGACGTCGAGCCCGCGATGTTTTACGTTTCCGACGATGCCGACGATCTCGTACCACTTCGGAGTTTGAGTTGAGAAAGAAATGCGTTTGCCGATCGTATTACCGTTGGGCCAATACTTGTGCGCAAAGGCGCTGTTCACGATTGCAACCTGCGGAGTATCGGGCAGGTCGCGGCGCGTGAAATCACGACCGCTCAACAGCGGTATGCCCATCGTGCTGAAGTAGCCAGGACTTACGAACCGGATCTGTTCGTCAGGACGAGGCTGACCCGCGGGCGTTGGTTCGTCCTGGATCATGAAAGTGCGATCGCCACCACCACCGCCGAACGGCAATAGATTGATCGCTCCGACTGACTTCACATCCGGTCGCACTGCGAGACGATCGAGAAGCTGCTCGAAGAACGCATGGCTCTGATTGAAGTTTTCGTACTTTGTCGACGGCAGCGCAATGCGCATCGTCAGCAGGTTGGTCGAGTCGAATCCCGGGTTGACATCCTGCAAGCGCAAAAGGCTCTTGACCATCAGCCCTGCGCCGATCAGCAACACGAGCGAAAGCGCGAACTCCGAGACGACGAGCAGGTTTCGCAAATGCAGTCGTCGCGAGCTGTCAGTGCCGCCGCGACCTGCTTCTTTGAGCACGTCATTCAGATTCGTTTTCGCGGCCTGAAACGCCGGCGCGAGTCCAAAGATGATTCCGGTCAGGAGTGCAGTGCCGAGCGTGAACAGCACCACGCGATAGTCGAGCTTGATCTCTTCGATGCGAGGTGTGTTCTTCGGCATCAGCAAGACCAGCGCGCGAACTACCCAAACAGCGAGCGCCAATCCGATGGCGCCTCCGAGCACTGAGAGCAGAACGCTCTCGGTGAGAAACTGCCGTACGACGCGACCGCGGTTTGCACCGAGCGCAGAACGAATCGCAAACTCCCTGTAACGCGAGGTCGCACTTGCGAGACGCAGGTGGGCGACGTTTGCACACGCAATCAGGAGCACCAGACCGACGGCGCCCAGAAGGATCAGCATCGCGCGCCGAAGATTGCCAACCAGCTCTTCATGCAACGAACGCACAGTCGTGCTGAACCCGCTGCGATAATTCCCGGCGTGTTCACTGGAGATTCGCGCGGTGACTGTGTCGAGATCTGCTTGCGCCTGTGCCTGCGTGATGCCTGGTTTCAATCGTGCGATTACACTCAGAAAATGAGAGCCGCGGTTGTTTTCCTCGAGCAGGTCGGGCGTGAACGCGAGCGGGATCCACGCTTCGGTATCTCTGTCGGGAAAATGAAAATCCTCGGGCATGACACCCACGACGGTCATCGCACGACCATCGAGCTGAATCGTTTTGGTGACGACACCCGGATCTCCGCCAAAACGTCGACTCCACAACGAATGGCTAATAATTACCCGTGCGTCATTGCCAGGCTGATCTTCTTCAACGACGAAGTTGCGGCCGAGCTGCGGTGGTATTCCAAGCGCTTGAAACAGGTTCGCCGATATCGCCGCACCGCGTAAGCGCTCGGGTTGATCGATGCCCGTTAAGTTCAATCCCTGCGTGGTGTACGCAGCGATCTGATCGAACGACTGCGACTGTTGCTGAAAGTCTCTCAGCTCCAGCGCCGAGGCCTCGATCTCCTCCAGCCCCTTTTTGTGAAGATTGCCCCAGATGACCATCAACCGCTCCGACTCCGGGTACGGCAACGGTCGCAGCACAATCGCATTGACGACACTAAAGATCGCGCTGTTTACACCGATACCCAACGCGAGCGTCAGCAGCGCGATCGTCGTGAGCGCGGGACTCTTGAACAGAATGCGAGTCGCATATCGTACGTCTTGCCATAAATTGTTCATCTTAGTGCCCTTTTTGTGGCTCTATTCATAGCGAAGCGCGACCATCGGATCGACCTTCGTCGCGCGACGCGCGGGAATCGCACACGCCAGCAACGCCACCGCTCCGAGCAGCAATGGCACCGCAACAAACGTCAACGGATCAGACGCCTTCACTCCGAAAAGCAACGAACTCATCAACCGCGTCAGCCCAAACGACGCCGCAACGCCGATCGCAACACCCAACAACGTAAGACCCATTCCCTTCTTCAACACGAGAAACAGAATGTTGCGTGGCGTCGCACCGAGCGCGAGCCGCACGCCGATCTCGTTCGTGTGCTGCGTGACGAAGTAAGCCAACACGCCGTAGATACCGAGCGACGCGAGTAACAACGCGAGTCCGGCAAACGCGACGAGCATGATCATTCCCATGCGACGTTGCGATGCCTCCTCACCCAACACATCCGCCATCGTTGCGACGTTGGAAACAGGCTGATCCGGATCGACTTCTCGAATCGCCTGCCGCACCGAGCCCACAAGACTCATCGGATCACCCGTCGTGCGAATCGCGAGGTCGCGCGGTGCGAACCACGGGTTGTGAGTGATCTGGCGATTGGGCAAATACATCTCGGCTTTCACGGGCTCGTCGATGCCCATCTGCCGGACGTCTGCAACGATGCCGACGATCGTGGTCCAGGGCCGGTCCGAGTCTGGACCACCGATCTTGAAACGACGTCCGAGCGCGTTCTCGCCCGGCCAGTACTGCCGCGCCATCTGCTCGTTGATGATCGCGACCGGCAGCGACTGTTCGTTATCGCTCTTTTCGAAATAACGGCCCTGACGAAGTGGAATATTCATCGTCTTGAGATAATCAGTCGTCACCTGACGATGAGTCGCGTCGTACGCCATTCCGGGAATCGGTTCCTTGATCCCCTCGGGATAAAAGCCGCTGCTCCCACCTTTCCACAAGAGCGGCACAGACGTGCTGTAGCCCGCGGAAACCACGCCCGGCAATTTCTCAACACGATCCAGCACCTGCTGGTAGAAGTTGTTGCGTCGTTGCGGCTCGCTGTACTTTCCTGGCGTGTCGCCCGATCCCTCCCGCGGCAGCACCGTGCGCAGCGTCAAGATCTTTTCCGGCTCGAGCACCGCGTACTGTCGGAAGAGTTGAAACAACGTCTGAATCAGCAGACCAGCGCCGACGAGCAACACGATCGACAGTGCAACTTCAGACACGATCAACGCATTACGCAGTCGCCCGGTCGAGGTCATGCGCCTGCTGCTTTGTTTCAGAGCGTCGTTGAGATCGACGTTGGCCGATTGCAGCGCAGGCACGATGCCGAAGATGACTCCGGTCAAGATCGAGATCAGCACCGTGAACACGAGGATGCGTGTATCGAGTTTGAGGCTCGTCAACAGCGCCATCTCGGGTGGGACGAGTCCCTGCAAAAACGTAAAACTCCAGTAGGCCAACACCGAACCGAGCACGCCCGCGACTGTCGCCAGCAACAGACTCTCGGTCAGCAATTGTCTGACGACGCGCAGTCGACTTGCACCGAGCGCCACGCGTAACGCGATCTCTCGTCTGCGAGCGACGGCACGCGCGAGCAAAAGCCCCGCGACATTTGCGCACGCGATCAGCAGCACAAAAGCAACCGCGACGAGCAGGACGATCAGCGAGCTGCGCGTTTGTCCGACGAGTTGCTCGCGCATCGGCATGACGATCGCGCCGAGTTTTCCATCGAATGTTTCTTCGGGATGGTCCCGCACAATGCGGCTCTGGACCGCGTTCATGTCCGCCTGCGCCTGCGGTATCGCAACGCCGGGCTTCAAACGCGCGACGACGTTCAAATAATGTCCGCCGCGATTCGTCATCTCTTCCTGGTCGAACGCGATCGGAACCCACAAGCGAACTTCTCTGTCGAGAAACTGAAAACTCGCAGGCATCACACCGACGACCGAATACTTCTGTCCGTTGAGCAGAATGTCGCGGTTGACGATGTTGCGATCGCCGCCGTATCGCGATTGCCAGAGGCTGTGGCTCAGGAGGACGACTTTGTGGCCGCCGGGCCGATCTTCTTCCGCCGCAAAATTGCGACCGACGAGAGGTTGAACACCAAACAGGGGGAAGAAGTTCGACGTGACGGCGAAGGCCGTGACGCGCTCCGGATCACCGTCGCCGGTGATGTTGAAGCTGACCTCGGCGGATGCGGCCATGTCTGCAAACGACTGGTTCTGGTTTTTCCAGTCGAAGTAGTTTGCGGGCGCGGGAGTGTTTCGCGGGAAGCCCGCGAACGCGGCGTCTTCCCACACGATTACGAGCTGCTCCGGATCCTTGAATTGGAGCGGCCGGAGCAGGACGGCGTTCACGACGCTGAAAATGGCAGTATTCGCTCCGATGCCGAGCGCGAGCGTTATGAGAGCAACGACCGTAAAACCGGGCCGTTTGAGCAGACCTCGAAAGCCGTAACGAATGTCTTTAAGTAATGTTTCCATACCTGGTTAACACCGCGATCCCTGAAAAGATGACGATGGCTTTTCTCTGCGGGCCCTCTGCGATCTCTGTGTCCTCTGCGTTAAAAATCGTCTTAACGCAGAGAACGCAGAGATACGCAGAAGGCCGCAGAGGAACCTATCTCAACGCTTCCAGCGGATCGATCTTCGCCGCCCGGCGCGCCGGGACAAGACACGCCACTAGAACAACAACGGCCAACACGACGGCGACGCCGATGAACGTGATGCTGTCTATTGGCTTCACGCCGAATAGCAACGTCGATAAGTACCGAGTCACTGCTACCGCACCCGCGATCCCGATTCCAATACCAATCGCAGCCAGCAGCATCGCGCGCCACAGCACGAGCTTGAGCACGTCGACGATCTGCGCGCCGAGTGCCATACGCACGCCGATCTCGTGCGTCCTTTGCGTCACGTAGTAAGAAGTGACGCCGTAGATTCCGAGCATCGCGAGCAGCATCGCGACTCCAGCAAAAGCGCTCAACAACAACATCGGCAAGCGGCGCGGCGCGGCGGAAAGTGAGACGACGTCATTCAGCGTCCTCAAGTTGTAAGTCGGTATGCCTTTATCCACGGCCTGAATTGCTTCTCGCACAGAACCCGCGAACGCGCCCGCATCTTCGGTTGTACGCACAACCAATGAGAGGCTGCTCCATCCCGAATCCTGAAGGTAGGGCATGTACATCTGGTTTTCAGTCTCTTTATCGAGCGAATCCACCTTCGTATCACCTACGACACCGACCACTTCACGCGGAAACTTTTCGTCGCGCCATTCCGTGAAGTGGCGACCGATGGGGTTCTCATTGGGCCACAACTCTCGCGCCATTCTTTCATTAATGATTACAACCTTCGGCGACTGAGAGTTGTCCTGCTCTGTAAATAATCTTCCCGCTTTCAGCGGAATCTGAAGTGTCTGAAAGTAATCGCCTGTCACAGCCAGGTGCCGCGCGTTAACTGCTTCGTCCGGCGTCATTGGGCGACCTTCGCGAATCACCGAGCGCCCTAACGCAAACCTATCGCCTCTCAGTGGAAGCGAGAGCACGGCGCCGGCGGATTGCACACCCGGAACTGCTTTTATGCTGTCGATCACCTGCTTATAGGCCTGTATGCGCGGTTCAGCGTCCTTGTATTTGGGCCATAGTAAGGACAACCGCATCACCAGAACGTTATCTGCGTTAAATCCCGGATTGATTTGTCTCAGATTAAGAAAGCTCTTGATTAGCAATCCTGCCCCTACCAGCAAGACAAACGAAAGCGCGATTTCGGAAACGATGAGCAAGCTTCCGACGCGATTGCGTCTGCCACTCTCAGCACCATGGCGCCCACTGTCCTTGAGCATTTCATTGAGGTTGGGACGCGACGTTTGCAGCGCAGGGACGAGTCCAAAGAGAAGACCCGCAAGCACAGTGACACCTAGAGTGAACCCAAACACGCGCCAGTCAAACCGGATCTCGTCGACACGTGGACTATTCGCTGGACTGATCGCAATCAGAAGTTTGACAAGCCAGATGCTCAACCCCAGCCCGATCAAGCCACTAACGATTGAAAGCAGAACACTTTCTGTTAACAGTTGCCGCACAACACGCATGCGACTGGCGCCCAGCGCTGTGCGCACCGCAATCTCCTGTTCGCGATATGCAGCACGGGCCAGCAGAAGGTTGGCAACGTTCGTGCACGCAATCAGAAGGACAAACGCTACGGCGCCCAACAGAATCAGTAGAGACGTTCGCAACTCTCCGACCAGGCGTTCTTGTAGTTGGGTCAGTAGAGCGGACCACTTGCTGTTTGTAGCAACGTAGCTCTGCGCAAGGCGTTCACTGATCGTATCCATCTCAGCCTGTGCCTGCGCGATCGATACGTTCGGCTTCAAGCGCGCAACAGCGTTCATGTAACGGTTGTCGCGTACTTCGTTTGTACGGAGTGGTCGCGACCACCACATTTCTGTGTCGTCGGGATAATTGAAACCGGGAGGCATGATCCCGATGATGGTGCTGGGTTCGGTCCCTATCACAACGTTAGTGTTCAGTATGCTGGTTGACCCGCCATACCGTCGTTGCCAGTATGCATAACTAAGGACGACAGGTTCTTTGCCTTCTTGGAGGAAATCGTCCGGCAGAAACAGCCGGCCATGGAGCGGATTAGTGCGGAAGAGCGGAAAGAACTCGGGGCTTACACCCGCCGCGCGAACGCGTTCGATTTCATCTCCGTACTGCAGGAACCAGGTGCTTGTGCTAAACGCCGCAATCTGTTCGAACGACTGACTCTGCTTCTGCCAGTCGAGGATGTCAGGCACTGACACATTGGAGCGCATAACTCCCATCTGCGGATTGACGCTTTCAAGCATAACGATCCGTTCCGATTCCGGAAATTGCAGCGGCCGCAGCAGAACAGAGTTGACGACAGTGAACATCGCCGTCGTAGCGCCGATTCCCAGTGCGAGTGTTGAAACAGCGATCACCAGAAACCCCGGTCGCCTCAGAAAACTGCGAATGCCGTAGCGGATGTCCTTAATTAAGTTTTCCATTTTGTTCCTTTGTGCCTTTTTGTGGCTCTATTCATTTCTCAATTAAGTTTTCCATTTTGTTCCTTTTGTGCCTTTTTGTGGCTCTATTCATTTCTTAGGGCGACGAGCGGCTCAACCTTCGTCGCACGGCGCGCGGGCACGTAGCACGCGAGCAGCGCTACTGCAACCAGCAACAACGAAACGAAGCCAAACGTAAGCGGATCAGTCGCACTAACTCCGTAGAGCACACTCGTGATCGCACGTGTCGCGAGATACGCACCCAGGAGTCCGATGGCCGCGCCGATGATCGTCAACTTCAATCCCTGGCGCAGCACGAGCTTGAGCACATCGCCCAACTGCGCTCCGAGCGCGAGACGAACCCCGATCTCATGCGTGCGCTGTGCGACCGCGTACGACGTGATCCCGTAAACTCCGATCGCCGCCAGCATCAGCGCCACCAGACCAAACACGCCGAGCACTGTCGCGGCTACCCTCGCGGGAAACAGCGCCAGACGCATGTGCACATTCAACGTGTTGACATCGAAGAGCGGCAGATTCGGGTCGAGCGATTGCACCTGTCCGCGAACCGGGCCAAACATCGCCTCGGGATTAGACGTCGTGCGCACCACGACGATGCCGGTCGAAGAGTAGTCCTGGCTCATCGGCGTCCAGACGAACATGCGCGGATCTTCGGCGATGTTGAAGTACTTGCCCGCCTTCGCCACGCCGACGATTCGTCTCATTGGCCCATCCGCGCGCCAACTGAAACGCCTTCCGACAGCGTCACCCACTGTTTGTAGTTCGGGCAGCAAACGGCGCACGAACGTCTCGTTCACGATTGCTACTTGTTCCGACTTCTCCTGGTCCTGCTCGGTGAACTCACGTCCACTCACGATCGGAGTGCCCATGGTTTTGAAATACGCTGGTCCAACACTCGACACCATCGTCAACGGCACATTTTCGCCACGCTCGACAGGCTTACCTTCGACGAAGACGTTGCGACTGTTGAAGTTCAGACTCAGCGGTATGTAGTCTGAAATCGCTGCTGACTCAACTCCCGGCAGCGATCGCACACGGTCCATCAACTGGCGATAGAACTGTTGTCCGCGCGCCTCGTCGTACCCTTGCAAGCCGAGATCAAAAGACATCGCGAGTGCATTTCGCGGCTCAAAGCCGGGATTCATCGTTTGCAGTTGTTGCAACGAGCGCACGACGAGTCCGGCCGCGATCAGCACCACCAGCGAGATCGAGATCTGCGCGACGACCAAAACACTGCGCAAGCGCGTTCTCGCTGCGCCGCCTTGCGCGGCTGTGTCTTTCAATGTGTTCGTGAGATTGGGCCGTGTGGCCTGTAACGCCGGAGCCAGTCCGAAGATCGCCCCCGCCGCAAGTGAAACTGTTAGCGAAAAGAGCAACACTCGCCAATCCATCTCGATATTCATTGCGAGTGGAAAGTCGATCGGAGGCTTGAGTGCGAGCAGCGCCTTCACTATCCAGATCGCGAGCAGCACGCCGGCCGTACCACCGATGAACGAAAGCAGAATGCTCTCGGTGAGAAGCTGTCGAATCAGTCGCAGGCGATTTGCGCCCATCGCGAGGCGAATCGCAATCTCTCTGCGTCGATCCGTAGCGCGTGCGAGCATGAGGCCGGCAAGGTTCGTGCACGTTACGAGCAGAACAAGACCTACTGCGGCCATCATCACCCAGGTGAAACTGACGACGGCGCCGCGCAGGTCCGGGATAATGAAGCCGGTTGGTCCAACTTTGATCGACTGCCCTTCGTTGGAGTCCGGATATTCTTTGGCGAGTTGTTGGCACAGGAGCTCGAGCGCGGACTCGGCTTGTCGCGCGCTGACTCCGGGTTTCAGCCGGCCGACGGCGAAGAAGTTTTTGGAGTCCCGCTTGTTGAGCCACGTCGCTCCGGGTTCAACCCATTCGATCATTGCAGCCGGAACCCACAGCTCCGGTGAATAGATGACTTCGGTGCCTTTAAAACCCTGGGGTGCAATACCAATGACGCGAAACTGGTGATTGTTCAGCAGCACGTCCTTGCCGACGAGGTCGGGGTCTCCGCCGAAACGTCGCTGCCAGCAGTCGTAGCTGATAACGACGACGGGATTTGAATTCGCGGTCTTGTCTTCCTCTGGCAGGAAGGTGCGGCCACGGATTGCTTTCACGTTTAGGACGTCGAAGTAATTTCCGGAGACTTCGTAACCCCAGATGCGTTCGTTCGCGCCGCTACGACTCAGGGCCACGGGAACAAACCGGTAGACCAACATCCCGGAGAGCACATCGTTGCGATCGCGAAAGTCGGTGTAGTTTGGATAGGAGAAGGCTGAGAACGAATCGTCCTTGCCGCGAATCGAGACCGAAACAAT
The DNA here is from genome assembly GCA_035571655.1 of Pyrinomonadaceae bacterium. Classification (GTDB taxonomy): domain Bacteria; phylum Acidobacteriota; class Blastocatellia; order Pyrinomonadales; family Pyrinomonadaceae; genus PSRF01. Next base: position 15,734 of record DATNCH010000026.1, read on the forward strand.
CTCTCCGGGGCGATCGACAGGCAAGGAGCGCAGCAGCACCGTGTTCACGAGACTGAAGATCGCGGTGTTAGCGCCAATCCCCAACGCGAGCGTGATCACCGCAATCGCCACAAACCCCGGATGCTTGATCAACCCTCGGACTGCATAGCGAATGTCTTTGATTAACGAATCCATAAACAATGCCTTTCTTAGCCACAAAAAAGCACAAAAGGAACAAAACGGAAGAGAACAACATGGACGATTAAGAGTCGTCTCTGCCAGCGGCGGTTCGGTGGCGCTAACGATGTCGTCGGTAAGCTCATGAATTCGTTTTGTGTGCCTTTTGTGCCTTTTTGTGGCCTCATTCATTTCTCAGCGCAAGTAGTGGATCGATCTTCGTCGCGCGGCGCGCCGGGAGATAGCAGGCGACAAGCGCCACTGCAATCAGGCCCGCCGAAACGACCACGAACGTCCAAACGTCTGTCGGGACCACTCCAAACAACAAACTCTTCATCAGTCGCGTCAATCCAAACGCTCCAGCCGCGCCAAGCAATACCCCCATGATCGCCAACCACAAACCGTTTCCCACGATCAATCGGAGAACATTGCTCGTCCGCGCCCCGAGCGCCATGCGAATCCCAATCTCGTGCGTGCGTTGGGCCACCACGTACGACATCACGCCATAGATGCCCACCGCCGCGAGCACCAAAGCGAGTGCCGCAAAACCTCCGAGCACGAACATCGGAAAGCGCCGAGATTGAATCGAATTCGTCATCACCTCTTCCATCGTGGCGATATTCGTCGGCACCTGATCCGCATCGAGTCCCTGCACCGTCTTCCTGATAGTGCCAATCATCTCTGCCGGGTCGCCCGACGTTCGCGCGACAAGCGTCATGAACTGAACTGGATACTGTGCGTGCGGTACGTACAAAGCCATCGCACTCGGTTTGTCTGGTCCATACTGCTTCACATCCCGCACGACTCCGACGATCGTGCGCCACGGTTCGTCCTCGCGTCCCGGATTCCACGGCAGCTTCATTCTCTTCCCCATCGGATCCTGGTTGGGCCAGAACCCCGCAGCCATACTCTCACTGACCAGCATCACCAGCGGAGCATCCGCGACGTCTTGTTCTGTGAGTTCGCGGCCACGCTCGAGACGAATGCCAAGCGCCTGTAGATAACCGGGCGTCACGATGTAGCGGTCGGCCATGGGCCCCTGACCCGTCGGGAAGGGGTTGTGCTCAATCTCGAATCCGGTGCTGTCGAAGTCGCCGGCTGACGGCAATGGAGTAACGACACCGGCACTCACCACGCCCGGAAGTGCTCGCACACGCTTCGGCAATTCCTGATAAAACTCGACGCGCTTGGCGTCGGTGGAGTAGCGGAGCGATGGTAAAGCGAGATCCATTTTGACAGCATGTGTGTAGTCAAAACCCGGATCGACTTTTTGCAGATGAATAACAGTGCGAATCAACAAGCCTGCGCACATCAGCAAGACGAGTGCGAACGCAATTTCTGACACGACCAGAACACTGCGGAGACGCGTACGTCGCACTCCGCCAGTCGACGTGCGACCATCCCCCCTGAGCGCTTCACTCAAGTTTGGTTGCGAACTCTGCCACGCAGGCGCCAGGCCAAACAGCAACGCCGTCATCAACGAAAGCGCCAGGGTGAAACCGAGCGCGGGCAGGTCAGCTCGACAGCGTGAAGTTGAGGAAGCATCTCGCTGCCGAGTGCCTTAATCAAATCGAGTCCCCAGATCGCGAGAAACAATCCAACCACTCCGCCCGTGAACGCGAGCAGCGCGCTTTCCGTGAGCGCCTGTCGCAGCAATCGCCAGCGCGACGCGCCCAAAGCCGTGCGGATGCTCATCTCCGCTGCTCGCAGAGTCGAACGCGCGAGAAGCAGGTTCGCGACGTTCGCACACGCGATCAGCAAGACAAACGCGACTGCGCCGAATAGCACCCAGAGTGTCTTTTGCAGATCGCGCACAGTGTCTTCCTGTAAACCGGCGAGGTAAATACCATGATCCGTGTTCGACTCGGGATGCTGTGTCTCGAGGCGCTGCGCGATCATGCTCAGCTCGGCTTGAGCTTGCGCGATCGTTGCTCCGTCTTTGAGACGACCGATGGCGCGGAGGTGACGAGCCGAGCGCTGTTTGTCGCTGGCCACTTCCGCGACGGGACGATAAAGAAGTGCCGGCTTGTCGAGCAGCGTGCCGGGCAAGGATTGAAAACCAGCGGGCATGATGCCGACGATCGTGTGTGGACGCAGGTTGAGCAGGATCGTTTTACCGACCGCGTTCGGATCGCCGTTCAGTTGTTTCTGCCACAGATCGTAACTCAACACCACGACCTGGTCCTTGCCGTCCTCTTGTTCTTCAGGCAGGAAGGCCCGGCCGAGAAGGGGCTGCGTGCCCATCACTTTGAAGAAATCGTCGCCGACGAGTGCGCCGCTGATGCGGGCCGGCTCGCCAGTTCCGGAGATGAGGGGAGTCCAGTTATTGAACGTGGAGATGCTGTCGAAGAGCGTCGACTGCGCGCGGAAATCGACGACGTCCGTGTGCGAAACCTGGCTGCGACGATTATCCTCCGCACGATCGTGCCCCCAGAGCAGAACGATGCGGTCAGCGCGATAGAAAGGCAGAGGTTTGATCAGCACCGAATAGATGACACTGAAGATCGCAGTATTCGCGCCGATTCCGAGCGCCAGCGTAAGCACCGTGATCATTGCAAACCCCGGCCGCTTGAGCAGGCTCCTCAAGCCATATCGAAGATCTTTAAATAGCGTTTCCATGATCTATAAGTCCTAAACGTCAGTTATCCGTCTTGGACGAGGTCAGTACCGTAACGCGGTAGCGTCGGGTCGCCTGTTGACCCTAATCGGCAAGGGACGGACACCGAACCCGACGCTACCGCGTTACGGTACTGACCTCGTCCAAGTAGATTTCTATTCATACCTGAGTGCCACGAGCGGATCGACTTTCGTCGCGCGCCGCGCGGGCAGATAACACGCCACCAGCGCCACCGCCGCAAGCAACGTCGGGACGAGTATGAACGTCGTTACGTCGTAACCACTCACCCCAATCAACAGCGACGACAACACCTGCGCCAGCGCCAGCGACAGCAACAACCCGATGCCGACTCCAACAGCCGCCAGACGCATTCCCTGTCGCGTAATCATCTTCAGTACGTCGGCCCGATTCGCGCCGAGCGCCATGCGAATGCCGACTTCACGCGTGCGCTGCGAAACGACGTAAGCCATCACGCTGTAAAGTCCGACGGCACTCAACAGGATCGCCACCACGCCAAACGCCAGCGAAAAAGTCGCCGCCATGTTCGGCGCCCACAACGCGTACGTCTTGTGATCGTCCATCGTCTTGACGCCCGAAACAGGCACGCGTCGATCGAGCGCCTGCACTTCGCCACGGATCGCGCTCACGAGACTGCGCGGGTCGACGCTCGAGCGCATCACCATCATCATCGTGCTTGGGCGTCGCTGGCTGATCGGGTAGTAAAAGAATGGTTTCGGATCTTCGGCGAGAGCGCGGTACTTGCCGGTCTTTACCACGCCGACAACTTCCAGCGGATCGTGACTGTCAGCGCCGATCAGGATCCGTTTTCCGATTGCACTCTCACCCGGCCAGAGCGTCTGGGCCATCCGCTGGTTTACGATCACCACCTTTTGCGTCTTCTGCTGATCTCGATCGTCAAAATCGCGTCCTTCTAGAATCGGAATCTGCATGGTCTTGAAGAAGCCGGAACTCACAACATTCGTCATGATGTTGCGTCCTGCATTGCCACGCGCAAGCGTCTCGCCTTCTTTCAGGATCGGGCCATTTGAATTCGAGCTGTCGCCGAGCGGAAGCGTACGCGCCATCGAAGCAGCATCGATTCCCGGCACGTGCGAAACACGCTCGACGATTTGTTTGTAGAAGTTCCGAGTCTGTTCGTCGTCGTAACCGATTAACTGCGGGCTCAACGAAACGATCAATCCATTCCGATTGTCGAAACCCGGATCCATTGTCTGCGCTTTGCGGAAACTCTTGATGAAGAGACCTCCGCAAACAAGCACCACCAGCGACAATGCCACCTGCGCCACGACCAGCACATTTCGCAGACCGAACGCTCTTCTCTTTCCTCTCCGCGCAGCTTCCGGATCGCCCTTGAGCACCGGCACGACGTCAGGATTCGACGACTGCAATGCGGGTGCGAGACCAAACACGAGCCCCGTGCCCAATGAAATGATCAGAGTGAACACGAGCGCGCGCGAGTCAAGCGCAAAGAAGTCGCTGATGAAGTTGTATTCGAGGATCGGAATGAAACCTTCCATCAGATCGCTGACCCAGAATGCGAGCAGCAATCCGAGCGCGCCGCCGAGTAGTGAAAGCAGAAGACTCTCAGTCAGAAGTTGTCGAATCAGACGCCCGCGACTCGCACCCAAAGCGAGACGGATTCCGATCTCCTTGCGCCGTGCCGCCGCTCTCGCCAACATGAGATTGGCGACGTTTGCACACGCGATCAGGAGAACCAGTCCGACGATGGCCATCGCGACCGCGCCTGCACTCTGGAAGATGCCACCCATGTCTTCGAAGCGGCCTTCGACTTCGCCCATCACCTTCGTTTGTGTGTTGTTCGCGCGATAGTCCGGGTAAGTCTGGTTCAAGCGGGCGGCGATTGCCGACATCTCGGCTGAGGCCTGGTCCATGGATACGCCGGGCTTAAGCCGTCCAACCACACCCATCCAATGGCTGCCCCGGTCGGTGAGCATTCCCGTGTTGCGGCGAAGGTCTTCCGCCATCGAGATCGGCACCCAGAAGTCCATTGCCAGAGCGAACTTCGAACCGTGAAAATACCCGGGAGCAACGCCGATCACTTCAAACGCGTGATTGTTCAGTTGGACCTTCTTGCCGACGATGTTTGGATCGGACGCCATCCGGCGTTGCCAAAAACTATGGCCCAACACGACGACGGGATTGCCGCCAATCGTCTTGTCTTCGTCAGGAAGAAACACACGGCCCATGATCGGCTTCACCTGCATCACGTCGAAGTAACTGGCGGACACGACCTGTCCCCAGATAACGTCGTTCTGATTATCAGAGTTGATGGCGGCCTGGACCATGTCTTCCGCAGTCAGGCCGGCGAAGGATGTAGCCTGATTGCGGTAGTCGAGAAAATCCGGGTACGAGAACTCGTCGGTCAGGCCACGGTCTTCCGTGGTCTCCATCGGGCGTACGAGTTGGTGGGCCTTAGGCACAGGAAGTGGTCGCATGACCAACGCGTTAACGCCGCTGAAGATGGCGGTGTTGGCGCCAATACCGAGCGCGAGCGTGACGACTGCAACCAGCGTCACACCGGGATTCTTCGTGAACATGCGAACGCCGTAGTGAATGTCTTTGATCAGGTTTTCCATAATGTTGTTAGTCTTCGGTCTTGGTACTCGCTTTCCACTTGGGCTTTGGTGACGTGCCTGGATGGGGTCAGTACCGTAAACGCGGTAGCGTCGGGTCGCCGTAAACATCACGCTAGCGTTTTGCGCCGGTCACCCGACGCTACCGTGTTACGGTACTGACCCCATCCAAGCATGAGCCACCGCGCCAGGTCCTTCCTGTTAGATTCTCAGCGCTACCAATGGATCCACTTTCGTTGCGCGACGCGCGGGCACGTAGCACGCGATGAGCGCGACGAGAAACAATGAAACTGCGACGGTGACGAACGTTTTTGCGTCTGTGGGTGATACGCCGAAAAGGAGTCCGCCGATCAATCTGGTTAAGGCAAACGCGCCGGCGATTCCGGCGACTTCGCCGATCAGCACGAAGGTCATTCCCTGTTTGAGCACGAGTCCGACGACATCCGTCACTTGCGCACCGAGCACGACACGAATCCCAAGCTCACGCGTGCGTTGCGCGACGGAGTAGGAAATCACGCCGTACAGACCAGCCAACGCGAGCATCAACGCGACGCCTGCAAACACCGAAAGCACCGCGGACGCGAACCGCTGTTGCCTGATGGAGCTCGAGATTAGTTTGTCGAGCGTGGTGACGCGTTGTAGCGGCAGCTCATGGTCCAACTCGAACACCTTCGCGCGAATGGCAGGAACGATCGCTGAGGGATTGCCTGCGGTGCGTACGACCAGCGTCATGAACGGGTCGGGCGCCTGGGCAAACGGCTCGTACACGTGTGGCCGTGTTTCCTGCGCGAGTCCTTTTTGCTTCACATCGCCGACAACGCCTACGATCTCGCGAAAACTCTCGGGCCCGGTAGTGACGTTGATCCGTTTCCCGATCGCGCTCTCACCGGGAAACACACGTTGGGCCAACTCAGCGCTGACTATCGCGACGCGCGGCGACTGGAGATCGTCTCGATCGTCGAACACGCGACCCGCAAGCAGCGGAATTCGCATCGCGCCGAAATAAGCTCCAGACACGGCTGAATAATTTGTCTGCGGTAACTGGTTATCAGGCTCGCGGGGCCGCCCGTCTACGTAGAAACCTGTCGGAAGGTCGTGTGCGATGGGTAAAATCCGCGCCACGCCTGTCGCCTGCACGCCCGGCAGAGCGACAACCTGCTGCTCGAGTTGTTTACTGAAAGACGCGATACGCGCTGCATCCGCGTACTTCTTTTCAGAGAGCTGCAACGTGACCGCGAGCGCGTTGTGATCGTCGAAGCCGGGGTTGATTTGACGGAGTTGCCAGATCGTCCGCAGCAGCAACCCACTGCCAACCAGCAGCACAACCGCGATCGCGACTTCAGCAGCAATGAGCAAACTACCGATGCGTCCGCCCGCTACACCGCGATTCCCCTCACTCCCACCGACCTTCAGATTCTGATTCGCGTTGGTGTTTGCCAACTGGAGCGCGGGAGCGAGACCGAAGATCATTCCCGTAATCACCGTGATCGCGAGCGTGAACAGCAGCGCGCGATTGTCGATCGTCACCGCATCGAGACGTGGCAGATCAGCCGGCGTGACTGCCAGCAACACTTTGAGGCCCCAAACAGCCAACGGCCAACCTGCAATCGCGCCCAGCAGTGCAAGCAACAAGCTCTCGGTCACGAGTTGGCGAACAATGCGTAGCCGCCCGGCGCCCAACGCCACACGAATTGCCATCTCTTTCTGGCGCGTGGCAGCGCGTGCGAGCAGAAGGTTTGTAACGTTTGCACAAGCGATTAAGAGGACCAGCCCGACCGCACTGAAGAGCAGCCACAGAATCCTGCGCGCATCACCAACAGCGAAGTCGAGCACCGGCGCGACTTTGACCGTCCAGCCTTCATTCGCTGGATGCTCCTGCGACAAGCGCCCGGCAATCGCAGTCATCTCAGCTTGCGCCTGGTCCAACGTGACGCCAGCCCTGAGTCGCGCGATGGCTTCAGTGTAACGCGCGTGATGCAGGTTTCTTTCGTTCTCCGTGAACGCGATTGGCGTCCAGATCTCTCGCTCTCTCTGATCCGCCAGACGAAAGCCGTCCGGCATTACACCGACGACAGTAAAGTCCTCGCCACTCAACTTCAGACTCCGGCCTACGACCCCCGGGTCAGACGCAAAGCGCCGCTGCCAAAGCCCGGCGCCGATAATCACAACCTTCTCGCGTCCAGGCTGATCCTCTTCCGCTAAAAAGTCTCGACCCACAACCGGCTGCACACCAAGCGTCTTGAACAATCCTGCTGAGATCCGGCCCGCGAGCAGTCGCTCCGGATCACCATCACCAGTCAAGTTGTACGACACCGTGCGATACGCCGCGATGTCCGAAAACACCGTGTTCTGTCGTTGCCATTCGAGAAAATTCCCCGGCGCTATCTGCGCATCGGGTTGTTTCAAAGCATTCGCTTCACGCAACGCTACGAGCCGCTCCGCCTGCGGAAAATCGAGCGGCCGCAGCAACACGCCATACACCACACTGAAGATCGCGGTGTTCGCGCCAATCCCCAGCGCCAGCGTGATCACCGCCACCGCAGTGAACCCCGGTCGCCGTGCAAGCGCACGAAATGCGTAGCGAACGTCCTTAATCATCGATCTGAATGCCACAAAGAAGCACAAAAAAGCCCACAAAAATACTTTTGTGCCTTTTTGTGGCTCTAACTGATCTGCTTATTCTTCAGCAGCACCGACAGCACTCGCCCTCGTTCGTAATCCGATTTGATCGTTTCCACCGCTTTCAGAAACGCACTCTTCAAACGCGTGTCGCCCGTGTAAACATTCGACACCGCGATCAGAAACGTCGCCTTCTCATAATCCGAAGACATTCCCGCAGCGGAATCGAGCAACAGCCGCAACACTTCCTCACCCTGGTTTCCCGTCTTCACCAGCGCCGTCAGCACACCACGCCGCTCGTAATCAGACTCAATGCTCGCAACTGTTTGGAAGAAGACGTCGCGCAGCGTCGGATCGTCGAGATACGAAGCAGCGACTCTCTTGAGCACACCCGCCTTCTCGTAATCCGAAGAGATGTTTTTTGTCGACGTCGCAATCAACACCAGCAGCGCGCGGCTCGGAGTGCCCTGCTTCAACACAGTCTGGAGCACGCGACTGCGTTCGTAATCCGAATTGATAGTCGCAACAGCATCGAAAAACGGCTGTATCGCAGCCTCTTTGCCGGTCAGCATCGGCGCGACTCCGATCAACAACTGCGCCACCTCGTAATCTGAAGCGATGTTTCGCATCTGTCGCAGCACATCGCGCAACTGAGTGGCATTGAGATTTGCCTGTTTGATTAATTCCTCGTAGTAGCGACGCTTCGCATAGTCGCCGGAGATCTGCTCGATTTCCGCGAGCACCCCGGAAACGCCACGCTGCGAGAGAATTCTTTGCACTCTCTTGTCGGCGTCGATTCCACCCTGGCGAACGGCATCGAGGACAAACTTCGCCAGCCAGGTCTTCGCCTTCGCGTCCATCGACTGCGCCGCACCGTTAACAAAAAAGGCGCGCGTGATTTGCCCGCTCGCATCTCGTCTGACTTCGTAGCGATACGATTGGCTGTCGCGGTGCTCTTCGATGATGACCCACCCGCCTTCGGTAACGCTCTTGATGTCGCTGTAGTCGTCGGTGAACTCAGCCTTGCCGCGGATCTCGAGACGGCGTCTGAGCCCGTCGTCCGAATGTTCCCATCTCATCGTGCTCTGCGATTCGTCGCGACTCTTCTGCGCGTAAGCCGGCAGCGGCGCAGAAAGGAGCAACGCCATGCATGAGGCGAGCAGGCAGAGGACTCGTGCCTTGATTGAGTGTTTGAGCAACTTCATGATTTCAACCTCCAATTTAGCCACAGATAACACAGATAAAAATCCGGATTTAATCCGCGTCATCTGCGGCTATTTCTTATTTGTAGCCTGTATGTTGATCGTAAATTTCAGCTTCCGACCGATCATTCCCGGTCCGTAATTAACCCCACACGCAACACGATCCACTTCTGCGGTGGCGCTGTAGTAAATAAACTCTTCACCTTTCGGCGAGCGGCTGCGGTCCATCTCGTTGACCGCGAGCGAAACCGGCACGCGCTTGTCTTTGACGATCAGAATGCCCTCGAGCTCGAGCGAGTCGCGGTCTCTTCCACGCGCGATTCGTTCGCTCTTGAATTCAATGTCGGGAAACTTCTCCGCGTCGAGAAAATCCGCGGACCGCAAATGAGCGTCGCGGCGCTTGTTTCCCGTATCGATACTGTTTGCCTTGATCGTCGCCGTGACGGATGAGCGGCGCACGTCATCCTCATCAAGCACAATCGCTCCTTCGAGTACGTTGAAACGGCCGTTAACGTTGTACCAAAGATTCCTGACGGTGAATTCAACCGTTGAATACGCCGGATCGAACTGCCAAACACGCTGCTCGTGGGCAACAATCGTGGCCATGTTGTAATCCTCTCAAAAGTGATTTACTCGTATCGCAACGCTTTCAGCGGGTCGACTCGCGTGGCGCGCCGCGCGGGCACATAGCATGCAATCAGCGTTACGAGAAACAAACCAACCGACACGGCAGTAAACGTCGCCGCATCAGTCGCGGTCACTTCAAAGAGCAACGAAGAAATCAGTCGTGTTAATGCGAACGAAGCAGCAAGCCCCGCAGCAACACCAATAACTCCCAGCACAATTCCCTTCTTCACCACCAGCTTGAGCACGTCGAAACGCCCGGCGCCGAGCGCCATTCGCACGCCGATCTCGTGTGTGCGCTGCAAGACGGAATACGACATCACGCCGTAAATCCCGACCGCCGCCATCACAAGCGCGACGAATGAAAAGACTGTCAACAGCGACGCGCTGAAACGCGATCTCGCGACCGAGGTCGATAACAGACTCTCCATCGTGGCAACTTCGCCGATCGGCTGTTGTGGATCAAGACTGCGAATAACGTTGCGTGCGGCCGGCGCGATCGCGTTTGCATCACCTCGCGTGCGGAGCATCAAAGTCATTCCCGTGTAGACCAGCTCGGAGTGCGGCCAGTAAACCATCGGCTCGATTGGAAGATCGAGCCCGAGGTGTTTGTGGTTTGCGACGACGCCGATGATCTCCGTCGGCATGTTCTCTTGTTTCATGTAAATCGTGAGTCGCTTGCCGAGCGGGTTCAGACCACCGAGGTTCTGGCGCACAAACTCCTCGTTCACCAGCACAACGTGCCGCATCTCAGTCGCTTCCTGCTCGGTATACATCCGGCCTTGCTTTAGTGGAATTTGCATCGTCGCAAAATAGTCGGCATCGGTGACGCAGACGCCTGTTTTCAGCTCCTGACCAGGCGGCAATTTTTGTCCATCGACTTCGACATTCGTACCGGGGTAAAGACCAGTGAACGGCGCGGAGTTAATCGCACCTGCTGCCTCAACACCGGGAATCGCTCGCATCTGTTCGAGTGCCTTTTTGAAGAACTCGATCCGCTTCGAATCCTCTTCGTACTTTGCGAACGGCAGGGTGACGCGCATCGTCAGGAGGTTGTTTGCATTGAATCCCGGATCGACAGATTCAAGACGCCGGAGACTTCTAATAAAAAGCCCGGCGCCGACGAGTAACACCATCGCGAGCGCAACCTGCGTCACGACGAAAAGACTTCTGACGCGATGGCTACCTGAAGTGCCGCCGACATTCTTTCCACCTTCTTTGAGTGAGCCATGAAGATCGAAGCGCGTCGCTTCGAGCGCGGGTACGAGTCCGAAAACGATTCCCGTGATGACGGACAGACCGAGCGTAAACGCGAGCACCGGCAGATTGACGCCAACAGTCTTTAAATTAATGAGCGCAGGCGGACTCAGCGCGACCAGCGCCTTCGTTCCCCACCACGCGACCAGCACGCCCAGTGTTCCACCGACGAGCGAAAGCATGACGCTCTCGGTCAGCAACTGCCGCGCGATCCGCCAACGACTCGCACCGAGTCCTGCGCGAACCGCGATCTCCTTTCGTCGCGCGCTGGCGCGGGCCAACAGCAGGTTCGCAACGTTTGCGCACGCAATCAGCAGCACAAACCCGACGGCGCCCAGCAGGATTAAAAGCGGCCGGCGGATCTCACCTGTGAATTGCGTGCGCAAAGGCACGACGTTCACACCCCAGGTGGCATTGAACTCCGGATACTGTTGCGCCAGACGGGCACCGATCGTGTCCATCTCTCGCTTTGCCTGGTCCATCGAGACGCCAGGCTTCAAGCGTGCAACAGCAGAAGCAAACCGCCCGCGGCGTTGTCGCAAATCGTTTGTGAGCTGAAAAGGTAGCCAGATCTCGGCGGGCCTGCTGGCCTGTGTCCCTTTTTGAATGTGCCAACCGAAGTTTGCAGGCAGTACACCGATGATCGTCGTCGGCTTTTCGTTGAGTGTGATCTGGCGGCCGACGATGTTCGTGTCACCACCGAATCGTCTTTGCCAAAGTGCATAACTGATGACGACGCGCGGCTGACCGTCGCTTCCGTCGTCAGCGACAAAAGTCCGACCAAGCAGAGCGTTGGTTCCGAGTACGGAGAAAAGATTGGTGGTGGCGAATTGGACCGGCACTTCTTCAGGTTCGCCGTCGCTCGTGAGATTGAACGTGCGATCGAAAAACACGGCCATGTCAGTGAAGACCTGGTTCTGTTCTTTCCAATCGGAGAAGTTACCGAGATTAATGACGTTCTGATCTGTCCGGCCCCCCTGCCTCTTCTCCCAAACCAAAACAATTCGTTCCGGATCCGAATACGGAAAGGTGCGCAGCAACACCGCATTGACAACACTAAAGATGGCCGTATTCGCACCAATACCCAACGTCAACGCCAGCAGCGCGATGAGCGTCATCATCGGACTCTTGAACAACATCCGAACCCCAAACCGTATATCAGCCAATAGCGTCGTCATTTTGTGTTCCTTTTGTGCCTTTTTGTGGCCCTATTCGTACCGTAGCGCTTCCATAGGATCGACCTTGGTCGCACGCAAAGCGGGCACATAGCACGCCAGCAATGCAACCGCTGCAAGAAGCACCCCCACGGCCGTGAACGTCAACGGATCTTTTGCCGTAACTCCAAACAACATACTCGCTATCAGACGCGTCAGTGCAAACGCTCCCGAGAGCCCAATCACCAGTCCCAACCCGATCAACAGCGATCCCTGTTTGACAATCATTAGCAACACGTCGCGAGACTGCGCACCGAGCGCGAGCCGTATTCCAATCTCGTTCCTGCGTTGGGCCACCGAATAACTCATCACGCCATACAAACCCACCACCGTCAGCACCAGTGCTACCCCCGCGAAAATCGTAAGCAACGTCGTGCTAAATCGTGGGGCAGCCACCGAGGTGGATAAATACTCCTCCATCGTCTTTACACCAAACACCGGGATATCCTGGTCCATCGCCGACACTTGTTTCGTGGCCGCGGAGATAAGATTGTGTGGATCATCCCCCGTCTTTATTACCATCACCATCTGGTCGAAAGGCACCTGCGTCTGCGGCACGTAATAGGCCTGCTTTGGCGCAGTGTCGAGACTACGATTCCTGACGTCGCCAACAACGCCGATAATTTCCCGCATCGTCGTCTTTTCACCTTCGATGGTATTGATACCGGGTTTAATACGTTTGCCGATCGGATCTTCATTCGGGAAAAACTGGCGAGCGAGCGTCTCGGTGATGATCACCACTGGAGTTGATCCATGCCGATCGCGGTCGTCAAAATCGCGGCCCTTAATTATGGGAATCCCCATAGCACGGAAATAGCCGACACCCGCCGCAAAGAAATCGCCGGACGGATGATCCTTCGGCGCCATGGGCCGGCCTTCGATCTCAAACGAGATAACGAACCGGTCACCACTCAACGGCAGTGGCAGTACCGAACTCGCCGATTGCACTCCGGGCAGCGATTCGAGCCGCGACTTTAAATCAATGAAGAACCGCGCCTGCTTCTCATAATTGTATTTTTCAGGAAGGCCAACGTTGAAGGTAAGAACATTCTGGGGCTGCAAACCGCTATTCATTTTTTGTAAACGCCAGAGACTCTTAATCAACAGCCCGGCGCCCACCAGCAGCACGACGGCAATCGCGAGCTCACTCACCACCAACGCACTGCGAACCTTGTTGCGCCGCGCGCCTTCACTAGTACCGCGTCCCCCTTCCTTCAGCGCGTCGATTAGCTCACGCTTCGCTGAATGAAATGCCGGCGCTAATCCAAAGATCACGCCTGTTAAAATCGAGACACCAAGCGTGAATCCCAGCACGCGCAAATCGATTCCAACATTGACCGCGCGTGGAATGTCTTCTTTGCCGAGCGCAATCAAGAGATCGGACCACCAAACTGCCAGTAGCAATCCGACTGCCCCACCCAATAACGACAGCAACACACTCTCGGTCAACAACTGCCTGATGACGCGCATGCGGCTCGCGCCCATGGCCGCGCGGATTGCCATCTCTTTATGACGGCTCGTGGCACGCGCCAGCAGCAGGTTCGCAACGTTCGCGCAAGCTATCAACAGCACGCAAGCAACGGCGCCAAGAAGAATCAGCAGCGTGGGTCGAATATCTCCGACCAGTGCCGTCAGAGCAGAATCAACGCGCAAGCTGCGATGTGTATTTGTATCGGGATATTGCTGTTCAAGGCGCGACGCTGTCGCCGTGACTTCAGCCTGCGCCTGTTCCTGAGTAACGCCGGGTTTAAGGCGCCCGATCACTTGCAGGAAGTGAGCGCCCCGCTGGGCGGTCACTGGTGTCTCGCCTGACGCATCGCCGGCGATCGTGGTCCATAACTCCACCGGGTCGTTTTGAATCGGAAACTCGAAACCCGCGGGCATGACGCCAACAACAGTAAAACTGATCCCATTGAGCGTGATCGCCTGATTCACTATCGCCGGATCAGAGTTGAAGCGCTTCTGGAAGAGCGGTTGACTCAGAATGACTACGCGGCCACTTTCCGACGGCTTATCGTCGTCAGGAAGAAATGTGCGGCCCAGTATTGGCTGCACGCGCAATAGCGGAAAGAGATCTGACGTGACGACCGAGCCTTGCAATCTTGCGGGTTCACCGCGCCCGCTCAGGATGAAGTCGCTGCTGTGAAAGCACGCTACTCGCTCGAGCACTGTATTCTGCGCGCGTATGTCGAAGAAGTTTGGATAAGAATGGGTTCCGCGTTCCAAACCGCGCTGACGATCTGTTTCAAAGAGAGAGACGAGCGATTCTGACTCCGGGAACGGCAGCGGCCGCAGCAACACAGCATTGACAACACTGAAGATCGCCGTGTTAGCCCCGATGCCGAGCGCGAGCGCGATCGTTGCGACAATGCTGACACTCGGCGACTTGAGCAGCATGCGGATTCCGAAGCGGATGTCTTGAAGTAAGTTGTTCATGTTAGTGCTCTGTACTTTGTACTTTTGTTTCTTATGTGCCTTTTTGTGGGCTTCATTCGTAACGCAGCGCGTCCAGCGGATCGACTTTTGTTGCGCGCCACGCCGGGATGTAGCACGCTATCAAGGCCACTACTGCCAGTAACACCGCAACCGCCGCAAACGTGAACGGATCTTTTGGCGTCACGCCAAATAGCAGGCTCTCAATCAAACGCGTCAATGCGTACGCGCCCGCCAGGCCGATCACGAGCCCTAACAGAATCAACGTCGATCCCTGTTTCACTACCATCAACAGCACGTCGCGAGATTGAGCACCGAGCGCGAGCCGTATCCCGATCTCATTCGTACGCTGCGCCACCGAATAACTCATGACGCCATACAACCCCACAATCGTTAACACCAGTGCCACACCGGCAAAGATCGTGAGCAAAGTCGTGCTGAAACGTGGCGCCGCCACCGAGGCCGACATGTACTCTTCCATCGACTTGACCGCAAACAACGGAATGTCCGGGTCCATCGCAGCCACTTGTTTCGTCATCGCCGGGATGAAGCTGCGAGGTTCGCTGTTTGTCTTCACTATCGCCACCATCTGAGAGAACGGCACCTGCGTGGCCGGCACGTAGTAGGCGGCGCGCGGCGCACGACTGAGATTGCTGTTCCTAATGTCTCCGACGACGCCGATGACCTCACGCATCATCGGGTCTTCACCTGGGATCGAGGACATGCCGGCCTTCACATGCTTCCCGATTGGTTCTTCATTCGGGAAGTATTGCCGGGCGAACGTTTCGGTGATGATTATCACGGGATTTGAGCCGTGCTTGTCGCGATCGTCAAAGTCGCGGCCTTTGATCACAGGAATTCCCATCGCGCGGAAATAACCGACTCCGGTGCAAAAGAAATCCGCATTAGGATGGTCTTTAGGCGGCAGCGGCCGGCCTTCGATTTCGAAAGAGATGCTCCAGTGGTTGCCGCTGAGCGGTAGTGGAAATATCGTGCTGGCGGCTTGCACGCCCGGTGTCGATTCGAGACGGCTCTTCAAGTCAATGAAGAACCGGGACTGGGCATCCTTTTTGTATTTGATGTCCGGAAGCGTCACGATGCCAGTAAGAACATTCTCAGGACGAAAACCGCTGTTGACGTTCTGCAGGCGCCAGAGACTCTTAATCAACAGGCCCGCACCGATCAGCAACACGACGGCGATGGCAAGCTCAGTCACCGCCAGCACACTGCGAACGCGGTTGCGCCGTATTCCTGCGCTTGTGCCGCGTCCACTCTCTTTCAGTGATTCGACCAGCTCAGTCTTCGACGAATGAAACGCTGGTGCTAATCCGAAGATCAGTCCGGTGAGCACTGAGACGCCGAGTGTAAATCCGAGCACACGCCAGTCAATTCCGACGTGGGAAGCACGTGGAATATCTTCCTTCCCGAGTGCGAGGAAGAGATCGGACCACCATACGGCGAGCGCCAGTCCGACCGCCCCGCCGAGCAACGACAACATGACGCTTTCAGTAAGCAACTGCCGGACGACACGCGCACGACTGGCGCCCAGCGCCGATCGAATCGCCATCTCTTTGTGACGGCCGGTCGCACGTGCGAGCAGCAGGTTTGCCACGTTCGCACAAGCGATCAACAATACGCACGCCACAGCGCCGAGAAGTATGAGCAGCGCCGGACGAACGTCTTCGACCAACGTATTGTGAGCTGGGTCGAGCCGTACACTTTTGTGAGTGTTTGTGTCTGGATACTGCTGTTCGAGACGCGCACCTATCGCCGTCAGGTCAGCTTGCGCCTGTTCTTGCGTGACGCCTGGTTTAAGACGTCCCATCACTTGCAGGAAGTGCGCGGCGCGGTTGTTTGTGACGGGAGATTTCCCGCCGCCATCGAAGGCGATCGTGGTCCATATTTCGACTGGATCATTCTGAATCGGAAACTCGAAATCCGGCGGCATCACGCCAACCACCGTAAAGCTGACTCCGTCAAGCGTGATCGCCTGATTGATCACGGAAGGGTCGGAATTGAACCGTTTTTGAAAAAGCGCGTGGCTGAGAATGGCGACGCTGCCCGTCTCGGCTGGCTTATCGTCTTCGGGAAGAAAGTTGCGGCCAAGCATTGGGGCCACCCCGAGCAGCGGAAAGAGATCCGCAGTGACAACTGTGCCTCGCAATCGTGCGGGCTCGCCACGGCCGGTCATGATGTTGTCGCTGCTGTGGTAACAGGCGACGCGCTCGAAAGTCGTATTCTGTGAGCGTATATCAAAAACGTTTGGATACGAAGATGACCCCCACTTGTAACCGAGCTGAGTGTCCGTTTCCCACAGCGTGACAAGCGACTCGGGATTTGGAAACGGCAACGGACGCAGCAACACTGCGTTGACGACACTGAAGATCGCGGTGTTAGCCCCTATGCCGAGCGCGAGTGCGATAGTTGCGACAATACTGACGCTCGGCGACTTGAGCAGCATGCGGATTCCAAAGCGAATGTCTTGAAGTAAATTGTTCATGACCTTTGCGTTCCTTATGTGCCTTTTTGTGGCTTCATTCCTCTCTTAACGCGATCATCGGATCGACCTTCGCGGCTCGTCGTGCCGGAAGATAACCCGCAAGCGCTGAAACGAATGCCAGCAACAAAGTCGCTAGTGCGATCGTCAATGGGTCGTTTGGTTTCAATTCGTAAAGCAACGTTGCGGCGGTCTTCGTTACTAACAACGACGCAACGATGCCCACGATTAACCCGATGACGACGAGCGTTAACGATTCACGCAACACGAGCCACAACACACTGCGAGTGCGCGCGCCGAGTGCCATGCGAATGCCAATCTCGTTTGTGCGCCGTGCCACGCCGTACGACATGACTCCGTAAAGTCCAACACACGCGAGCAGCAACGCGAGCAGTCCAAAGAACGACGCAAGCCGCGCCACAAGTTTCTGCTGCACCAGCGAACGTCCGATGTGATCTGAAAGCGTTACAACGTCGTCGACGGGAAGGTTGCGGTTGATCTGTTTGAGCGTCTCGCGAATCTGCGGCACGATGGCATTCGGCGATCCTGAAAAACGCACGACCAGATTGCCGAGCGCAAGCGGTTCCTGTTGATGCAGGCAAAAAGCGATCGGTCGAATCTTCTCCGTTAAAGCACCATACTTGGCGTCTTTAACCACGCCGATGACTTCGATCTGTTCGGTGGATTGTGGGCCTTCGATACCAAACCTCTTCCCAACCGCCGAGCCGTTCGGGAAGAACCTTTGCGCCATCGACTCACTGATCACCGCCACCTTTTGCGACTTGGCCGTGTCTTGTGGACCAAACCCGCGACCAAGCACCACCGGAATTCCCATCGCGGCAAAGAAATCCTGGCCCACGACATTGTTTCTGATTGAGCGGTTCTCATCCGTGAGCGAGTTTGGTTCGCGCGTGTAAGCAGGTGTATTCCAAAAGCCCTGATTGAAAACGAAAAACGCAAACGACGCGGCTTGCACGCCGGGAACTGCACGCACCTTGTCTTCGACGTCGCGCAGCAACGCAGGGAGTCTCGGATCCTCGACCTTGTAACCAGTGGCGGAGGTATCCACCTGCAACAGCATCGCGTTTTCCTGGTTGAACCCGCTCGGAATGCTTTGCAGATTGATGAGCGTGCGAACGAAAAGACCTGCGCCGACAAGCAGCAGCAGTGAGAGCGCCACCTGCGCAACTACAAACGTCTTGCCGAGTGGATTTCGTAGTCCGGATGTAGTCCTGCCGCCTTTGAGCGAGGTGTTGGGTTCGATGCGAGCAGCACGTAACGCCGGAGCAGTTCCGAAAACAATCGCACAGATGGCCGAAACTCCGATCGTAAATCCGAGCAGGCGCAGGTTTGGAGTGGCGTTGAGTGGAACTGCCTCTGGTCCATTAGACGCCATCATTAACAGCAGACGCGTGCCCCAAAACGAAAGAGCTACTCCGGCAAGTCCTCCTAACAGCGCCAGCAACGCGCTCTCGGTGAACAACTGACGCATCAGGCGCAGGCGTCCCGCGCCCACAGCCGCGCGCACGGCGAATTCCCTCTGACGCGCTGCCCCATGGGCCAGAAGCAAGTTGGCAACGTTGGCACTCGCTATCAGCAGCACCAGCGCAACCACACCCATCAGAACTTTCAAGGAGAGCGAGAACTGTTGGCGCAGTGTCGACAGACCTCGACTCAGCGGTGTGAGTTCAATGCTCGCCTTTTCCGTATTCTGTAGCTGCTTTGCCGTCGGTTGCGCGCCCGCGCGTGCTTGCAGCGATTGTTTGAAAAGAACGTTGACGACCGAACCCGCCTGTGCTGGCGCAACGCCGTCCTGCAAACGTCCGAAAAGATAGAGCGACTGGAAATCCTGGTTATCTCTTCCGTTAAAGTGCGCGGGTGGGATGTGCTTTTCCATCGCGAGCGGCACCCACACGTCAGGAGCAGCGCCTACGGTGGTGCCAAAAAACTCCTTCGGAGCGACGCCGACGATCGTGTACGTTGCGTCGTCGATGGTGATCGTCTTGCCGACGGCGGAAGGGTCGCCGCCCATCCTGCGTTCCCACCACGCATGACTCACGACTGCGACCGGATGTGCACCGACAACCTGATCGTCGGCTTCAGTTAAAACACGGCCGAGACCAGCGTTGACTCCCAGCACCGGAAAGTAGTTACCGGTCACGAGCTGCACCTGCATCTGCTCGATGTCGTTGCCGCCGTTGACGAATCCATGCACGGTCCAGGTGATGCTCATATGGCCGGCGACTCCGGAGAACACGTCGGTGCGATCCTTGACCTGGCGATAAAAAGGATAGGAGAAGAGATCCCAACTCGAATCGGGAAAGCCGTTGGTGACTCCCATTTCCTCGCCTTTGCCGAACAGCACCAACTGCTCGGGCCGCTCGACGGGCAGCGACTTGATCATCACCGCATCGATCAAACTGAAGATGGCGGTATTCGCGCCGATTCCCAGCGCGAGCGAGAGCACCGCGATCAGCGTGAAGCCCGGCTTCTTCGCCAGCATGCGCAATCCGTATCGAATATCCTGAAACATCCTTACCTCCGACCTGATTTGTTCCTTTTGTGCATTTTTGTGGCTCTATTCGTATCTCAGCGCGACCAACGGATCGACACGCGTGGCGCGTCGAGCCGGGATGTAACAAGCCAGGAATGCGACCAGAAACAGGATCGCGGCGACGCTGGCGAAAGTAACGGCGTCTGTCGGCGTGACTCCGAAGAGCAACGTCCGCATCAGGCGCGTCAGGAAAAATGCGCCGGCCAATCCGATCGCGATTCCGATCAGCGCGAGCGACATTCCACTCCGCAGCACCATCTTCAGCACGTCTCGCAACTGCGCGCCGAGCGCCATACGCAGCCCAATCTCCGGCGTTCGTTGCGCCACCGAATGAGCCATCACTCCGTAAATGCCCACCGCCGCGAGCATCAGCGCGACGAAGGCGAACGTCGCGAGCAGCACAACGTTCAGGCGCTGCGGCGCGACCGATAGATCGAGACGGCGATTCATCGTGACGACATCCTCGATCAGGATTTCTTTCTCCGCGTTCCTGAGTTCGCGTTGCACGGGCGCCGCAAGACTGTTTGGATCTCCGGCCGTGCGCACCAAAAGAGTCATCTCGCTCCACGGCCGCTTCGCGTGCGGCTCGTAGGTCGCAAAATCCGGCTCCGCATCGAGTCCCGTGTGATTGACGTTGCCGACGACGCCGACGATCGTCACCCACGGCTCGTTCTCAGGTGGTCCAATCTTGATTCGTTTGCCAATGGCGTCGCCGTCAGGCCAGTAGCGGTCTCGCATCTTCTGGTTGATGATGACAACGTCAGGTTTACCGCCTGTATCGCGGTCATCAAACTCACGGCCCTGAAGCAACGGAATGCCCATCGCGCGAAAGTAATTCGGCAGGATGCGGCGATAGCTGACGCCCGGCGACTCACCGGCGGCGAACGTTTGGCCCTCGATCGTTAACTCGCCGTGTGGATCTCCGCCGCTAATCGGGAGCCGGTTGACCGCGCTGACCGCTTTTACACCCGGAAGAGTTGAAAGTCGTTCAGGCACATTCCTGAAGAACTCGACGACCTGCGCGTCCTGTGAATATTTTTCCTCGGGCAAGGAAACGTGAAGCGTCAACAGATGATCAGCCTGAAAACCCGGATTGACGTTCGTGAGCAGCCAGAAACTCTTGATCAAAAGACCCGCGCCGACAAACAACATCAACGACAGCGCGACTTCCCCCACCACCAGCACGCGGCGCAGACGACTGCCGGAACTAAGACTCCCCTTTCCTCCCGTTTTGAGTCCTTCGTTGACGTTCGTCCGCGCCGCTTGTATCGCCGGCATTAGACCGAAGATGATGCCGGTCAACACCGACACGCTGAACGTGAAACCAAACACCGCCGCGTTGACGCCGATCTCCGACGCGCGTGGAAATCCTTCCGGCAAATACAACAGCAGCCACGTGACGGTCCATGTGGCGAGTAAAAATCCGATCCCACCTCCGATTAACGAAAGCAGAACACTTTCGACCAGCGACTGCCGGATCACGCGCCAGCGACTCGCTCCGAGAGCAACGCGGATCGCCATCTCTCGGCCGCGCGCCGCAGTGCGTGCGAGTTGCAGGTTTGCGACGTTCGCACAGCCAATCAACAACAGAAACAACACGGCCGCGAGTAACACATACAACGCCGGTTTGAGATTGCCTGTGATCCGTTCGTGCAGCGGCGTGATGGTGACCACATGTCCGGGATCTTCATTCGCGTGTTCTTGTTGAATGCCGCTGAAGATCGTGCCCAGCTCGCGCGCTGCCTCAGGTTGCGAGATGCCGGGTTTGAGTCGCCCCAGACCAAACACGAAATGCACAGCGCGATTCTGAAAGTATCGTTCTGCGGAATCAGGACCGAACGGCAGCCAGAGGTCCATCCGATCGTCGGGAAACTGAAAACCAGCCGGCATCACACCGACCACTGCAAACCCGTGATTATCGAGATTGATGCCCTGGCCATTCAGCGATTGATTCGCGAAATGTCGCCGCCAGAATCGATCGCTCACGACGACTACGCGATTCGCGCCCGGCTTTTCGTCTTCGGCCAGAAACGTGCGGCCTTGCGCTGCGTGCGCGCGCAACATCGGGAAGAGATTCGCCGACACACCCAGCGCCTGAATGCGCGACGGCTCACCGTTAACCGTGAGAACGGAGGAAGAGAAAGTTACACCCGCGATCTCTTCGAACGATTTGTTTCGTTGCCGCAAGTCGAGCCAGCTCAGGTAAGAAAGCTCAAACGGTTCTGGTCCCTGCTGTGGATTGACTTCATTGATCACCATCAGGCGTTCTGGTTCCGGAAAGCCCAATGGCCGCAGCAACACGCTGTTGACGACGCTGAAGATCGCAGTTGTCGCGGCAATCGAGAGCGCGAGCATGATCACTGCGATCGCCGTGAACCCGGGATGCTTCGCCAGACTTCTGAAACCATAACGGAGGTCTTTAATCAAAGCTCTCTCCTTTGTCGTCTTTTTTGTGCCTTTTTGTGGCTCTATTCGTATCTCAGCGCCACCAACGGATCGACGCGCGTCGCCCTTCGCGCCGGCAAATAACACGCGAGCACGCCAACTCCCATCAGCACCAAACCCACCACAGCAAACGTCGTCTTGTCCGTTGTCGAAACTCCAAACAACAAACTCGACATCAAACGCGTCAGCGCAAACGCGCCGCCCAGACCAATGACCAAACCCAACAGCACGAGTCTCATTCCCTGGCCCATGAACAGTCGCAACACATCGCGTCGACCGGCGCCGAGCGCCATACGAATTCCGACTTCATGTGTGCGTTGCGAGACTGAGTAGGAAAGAACTCCGTAAACACCCGTCGCCGCCAATATGAGCGCCAGTGCTGCAAACACTGAAAACAAAACTGCATTGAACCGGCGCGGCGAAGCCTCGCGCACGAGAATGTTTTCGAGAGTCATGACCTCTTCGACCGGGAGGTCCTTATCGATCTCGTGCACGGCGCGCACGACGGCACTACTGAGCGACTCCGGATCGCTTGTAGACGCGCGAATCGACAAGGTTGAAGTGCGTTGTGCGTTCCGGCCGAACGGTGTGTAGATCTTGATCAGCGGCTTCGAGTCCGAGCCGTAGATCCCGACTTGCTTAACGACGCCGATGATTTCGTGTTGGGTGGGACTGTCGTACGCGATGTGTTTGCCAACTGCGCTCTGATTCGGCCAGAAACGCCGTGCGAGCGTCTCGTCGACGAGCACGACGGGCTTTCCCTGTTCGTCCTCGTCTCGTGTAAACGTGCGGCCCTCGATGATCGGAACACCCATCGTCTGAAAGTAATCGGCAGAGACGATTGACCAATCGACGTTGATCAGCACCTCGCCAGGTGCGCGTTCATAGCCCTCCGCTGCGATGTCCGTCTGCCAATCGCGAAAACCGGGCAGCGTGGTCGTAAGTGTGGCTGACTTGACACCCGGCACGGTCTTCACGTTCTCGAGCACCTGGTGAAGCAGCCGGCTGAGTTCACCCTCCTGTTGGTATCGGCCACGCGACACCTTGAGGTCCATCGTGAGCACACCTTCGGGATCGAAGTTGTAATCAGTTTGCAGGAGCACGAACATGCTCTTCACGAGCAGACCCGCGCCCATGAGGAGCGCCACCGAAAGCGCGACTTCAGCCACGACCAACATCCCGCGCAGTCGCTTGCCGTGCGCGTCGGTGGTGGTTGCACTGCTGTCTTTCAGCGTCTCCTGTAGATCAGTCTTGGAAGAACGCAAAGCGGGCATTACGCCGAAAATCAAACCTGTGAGCAGCGAAACGAGGAAGCTGAAACCGAGTACCTTCGCGTCGAGTTGCAATCCGGCCATGCGAGGCACGGTCTCGTGTGCGACGCGCGCCAGCAACGAGATGGTCCATGTCGCGAGGACCACGCCGAGCACACCGCCTGCGATCGCGAGCAGGAGACTCTCGACCAGCATCTGCCTGAAGATGCGAAATCGCGAAGCGCCGAGCGCCGCACGCAGCGCAAACTCCTTTCGTCGCGCCGCGGCGCGGGCGAGCAGGAGATTTGCGACGTTCGCACACGCGATCAACAACACCAGTGCGACCGCGCCAAAGAGTATCTTCAAAGCCGTGCTTACATTGCCCGTAATGCTGTCCTGAAGAGAGAGAACATTGATGTTCTCGCCGCCGGAGTTCGAGATGGGATGTGCGCGCAATAGGTCTTGCGCGATGCGGTTCATGTCCGAGCGCGCCTGTTCGATCGTCACGCCCGGCTTCAAACGTGCGACGACGTTTCCAGCGATGCGCACGTCGCGTCCCTTCCAGTTCATGGGCCCGATCAGCATCCACAGGGGTGGTGGTCCATGATGAACGAAGCTCTCGGGCATGACGCCGATGATCGTGTGTGGTTTGTCGTCGAGCAGGATGTCTTTGCCGATAATGTTTGGATCGGCGCCGTAGCGTTGCTGCCACGTGCCGTAACTGATCACGGTGACGGGATGAGCTCCGGGTTTGTCGTCCTCCGCAGTGAAGTCGCGCCCCAGCATTGGAGCAGCGCCCATCACTTTGAAGTACTCGGAGCTGACCATGCGCGAGTTGACGCTCTCGGGCCTGTCGGTGCCCGTGATGTTGACCGACCAGCCGCGGATCGTCGAGATCGATTCAAACACCTGGTTGCGCGCGCGCCAGTCGACAAAGTTCGGATACGAGACCATGCGGTTCTTGATCTCGGGTCCCGACTCATTCATGAACACGATGCGATCGGGTTCCGCGTACGGCAGCGGTCGTAGCAAAACGGCATTGATAACACTGAACATCGCGGTATTCACACCGATACCCACCGCGAGCATCAGCACGGATAAAACCGTGAAGCCGGGATTCTTGCGCAACCACCGCAGTCCGTAGATGAGGTCCTGAAGCATTCCTTTTGTTCCTTTTGTGGCCCTATTCGTACCGTAGCGCGACGAGTGGATCGACCTTCGTCGCTCTTCGCGCCGGGATGTAGCAGGCGATCAGAGCCACAACTGTCAGCAACACGGCGATCGTGGCATACGTCAACGGATCAGAAACCTTCACGTTGAACAACATCTTCGACAACCCGACCCAACTCTCGAGATATTTCGTCAACACGTAAGCACCGACCAACCCGAGAATTACGCCGAGCACAGCCAGCACCATTCCCTGTCGCACGATCATCTTCATGACGTTCGCACGATTCGCGCCGAGCGCCATGCGAATCCCAATCTCATGCGTCCGTTGAGAAACCGTGTAAGCAAGAACACCGAAGAGTCCGATGGCGGCAAGTTGTTGGGCCAACAACGCAAACAGCGTTACCAGCTTCGCAAACAAACGCTCCATGCGAAGTATCTCGTTGGCCTGTTCGACCTGCGTCTTCACGTTAAGAACCGGGAGGTTGGGATCGACCTGACGCACAGCATCACGCACGCTGGCCACCATTGCCGAAGGATCACCAGCCGTCCGCACTTCGAAAATCGCAGCGCTCAAAGCGCCGATACGTTCCTGTCGAAACGAGGTATACATCGTGGGCGGCACGTCCTCGCGTTGACTCGAATATTTCGCATCGCGACAGATCCCGACGATTTCGATGTCATCAGGCTTCTTTAGATCGTAGGTGAAGCGTCGTCCGATGGCGTTCTGATTCGGAAAGAACTTATTCGCAAATGTTTGATTGACGACCGTGACTTTAGGCGAGTTTGAGTTGTCCTGTGCACTCAACGTGCGACCCGCGAGCAGCGGAATACCGATCGCATCCAGGAAGTTCTCACGAACGACGTGACGATAAGCTTCACCACTCTCCGGGATGCTTCCCTCGGCGTCGGGTGTTGCGTTCAGAGCTTCACGCAGGTAGATGCTACTCGAGTGAATATTCTGCGAGAGCAGAGCCATACGCGAGAACGTCACCGCTTGCACGCCCGGCACACTCTCCAGTCGCTCGCTGAGCTGTGGATAGAGCTGCCGCAGCTTTTCGTCTTTGTATCCGATGAGGCTCGGCTGGATCTCAAACAGCAGCAGGTTCTGCGTATTGAAACCCGGATCCACTCGTTGCAGATTGACCAACGTGCGGACAAACAAACCCGCACCGACGAGCAGTATCAACGACAACGCGACCTGGACCACCACTAACCCGCGGCCCAGCAGCGAACGATGAGCAGCGCTCGACGTGCGTCCGCTTTCTCTGAGCGATGGTGTCAGATCGACTCTGGTGGTTCGCCACGCCGGAGCGAGTCCGAAGACGACGCCTGTCAACAATGACAGCGCGAAAGTGAAACCGAGCACACGCCAATCGAGTCGGGGATCGAGTGCCGCCATACCACGCCCGCCCCAGAGACTAACGCCGATCAGTCCGTCCTTGATCCAGACTGCGAAGAGGATCCCGAGCAAGCCGCCCAAAAACGCAAGCAGCACACTCTCAGTCAGCAGTTGCCTTATGAGCCGCGAGCGACTCGCTCCCAGCGCAAGACGCAAACCGATCTCTTTCTGTCTGCCAGCTGCCCGCGATAGGAGCAGGTTCGCAACGTTCGCGCATGCAATGAGCAGCACCAACCCCACAACACCGAGCAGCAAGTACAACGAAGGCGCGTACCAGGTTCGGCGGTACAACTCGCCTTGTCCACCCGGATCTGCGTAGAGTCGTGGATACTGTTTGGGATCTAAATCACCGATGGCATTCCCGCCGGCCGCTTTCGCCGCTGCCTGGCGCGCGGCGCGATGTTCGATTACTGATTGAAGAAAAGTATTTTCAAGTTGGGACTGGACCTGCTGCGGCGTCACGCCGGGTTTCATGCGGCCCATCAGACGCAGCCACCAGACGCCCGCGCCATTCAAGTTGGAGCGTTGCTTGTCAGCATAAAGCTGCGGTTCTAAAGCGACGGGTATGGTGACGTCCTGAGTCGATCCGACTCCCGCCGTGCCGTCAAACCCCTTCGCGCTGACGCCGACGATGGTGAACGCGACGTTGTTGAGATTGATCTGTTTGCCGGCGATTGCGGGATCACCGTTGAAGCGTTTCTGCCAGTAACGATGACTGAGAACAGCAACCGGCGTTGCATTCGCTTTGTCGTCTTCATCAGTCAGCAAGCGGCCTGTGGCGGGCTGAACCCCGAGCGCAGTGTAGTAATTGCCGCTGACCGCCTGGCCGATTGCAAGATCTGCTTGTCCATCGACGCTGATGTTGAAACTCATGCTGCCGAACGCGAACACGTCCGACAATGGACCAGGCTGTTCGCGCAAATGCTTGTAGGTTTGATAAGGAAACGACGTCTTCACCTGCAATCCAGTCGCTTCGTCCTTATGACCACTGCCGCTGTAACTGCCGACACTGAAGTCCTGCGGCGCCATGAATTTAAGCAGGACCAGGCGCTCGGGCTCCTTCACCGGCAGCATCTTCAGCAACATCGCATCGACGATGCTGAAGAGCGCAGTGTTCGCGCCGATGCCGAGTGCAAGCGAAAGCAAAGCAACAGACGTGAGGGCCTTTTGCTTGAGCAACATGCGAAATCCGTAGCGGAGATCTTGCAATAATGTATGCATAGTTATTATCTCGCTGAACATCAACGTTCATGTTGGATGAGGTCAGTACAGGGAGCGATAGCGACCTGGTCCACTCGGCTGTGTTAGGTGATAAGTGGACCAGGTCGCTATCGCTCCCTGTACTGACCTCATCCAATCATGAAGCATTAAGTTCACGGAAACTCCTTAATCACTCGTATCTAAGGGCCTCGAGCGGATCGATCTTCGTCGCTCGCCGCGCCGGTAGATACGACGCGAGCAGAGCAGTGATCGACAGGATCGCCGCCGTCAACACAAAAATCGCCGGGTCTTTTGGCTGCACGCCGAAAAGCAACTTGCTCATCAAACTCGTCAATGCGTAAGACGCTGACAGTCCCAGCGCAACGCCGATGATCGCCAGCACGATCGCTTGCCTGATCACCATCGTGAGCACGTCACCTGTCTGCGCGCCCAATGCCATGCGAATCCCGATTTCATGAGTCCGCAGCGTAACTGAGTAAGAGATGACGCCATAAATCCCGACACACGCGAGGATCAGCGCAACCACGGCAAACAGCGCGATCAACGTCGTTCGAAAGCGTGGCTGCGCGACCGCGTTCGACAGCCGATCTTCCATTGTGGCGATATTCGTTAACGGCAGATCGGGATCGATCTTCCTGACTTCGTTTCGCATGGCAGCAGTCAGGCTGAGTGGATCCGCGAGGTCCGTCTTGATAACGATTGAACCCCAGGTCGGCTCCTGTGCGATGGGGTAATAGATCGCCGGCTGGACGTCATCTGCGAGCCCGTTGTATTTCACGTCGCCGACGACGCCGACGATCGTGCTCCACGAGGGTTCTCGCTCGCTGCCGGTATTGATGCGCCGCCCGATCGGATCTTGTCCGGGGAAATAACCTTTCTGAAGCGTTTCGTTAATCAACGCCACGCGCGGTGCGTCTGCCGAGTCCGTAGCAGAAAAAACGCGTCCGCTTTTCAATGGAATCCCGAGCACGCGAAAGTAATCGGGGCTGACCATTGTGAAGTAAGCAATCTGTGTCGAGGAGGCGGAGTCGGGTTGCCCCTCGAGGATGAAGCCGCTGGAGAAATCGGTTTCATCAGGCGGCAAGCTATTGCTGATTGCGACGCCCTGTACACCGGGTAGTGACTGCGTCTGAGTGAGCAGGCGTTCCGCGAATTCACGAACTGAACTCAATTCCCTATACCGCTGGCCACGCAAGCTGTACTGCATGGTCAAGACGCGTTCGGAATTGATTCCCGGATCGACGTGTTGGAGACGCCAGAGACTCTTGATCAGCAGTCCCGCACCGGTGACGAGCATGACTGCGAGAGCGAGTTCGGTAACCACAAGTACGCCACGCCCGCGACGCCTCGCCGAGCTCTCGGTTGAGCCTCGGCCGCCGTCTCTGAGCACATCGTTGAGACTCGCGCGCGAGTTTTGCCACGCTGGGACCAACCCGAAAACAACACCGGTCACAATCGAAACGATCGCGGTCCACAAGAGCACAAAACCATCGACTCGGATCTGATCGACTCGCGGGAGAGTATCTGGCGCGAATTTCACCAGCAGTGAAACACCCCAGACCGCGCCGAGCGCGCCTGCGACACCTCCGGCGATGGCAAGCAGTAAGCTCTCCGTCAACAATCGCTGAACGAGTCGCGTCCTGCTCGCTCCGAGAGCGCTGCGAATCGAGATCTCTTTCGCACGCGCAGCCGAGCGCACTAAGGTCAGGTTCGCGACGTTCACCGCTGCAATCAGCAGCACGAGCGTGACCGCAACCAGTAAAGCTACGAGCGCTGGTCTAACTTCGCCGACAATGAAGTCATTAACTGAAAGCAGATTGACGGTGAAGTTGTTGTTTTCGAAGGTCGACTTCGCGTTTTTGGTATCAGCTAATGCCCGGGCGATATTGACGTCGGGCTTAAGTCGTGCGACACCGGTGAGAAAGTATGGTCCTCGTCTGGTGGGTTGCTGGACTCGCAACGCTCTCCACATTTGCACTTCCGGGCGTGGAAAATTCAGGTGCGGCGCCATTACGCCGACGATGTTGGTGCTTACGCCGTTGAGATTGATCGTGCGTCCGACGACGTTCGGATCGGCGGCAAATTGCGTTCGCCAAAACTGATCGCCGATGATGACAGTCGCGGGTCCATTGGCGGCTTCGTCGGTTGCTTGAAAGTCACGTCCAAGCTGAACGCTGACGCCGAGTACTGCGAGAAAGTTTGACGTTACGTTCACGCCGCGGACTTGCATTGGCACTTCGCCGTTACTGTAATTCAGAGAGGCATTTTGAAACGCTGCAATTCCCTCGAAAGAGTGAGACTGCGCTCGCAAATCGAGGAGATCGGCCACTGCGAGCGGCGTGCGATCTCCACCAGCCGCCGCCGCTCCGTGGTTCCAAATCATTACCAGTCGATTTGATTCCCTGAACGGAAGTGGTCGCAGCAACACTGCATTCACAACCGAAAAGATCGCCGTGTTTGCACCAATCCCAAGCGCCAACGTAACGATCGCGATCAACGTAAAACCCGGCTGCTTGAGCAACGTCCTGAACGCATAACGCATGTCTTGTAAAACAGTGCTCATTTGTGTGCCTTATGTGCCTTTTTGTGGCTCTCTATTCATATCGCAGCGCCACAAGCGGATCGACTTTCGTCGCTCGCCGCGCAGGTATGTAGCACGCGATCAGTGCGACGATCGTCAGCAGCACCGTAATCAACGCCAGTGTCAGTGGATCCGTTGCACTAACTTCAAACAAAAGCGTCGACATCAAACGCGTCAGACCAATCGCCGCCGCAAGCCCTGCCGCGACGCCGATCAAAACCGGAAACATCCCTTGCCGGATCACCAGCCACAACACGTCCCGCCCCCGCGCCCCGAGCGCCATCCTCAGACCAATCTCATGAGTTCGTTGCGTCACTGCTGTCACCATGACGCCGTAAATACCGATCGCTGCCAGCAACAATCCGAGCGCCGCAAACAGCCCGAGCAGCCAAAGACTGAATTTCGCCTCGGACAGCGCCCGGCCCAGCAGTTCATTCACCGTCCGCACCGCAGTGATCGGCTGATCCGGATCAAGTGCGCGGACCTGCTCCCTGATCGCCGGGACAACCGTTTCAGGCGGTACGCTCGTTTGGACTGCCAGCGAGAGAACATTGGACCATCCTTCGCGCCGATACTGGGTGAGAGGAGCATAGACCATTAACGGCGACTCCTCGTTCAGGCTCCTGCCTTTAACATCGGAAACGACGCCGACGACGGTGCGTCGAATGAAACGGTTGTCAGGAGTTTGCGCCTCGGCGGGAAGCAACTGTTCCGGTGGTCCCATCCAAATCGTCCTGCCGACGGGATTCTGGTTTGGGAAAAATCGCTTTGCGACTGTCTCGCTGAGTATGGCGACCGGTTGGGAATTACCTTTATCGCCGGCGTTAAAGGGACGACCCTGCCGCACCGTAATACCGAGAGTGCGAAAGTAGTCGCTACTCACCAGTCCAAAATCAAGACTAGGAACGTCAGTGATCGACGCCGGCGCCGGTTGGCCCTCAACACTGAAAAACTTTCCCCACCCGATTCCGCCGCCCAACGGTAGATTTGTACTGAACGACGCCGCCTGAACGCCGGGAATCGTCGAGACGCGCGTGAGCAACTCGTCATAAAACGCGAGACCCGCAGGCTCGCTGGGATCCTGTGCAGTCAGTGGAAACGGATACTTTGCCTCAGGCAGAGGTACGCGCATCGTGACTACGTTGCGCGCGCTTAAGCCGACATCTACCTGCCGCAGCTTGATGAACGTGCGCAACATCAGACCCGATCCGACGAGCAGCACGAGCGCTAATGCGACTTCGGCGACGACGAGCAAGCGACGCAAGCGACCTTGCCTGCGACTCCCAAGACCCGCGACACCACCTTCGTTTATCGAATCGCGCAAATCAGTTCGCGCCGCCTGGAACGCCGGCAACAAACCAAAGATCACGATTGTGAGAAGTGCGAGTGCGAAAGTGAACACCAGCACTCTCGCGTTCACGTCGATCGCATTTGCGCGCGGCAAAGTGGCGGGCAGTAGTGACGAAATCAGTTGAATGCCCCACGTGGCCAGAAGCACGGCGCACACGCCGCCGATCAGACCGAGTGGCAGGCACTCGATGATCACCTGGCGAATAATGCGCGCGCGGCTCGCACCCAAACTCGCCCTGATAGCGAGCTCTTTACTGCGAGACGACGCCCGCGCCAGTAGAAGATTTGCAACGTTGACGCACGCGACGAGCAACACGAAACCTACCGCGCCGAGCAGGACCAGCAATGCTTTGCGCGAGTCGCCGACGATCTGTTCCTGAAGCGGAACGATCAATGGACCGAGGCCCTTGTACGCCGGCTCGATCTCTTCGATTCGACGGGCGATCGCGCTGACGTCTGATTGCGCTTGAGCCGTCGTGACGCCGGGTTTCAAGCGACCAACGAGCGTGATGAAGTAGTTGTTGCGCGTCGCCATGTTGTCGTCTTTGGCGAAGGCCATCGGCGTCCAGAGTTCGACTTCCGGAAGGTTGTCAAAGAATGGCATGCCACGCGGCATCACTCCCGCGACTGTGAAACTCTCGCCGCCCAGTCTGATGTTTTGTCCGACGACATTCGCGTTGCCGCCGAAGCGTCGTTGCCACAGCTTATCGCTGAGCAAGGCAACTCGATGTTTGCCAAACTGTTCTTCTTCGGGCGTGAAGAGCCGGCCCAACGCAGGTGAGACTTGCAGAACCTGGAATAAGTTTGCGGTGACGCGTGCACCCTGGATTCGCTCAGGCGCTTCCGCGCCGGCTGAAAGGTTGAAGTCGCCGTAGTAAAAAGCGCCGAGTCCTTCAAACACCTGATTGTGATCCCGCCACTCCTTATAATCAGGCACTGAACTGCCACCCCTGGCCTGGTCGTGGGACCAGAGAAACACGAGCCGCTCCGGCTGCGGATACGGCAACGGCCGCAACAGCACCGCATCGACGACGCTGAAGATCGCAGTGTTCGCACCAATCCCGAGCGCGAGCGTGATGACTGCAATTAGCGTAAACACGGGATTGCGAACCATCATCCGCACGCCAAACCGCAGATCATTGAATAACGAAGTCATTATTTTTCCGCTTCCTCAATTCTCGCTTGGATGAGGTCAGTACAGGGAGCGGTAGCGACCTGGTCCCTCGCGAACCAGGTCGCTACCGCTCCCTGTACTGACCTCATCCAAGCACATGGCCTTATTCATACCGCAGCGCCTCGAGTGGCTCGACGCGGCTTGCGCGCCACGCGGGGAACAAACACGCCAGCAACGCCGCTGCGAGCAACAACAACGAGATCGCACTGAACGCGCGCACGTCGAAAGCCTGAACCCCAAACAACGTCGACTGCATCGCACGGCCAACGAAATACGCGCCGGCAAGTCCGATAACCGTGCCGCCGATCGCGAGAATCGTTCCTTCTTTCAAGACCTGATTGATGACTCTTGAACGCTGCGCGCCGAGCGCCATGCGCACTCCAAACTCGTGCGTGCGCTGCGCCACAGCGAACGCCATCACACCGTAAATCCCGACCGCCGCGAGCATCAGTCCGAGCGCTCCAAAACTCGCAAACAACACGACGCTGAAACGATCGATCGCGAGCGACTCGCTCACGATCTCGTCGACAGTTTTCAAACCCGCTACCGGCAAATCCGGATCGACGGAATTCACCGCCTCGGTAACACTCTTGATAACGGTCTCGGCGGCGCCGCTCGTCTTCAACACCATCGAAGCCCGTGCAAACGGAGCTTGTGCAAACGGAATGTTGATCTCCGGAACGTCCTCACGCCATCCAGCGCCGCGCAGGTTGTGATACACACCGACGATCTGCCACTCGAGCGCCTTCGTAGGATCAGCAGCCAAAAATCGAAATGAGATTCGCTGTGTTAGCGGATCGACGCCCGCAAAATACTGTTTCACGAAGTGCTCGTTGACGGTTGCCACTCGCACACTGTTGGCTGTGTCGGATTCATTGATGTTGCGACCGCTGATCATCCGGATTCCGAGTGTGTCGACGTAGTCCGGCGTGACCATCTGTATCGCCGTGCGCAGCCGCGCATCGGGATTCACAGGTTGGCCCACGATGTTGAAGCGCGTGCCGAACTCTGTCCCTTGACCGGGTAGGCCCGTGGTCACGGCAGCCTTCGTCACACCTGGAACAGCACGGACTTTTTCGAGCATCTGTCCGTAGTACGATCGGATCTGATCTGGGCTATTAAGACGTTGAAGAGGTACCGGCAACCGGAACGTGAGTACCTTGTCTGTCTCAATGCCGAGATCGATTCGCGTCAGGTTCCAGAAGCCGCGCAACGCGAGCCCACCCGTCGCCAGCAGCGTCAACGCGAGCGCAAACTCCGCGACTACAAGCGCGCGCAGGGCGTTCCGTCGCACCCCGCCGCCGCCCGTGCGGCCTCCGAGTTTCAAAACGTCATTCAGATCGACGCGCGTCGCCTGCCACGCGGGCGCAGTTCCAAACAACAATCCCGCAACAGTGGTGACGGCGATCGTGAAGAGCAAAACCGGAATGCTGATTCTTATGTTCGCTTCCGACGGGATCATCGTACCCACCGGCGGCATCACTAACGTGATCGCGTCGATGATGGCTACCGCGAGAAACACGCCGAGCGCGCCGCCGACAAGCGCAAGCACTAAACTCTCCGTGAGAAATTGTGTGAACAGGCGCGGGCGCGACGCACCGAGCGCGGCCCTGACCGCAACTTCTTTTTGACGCGACGTGCCGCGCGCCAACAGCAGGTTTGCGACGTTGACGCACCCAATCAACAGCAGAAATCCGACCGCGCCGAGCAGCAACCAGAGATTGCGGCGAGTGGAGGAGGTAACGAAGTTAAGATGCAGAGGCTCGATGCTGACTTCGCGGTTAGCCGTCTTCGGAAACTCGCTGTTTCGTTGAGCAGCAATCCCGCTCATCTCTGCCTGTGCCTGACCGATCGAGACGCCGTCCTTCAACCGCGCCATCACGAGAAAGAAGTTTGAATCGCGCTGGGCCGAGTCAGGACTGAACGCGAGTGGTACGAACACCTGCGCGTTAAGTCGATCGTAGTTGCCCGGCTGGAGCACACCGACGAGCGTGTACGGCTCGCTGTTCATACGGATGTCTTTGCCGACGAGATCGCGATTCGAGTTGAAGTGCCTGCTCCAGAATCGATGGCTGAGGATCACGACATGATCTCTGCCCGGCTCGCCTTCTTCGGCGAGGAAGTCGCGACCGAGCAGCATCGGCAAACCTTCCATCGTGAAAAAGCCCGGAGTGCGACGCGAGGCGGCAACCTGTTCCGGTCGATCATCAGTTGCGACGTTAAACGACGCGCCGCCCCATGCATTCATCGCCTGGAACGAGTTGCTGCGTCGGCGCCACTCGAGAAAGTCGTTTGCGGGCACGGAGTTTCGACCATTCGGCACCTTGGCCCACACCATCACGAGCTGATCCGGATTCGGGTAAGGCATCGGCTCGAACACCGCATACACGACACTGAAGATCGCCGTCGTCGCGCCAATACCGAGTGCGAGCGT
Source organism: Pyrinomonadaceae bacterium (assembly GCA_035571655.1). Taxonomy (GTDB): domain Bacteria; phylum Acidobacteriota; class Blastocatellia; order Pyrinomonadales; family Pyrinomonadaceae; genus PSRF01. The sequence goes on from DATNCH010000026.1 coordinate 50,546, forward strand.
CAACACCGCGGTCAGCGTGAATGCTTTGTTCTTCAACAAAGTGCGGATCGCGAAACTGATGTTTTGCTTAAGACTTCCAAGCATGACTACTGCCCCCACGCGTCATTGGACAGGATGTTCAGGATTGTTTCAGGATAAATCCTGTCAATCTTTCTTCAATCGTGAAAATCCTGTCCCCATTTACTGATCGCGAAGCGCATCTAAGGGATCGACTTTCGTCGCGCGTCGCGCAGGCGTGTAACACGCGAGCAGCGATACGATCACCAGCATCAACGGAATCGAAGTGAACACGATCGGATCCGTCGCACTCACCTCAAACAGCAAACTCTTGATCGTTCGCGTCAACGCCAACGCACCTACAACACCGACTACGACCCCCACGGCCGTCAACAACATTCCCTGTCGCAGCACCGTGCGTCGCAAAGCACCCGGTTGCGCTCCGAGCGCGAGCTTGATTCCGAACTCTTTCGTGCGACTGCCAACGTAGACTGACATCGTGCTGTAGATGCCGACGGCTGCGAGCGTCAGAGCGATGATCGCGAACGCTGTCAGCAGGATGTTGGTCAAACGTTGCGTGCTGAGCGTGTCGCCAATGATCTCGTTCATCGTTCGGACCATGTACAACGGCATGTCCGGATCAACCTGCTTGATGGCAGCTCTGAATGTCGGAATCACCGCGCTCGGTGGACCATCAGTGCGGACGACAAACGATGCGCGCGTATCGGGCGATTGGGTCATCGGGTAATACATGTGTGGCCGCTTCTCTTCCGCGAGGCTGATGTGCTTTACGCCGCCGGCGATGCCGACAATTGTCAGCCACTGGTTGTTTCCGCCTGTCTTGATCCGTTTGCCAAGCGCATCGCCGGCCGGCCAGTAACGGCGTGCGAGCGGTTCGTCGATGATGGTGACGAGTAATGAATTGCTAAGGTCGGAATTCTGAAAGTCGCGGCCCTGAAGTAGCGGAATGCCTAAAGTCTGGAGCGTTCCCGGTGTAATACTCACCTGCTCCGCCTGCTCGATTTGCGAAACGGCGCCCCCTTCTGGTGGCTCTTGTCCTTCGACGATGAACCCATCGACACTGCCGCCGTCAGCAAACGGAAGATTACTGGTCAGACCGACAGACGTGATGCCAGGCGAGTTTCGCAGTCGCTCCAACGCGCTATCGTAGAAGCGCAGTGCTTTCTCTTGATTGTCGTACTTTGTGAGTGGCAGATTCGCCACCATCGTCAAAGTGTTTTCCGCGTTGAATCCGAGATCAACCGACTCGAGCCGGTGAAAACTCTTCAACAACAATCCCGCGCCGATCAAAAGGATCAACGACAGTGCAAACTGCACGGCCACCAGCGCGCTGTTCAATCGCCGGTGAGAAACGGTGCCGCGCACACCATCTCGCATGCTTGCTGAAATTCCCATCGCATAAGCACGGAGAGCAGGCATGAAGCCAAACAACAAACCCGTGAGCACGCTGAGTCCGGCAGTGAACGCCAGAACGCGACTACTCAAACTCACTTCTTCCATGCGCACGATGCCTGTCACCGGGAGCCTGTCGATCATGCGAATGCCGGCAGCAGCAAGCGCGACACCGACGATGGCGCCAATCAACGAAAGCAGCACGCTTTCGGTCAACAGTTGTCGTGCAATTCGCCGCGGAGTGGCGCCGAGCGACACGCGCACCGCGATCTCTCGCGTTCGTGAAGTCGCGCGGGCCAACAAGAGGTTGGCAACATTGGCGCAGGCAATGAGCAGCACGAACGCGACGGCGGCAAGCAACACGAGCAATGGTTTCTGCGTCCTGCCCAGCATGGCTTCACTCATCGACTTCATGAGCGTCCTTGGACCATTGCCTTCGTTGACGCCGACAAATTCCGCCTGGTTTGGATGTTGGCGTCCAAAGTTCTGAAGTATCTCGGTCGTGTCAGCCTGAGCTTGCGCGATCTGCACGCCGGGTTTGAGTCGGGCCACGACGGCGAAGAAATATGGCGCGGTGCGCTTCGTGTCGAGCGCCATCGGAGTCCATAAATCGATCTCTACCCTTGGGAACTTGAACTCAGCGGGCATCACGCCGACGATCTGTGTGGGCGTGTTGTTCAAGCTCACCATGCTGCCGACGATGTTTGCGTCGCCGCCGAAGCGTCGTTGCCAGAACGCATAACTGAGCACACAGATGGAGTTCTTTCCGGGAGTATCTTCACCTTCAACAAACGTACGTCCGAGGTACGGGTTGACGCCGAAGACCTTGAAGAAGTCGGCGCTAACCTTTGTTATCTCGAGGCGCTGTGGCTCGCCTACGCCGGTAAGATTCGTCTGGCTACTGTTGTAAAGCGCGATTGTTTCGAACGAGCGATTCTGCTCGCGATAGGCGGCGAAGTCTGCCTGCGACACTCCCCAACTCGAGAGACCGAGCTTTGGACTCGCCTGAAGCATTCGCACCAGGCGATCGGGTTCGCGAAAAGGCAGCGGTCGCAGGAGGATGCCGTTGACCAAACTAAAGATCGCGGTGTTCGCGCCAATGCCGAGCGCCAGCGTGACGACAGCAACCAGCGTGAATCCCGGTTGCTTCAACATAATCCGCAAACCGTATCGAAGGTCCTGGAAAAGTGTATTCATGACTTTCTATGCCTTTTTTTGTGTGCCTTTTGTGCCTTTTTGTGGCACTCATTCATATCTCAGCGCGACCAGCGGATCGATCCGCGTCGCGCGTCGTGCCGGGATGTAGCAAGCAAGAAAAGCAACCAACAAGAGCAATGCAGGGACGCCGATGAAAGTCAGCGGATCTCTCGGCGTCACACCGAAAAGCATGTCTGTCAACACGCGCGTCGCGATCGATCCCACCCCGACGCCAATGATTAAACCAACAATGGTCAGTCCCATTCCCTGACGCAACACGAGTCTGAGCACGTCGACCGGCTGTGCGCCCAACGCCATGCGCACTCCAATCTCATGCGTACGCTGCGCGACGGCGTACGAGATCACGCCGTAAAGTCCGACGCACGCGAGCACCAGCGCCAACGCTGCGAACAATCCGAGCAGCAGCGCCTGAAAACGCTCTTGCGAGATCGCGGCGGCAAACACCTGGTCCATCGTGCGAACGTTCGTGACGGGCTGGTCCTTATCGACTGACCAAACCGCCTGTCGCACTGCTCCAGCGATTGACGCCACATCGCCTTTCGTGCGGAGCACGAGATCTCTCGGCGCGATGAACCCACGGCGATCCTGTGCGTAGGGCGCATACAAATCCATTCGCGGATCGCCGTAAAGTCCTGCCTGGCGCACGTTGCCGACGACGCCAACGACTGTCAGCCACGGGTTGGGGGAATCAACTGGTCCAATCTTGAGTCGCTTTCCGGTCGGATCTTCGCCGGGCCAGTATGCTTCCGCGAGTCGCTGGCTAACGAGGATCACGGGCGGCGAGCCGGCATTGTCGTGCGCGTCGAAAAAGCGTCCGCGTTGAAGCGGGATTCCCATGGTGCGGAAATACTCCGGACTCACCACGCGATACAGCGCGAACGGCAACTTCATGTCGCTGGGCTGCGTTTGACCCTCGACTGAGAAGCTGAAGTTCATGCCATTGAACGAGAGCGGCAGAAACGTGATCATGCCGGCGGATTCAATGCCGGGAAGCTCGCCGACGCGTCGCAGCATCTCGTCATAGAAGGCGCGCCGGGCTTCAGGTGTCCGATACTTCGGCATCGGCAGCACCATCTTCATCGTCAACAGGTTGTCCGCGCTGAATCCGGTCTCAACCTGCCGCAACAGTTGAAAGCTGCGGATCAATAATCCGGCGCCGACGAGAAGCACGACCGCAAGCGCGACTTCTGACACGATGAGCACGCGTCGAACATGACGGCCCGAGGTTCCGCCGCCAGTGTCGCGCGCGACGTCACTCAACGTCTCGCCGGGTTTAGCGCGCGCAGCGAGCAAGGCAGGCACACCGCCAAAGACGATCGCCGTGAGCACACTCACTCCGAGCGTGAACATCAGCACGCGCGCATCGATACTGACGTTCTGAAGCTTTGAAAGACTTTCGGGAAGCAGTTTTGAAAGCGCTGCAACGCCCCAGACGGCGCCGAGCACGCCGAGCAAACCACCAACCGTCGCGAGCAATAAACTCTCGACCAGCAGTTGCCGGACGATGGTCCAGCGACGCGCGCCGAGAGCGAAGCGAATCGCGATCTCTCTGCGCCTGACTGTTGCCTGGGCCAACAGTAGGTTTGCGACGTTTGCACACGCAATCAGCAGCACCAGGCCCACTGCCGCAAAAAGTATCAGCATCGGCAGACGAAGGTTGCCGACGTAATCCTGATGCGTCGAGTTTACGATGAAGGTGAGTCCTTCATTCGTCTTTGGATACTCGGTCGCCAGCCGCCCACCGATACCGTCGACTTCTGCGTTTGCCTGTTTGAGAGTTGTTCCGGCGCGTAGACGCGCGACGACGTGTAGATAATGATCGCCACGTCCCGCAGCCTGTTCCGGCTCCATGGCCCACGGTATCCACAGCTCCGTCTCGCGCTGGGGGAAGAAGAAACCACGCGGCATCACGCCAACCACGGTGAACGGTTCGCCATTGAGCGTGATGCTGCGATTCACGATCGACGGATCGCGATTAAACCGGCGCCGCCAGAGCGCATCGCCGAGCACGACAACATGCTCCTGACCAACTTGATCTTCGTTTGTCAGAAACGTCCGGCCCAAAGCGGGTTCAACACCGAGAATTGAAAAAACATCTGCGGTCACGAGTTCCGCAGTGAGTCGCTCGGGCTCTGCTCCGTCGCCGGTGAGATTGACGTCTTGCGTGCCGTGTGCCCCGATGACTTCAAATCCTCGAGTCTGATTGCGGAGATCGAAGAAGTTCGCGGGCGCGACTTCGTTTTGACTAACCCCCTGCCCCAGGCCCCGCTCCCAAATCGACACCACTCGTTCCGGATCTTTGAAAGGCAGCGGCCGCAGCAGAATTGAATCCACCGCACTGAAGATCGCAGTGTTCACACCAATGCCCAGCGCGAGCGTGACAAGCGCAACCAGCGTCGCCCCCGGGCGCGTCAATAGACTCCTTATTCCATACCGAGCATCTTTGAATAAGTGATCTATCATTTGTGTGCCTCTTTGTGCCTTTTTGTGGCTTCACTCGTACCTGAGCGCCGTCAGCGGATCGACTTTCGTCGCCCGACGCGCCGGCACCAGACACGCCACCAGCGCAACCGACGCAAGCAACACAGCAATCGTCACGAATGTCCAAGGGTCACGCGCTTGCACGCCAAACAACAGTTCCGTCAGAGTCTGCAGGTACGTCATCAACGCGTAAGCACCAGCGAGTCCAATCACGATTCCGACAACTGTTAGAGCCATTCCCTCGCGCACAACCATCATCAGCACTCGGCGACGATCGGCTCCGAGCGCCATCCGAATGCCGATCTCGTGTGTGCGCTGCGACACCGCATAAGCCATCACGCCGTACAACCCGATCGCCGCGAGCTGCTGCGCGATCAGTCCGAAGAGCGTCAGCAGCTTGGCAAACATTCTCTCGATTGCGAGCGTCTGGTCAGCCTGTTGAACCTGTGTTCGGATGTTGCTGAGCGGCAGATTGCTATCCACTTCCCGCATCGCTTCTCGTATTGGACCAGCCAACGCCGTGGGATCACCCGTAGTGCGAATTTCAAACACGGCTCGCGACGCCCTGTCGAGATTCTGCCGCCACGATTGGTAAACAGTTGGCGGGATATCGTCGCGCTGGCTGGTGTACTTGGCGTCTCGCGCCATGCCAACGATCTGGATCTCACACGGCTTCTCTAACGCGAAGTTGAAGCACTTTCCGACGGGGCTCTCGTTTGGAAAATAAGCTTTGGCAAATGCCTGATTGACTACAGCAACGCGTGGTGCGCGCGCATCGTCCTGTTCGGTGAGGTTTCTTCCGGTGAGCAGTGGAATCTGCATAGTGCGGAGAAAATTCTCTCGCACGGTATGAACCTTGGCTTCGCCCTCCAGCGGCTTGCCGTCTGATCCCAGCATGTGCGGCAGATAGATCGAGCTGGTGTTTGATCCATGAGAAAGCAGCGCGTTACGCGAGAAAGTCACTGACTCCACTCCCGGCACTGCTTCGAGACGGCCGAATGCGTGTTGATAAAGATTCACGAGCTTGTCGTCTTTGTAACCGAGCAGGCTTGGGTCCACGTCAAACAGGAGCAGGTTCTGTGCGTTGAATCCGATGTCGACGTGCTGAAGATTTCTCAACGTGCGAATCAGGAGACCTGCACCAATCAGAAGCAGCACTGACACCGACACCTGGACCACGACGAGTCCCCTGCTCAGCCACGAACGCCCGATCGCGGTCGAGCTCCTGCCCGCATCTTTGAGGGCGGGAGTCAGATCGAGATCGGTCGCGCGCAGGGCAGGCAGGATTCCAAAGATCAATCCGGTGAGGAGCGAAAGACCGAGCGTGAAACCAAGCACGCGCAGATCGAGTTTTGGCTCGAGCGCACTCATCTCTCGCCCGGCCCACTCTGTAACCACCAAAAGACCGTTTTTGATCCAGACCGCAAATAGAACGCCGAGCGCGCCGCCGACCGCAGCCAGTAAGACACTTTCAGTCAGTAACTGCCGCACCAAACGCCATCGACTCGCGCCCAAAGCGAGTCGCACAGCAATCTCCCTGCGTCGCGACGAACCACGCACGAGCAGAAGATTCGCAACGTTCGCGCAGGCGATCAGCAGAACGAGACCGACGACTCCCACCAGCAGTTCCAACGGCTGCGAGAAGCCGACGCGCGTGTCCATCTCACCCTGGCTTCCGGAAACGACTCCGAGACGTGGCAGATCTTTTGGATCGACCGTGTGCAGCGGAGTCTCCGTTCGAGCCTGGCGCCCGGCGCGATGTTCGAGCACCGATTGTTGGAACGGTCCAGCGAGAGCTGCCGCGGCCTGCTCCATGGTGGCCCCGGGCTGCAAACGGCCCATCACTCGCAACCACCAGTAGCCTGCGCCGTTCATGTTGCTCTCTTCGCCAAGCACCTGCGGTTCCCACGCGATCGGGATGGAGACGTCCTGCGCCGAGCCGACGTTGCTCGCGCCGTCGAAGCCCGCGGGTGTGACGCCAGCGATCGTGAAGGCGACGTTATTAATATTGACCTGCTTGCCGATCACGGATGGATCGTTGCCGAAGCGGTTGGTCCAAAAACGATGGCTCAGCACTGCGACCGGCGTGGCGGCTGCGTTGTCATCCGCGTCGGTGATTGTTCGCCCGGCGATTGCAGGCACGCCCAACGCGCTGTAGTAATTTCCGGAAACTACCTGCGCGCTGACAACCTCCGCGTGTCCGCCGGCGTTGAAATTCAGCTCCAGCGGGGAGAAGGCAAAGACGTCCGAGAGCACTCCCGGCTCCTGTCGTAGTCGCGTAAGGGTTTGGATGGGAAAGGATGTGCCGGTGGTGAGTCCGGTCGAGCGATCGATGCGGTTAGTGCCGTTGAATCCGCCGACTCCGAACTTCTCGATGTTCCACGTGGCTTTCAAAAGGACCAGGCGATCCGGTTCCTTCACGGGTAACTTCTTCAGCAACACCGCGTCGACGACGCTGAACAGCGCAGTGTTAGCGCCGACGCCGAGCGCGATAGTCAAAACTGCTATCGCCGTGAACGCAGGATGCTTCACCAGCATCTGCGCCGCATAACGCAAGTCCTGCCAGAGAGAAGTCATGATTTGTGTCCCTCTTGTGCCTTTTTGTGGCCCTATTCGTACCTGAGCGCTTCTAACGGATCGACCTTCGTTGCGCGGCGCGCCGGAATCCAGCACGCGAGCACTGCGACGCCCGCGAGCAACAATGCGATCGCCGCAAACGTCAACGGATCGCTCGCGCTGATCCCGAACAACAAACCCTTCAACAACCGCGTGAAAGCAACCGCAACAAGCAAACCTACTCCGACGCCGACCATCGCCAGTCGCAATCCCTGACCGAGCATCATTCTCAGAACATTTGATCTCTGCGCTCCCAGGGCGAGCCGAATCCCAAACTCATTCCTGCGATTCGCGACGTTGAGTGACATCACTCCGTAAATACCCGTCAATGCGAGGAGCAGCGCGGTCGCGGCAAAACCGGCTAGGAGCCAGTTAGTCAACCTCGTGGTGACCAGCGAACGATCTATCGCTCGTTGGATCGTGCTTACGTTCGCGAGTGGCAGTTCGGGATCGAGCTTCGCGAGTTCCTGTCGCACATTCCCCACGACGCTCGACGGATCGACGCTCGTGCGCATCACCAGCATCGTTTCTCTGCGAATCCACTGGCTGTAAGGACGATAGATGTAGGGCCATGCGTCTTCGTCGAGTTTGCGATTCTTGACACTCGGCACGATTCCCACAATGGTCATCCACGGATCGTCGCCGATGCGAATTCGCCTGCCGAGAAGATCTCCGTCGGGCGAGTACCTGCGGGCGAGTTTCTCGTCGACGATGGCGACGGGCAGCGAGTTTGCGCTATCAGAACTTTCAAATCCGCGACCCTTCAGGATCGGCATTCCCATCGCAGCGAAGTATCCTGGCGTGGAACTCCGCAGCCACGCGACTTTCGCGTGTTCCTCCTGAACGCCTTCGACAGTGAATGGTCCACCCTGGCCATTACCACTGAACGGCACCACCGAACACAACTCGACGGCCTCGACACCTGGAACATTGCGCACACCTCGTCGCAGTTGCTCGAAGAAGTTTTCCACCTGCGCCGTGTCGTTGTACTTCTGTTCGGGCAGCGCCAGTTCCGCCATCAACATGTTCTCAGGCCGAAAGCCCGGATTGACGGTCAGAAGATTTCGAAAACTCCGGAGAAACAAAGCCGCGCCGATCAGCAATACGAGTGATAACGCGAGCTGCGAGACGACGAAGACATTGTTCAACCGGCGGCTCGAGCCTGACGCCGAACTGCGCACGCCCGTCTTGACTGCCTCCTGCAAATTGACGCGCGCGCCACGCAGTGCAGGTGCGAGACCACAAAGCACGCCCGTAAACAACATGATCGCGGTCGTAAACAGCAGGACAGTCGAGTCAACAGTTACTGACTGGAGGTGGGGTATTTGCGAGGACACAAAACTCTTCAACGCAGTGACGATCCAGAGCGCCACCAGGATTCCGACAACTGCGCCAACGAAAGAAAGCAGAAGACTTTCGGTAAGCGTTTGTCTCGCGATTCGCATTGCACTCGCACCGAGACACTGGCGCACAGCCATCTCTCGAGTACGCGACGCAGCACGCGCCAAGAGCAGGTTCGTAAGATTGGCGCAGGCAATCAGAAGGACCAGACCGATCGCGCCGAGGAGCACGAGTAACGGCTGCCGCACTTCGCCGACGATGTTATTTCGCAACGGCATCAATACCGCCGACACACTCAAATCCACCGTGCCTGTTCCAAACCGCGCGTGGTACTCCTCTGAAAATTGCCGGTAGAGCGACGTGATCTCGTTGTTTGCGTCGCCAGGTGTCGCGCCCGGTTGTAAGCGGCCGACGGCTGTGAGGTTCCACGAGTTTGTGTTTTGCGGGTCGAGTCCTTTGGGAACCCAGAGCTGCATGTGGCCGGAGCTGCTGGCCCGTTCGGCAGGATCTGGAAAGCTAAAGTCAGCGGGCATGATTCCGACGACCGTCGTCGGATTGCTGTCGAGGTTGATCGACTGTCCGACGATATTCGGATTGCCGCCAAAGCGTCGTTGCCACAACGCGTAACTCAGGATCGCGACGTTGTTGTGGCCGGGCGTGTCTTCCTGTGCGGTGAAGGTTCGGCCGTATAGCGGCTCTCGGCCCAGCACGCTGAAATAGTTGAAAGTCACGACCGCGCCGGGCACGACTTCCGGTTCACCGCCACCTGTCAGAGCAAACTCACCGCCTTCGAAACCAGCGAGACTCTCAAACGTGCGCGTTCGCTCACGGCAGTAAGCGAACAGCGCCTCGTTGAGATCCATGTGACGCAGGCCCTTCGCGGGCGCGGAGAGCCAGAACGTCATCAACCGCTCGGGTTCTTTGAGCGGCAGCGGCCGCAGCAAAACGGCATTGACCACGCTGAAGATAGCCGTATTCGCACCGATGCCAAGCGCGAGCGTAGCAATGGCGATCGCCGCAAACACCGGCCTCTTCAACAAACTACGAATTGCAAGTTTCAGATCTCTAACCACTGAATCCCCTCTTGTGCTTCTTTTTTGTGCCTTTTTGTGGCCCTACTCATAACGCAACGCTACGAGTGGATCGACCTTCGTTGCGCGGCGTGCGGGCAGAAAACACGCCAACAACGCCACCACAAACAACACACCCGTAACGACTCCAAATGTTCCAACGTCGGTCGTGCTCACTTCGAAAAGCATCGTCTGCAACAGTCGCATCAAACCAAGCGCTGCCAACACTCCAATCCCGAGACCCAACAGCGCGAGCACCAATCCCTGCCTCAAAACCATCTTCAAAATGTCAGACGGTTTCGCGCCGAGTGCCATGCGCACGCCGATGTAATGAGTCTGTTGACTGACTGAATAAGAGACGACGCCGTAGATACCGATCGACGCCAGCAATAACGCGACGCCCGCGAAGATGCTGATCAGCAACGCCGGAAAACGTCGCATGAACGACGCCGGCGTCTGCGACATCATGTCTTCCATCGTGCGCATGTTCAGAATCGCCGCTTCGGGTTCGAGGTTTCGAATCTCGTTGCGGATCGAACTGGCAAGTGCATTGGGATCGCTGTTTGTGCGCGCGACGAGATTGGCAAACGTCGACGGACTCTGGCGGAAAGAATAGTAGAGTACCGGCTTCACCGCTTCGTCGAGACCGGTGATCTTCACGTCGCCCACGACTCCTACGATCTCGATGGGAGGAGCTTGAACTGACGCGTATCGCAAACGTTTCCCGACTGGATCGCAACCGGGGAACATGCGATCGGCGATGGTTTTTCCGATGATTACAACCGGCGGCGCATTTGTTGCAGCCTCGCGAGCATCAAACGCCCGCCCGGCAATCAGTGGAACTCCAAGTGTCTTGAAGTAGTCGTCGCTGACGATACGACTGTTCGCCTCGGTCTCCTTTCCAGGCTCAGGAACGGGATCGCCGTCAACGTAGAATCGCGTTGTATTACCACTGTTCAACGGCAGAATGTTGACCGTGCCCGCGCCTGTGACGCCCGGCAAAGACTGCACACGTTCACGCAGTTGATCGTTGAAAATCATCTGCTGGTTCGGATCCGTGTATTTCGCAGGCGGCAACACGACGCTCATCGTCATCACGTTTTCCGGGTTGAAACCGACGTTGGTCTGCAACAGCCGGAATAGACTCTTCATCATCAATCCCGCACCGACGAGCAACACGACGGCGAGCGCGATCTCAGTCACAACCATCGCGCTGCGCAGTCGATGACTCGCGGTGGCGGACGCATTACGTCCACCTTCCTTCAGCACTTCGTTGAGATCGAGTCGAGACGATTGGAGCGCCGGCGCCAGGCCAAACACGACCCCGGTGAGTAATGAGAGGCCGAACGAAAACGCGAGAATGCCCGAGTCGAGATGCAACTCCCTGAGGAACGGCATCGCAATCAACTGTTGCTGCGGTATCACGGCGACGAGTGCAGGAACGCCCCAGTAAGCAATCAACAATCCTGCGACGCCGCCAACGAGTGACAACAGAATTGATTCCGTCAGCAGTTGCCGCATGACTCGCCAGCGACTCGCGCCGAGCGCCGAACGGATCGCCACTTCTTTCTGACGTGCAAGCGAGCGCGTCAACAATAGGCTCGCGACGTTTGCGCACGCGATGAGCAGCACGAATCCGACGGCCGCAAGGAGGACCAACAGTACGGGCCGGACGTTTCCTACAATTTCCTCCTGTAGCGGAACGACGTACGGGTATGTGCCGGCGTGCGACTGGTTGTACTCCTGCTCGATGCGACTGCCAATCACTTTCAAATTCGCTTCTGCGTCAGTCGGACTCAAACCGGGTTTAAGGCGACCGATGAGATTGGTGCCGTGCATGAAACGGCGCGTGCGTTGGGCGTCAGTGGGTTGATAAGGAAGGAAGAGGTCGTTGTTTCTGAGTGCAAACTGAAAACTCGCGGGCAGCACTCCGATGATCTCATAGCCTTCGCCATTGACCGTGACTCCGCGACCGATGACGTTTGGATCGCCGCCGAATCGCCGCTGCCACAATCCGTAAGTCAAAACGGTGAGTCGTCGAGCGCCAGGCAGGTCTTCACCAGACTGAAATGTTCTCCCGAGAATCGGCTCGACGCCGAGCACCTTAAAGAAGTCTGCGTTCACTCTCGGCGCGCCGATATTCTCCGTCTCACCGAAACCGCTGAGGAGAGCGCCGCCACCCGCGTACGCCGCGACGCCGTCGAAGACGTTGTTCTTTTGATAGTCTTCGTAGTCAGGATAGGAGAACTCGCGTTTCGAGAATTTTTCCTGCGGGGTTTTCTCCCAGAGGTGATAGAGACGATCGGGCGATCTGTAAGGCAGGCCACGCAGCAACGCCGCATTGACGACCGTGAAGATCGAAGTGCTGCCGCCAATACCGAGCGCCAGCGTCACCACCGCGATCGCCGTAAACGTCCGATGCTTCAACAAGCCACGAAGTGCGAAACGGATGTCTTTGATTATTGAATTCATGGTTTTGTTCTTCTTTGTGCTTTTTGTGGCCTCATTCGTACCTAAGTGCCACTAACGGATCGACTCGCGTCGCGCGCAGCGCCGGAATCAGCGCCGCAGTCATCGCGATCGCGAAAAACATCAGCGACACGAAAACAAACGTGATGCTGTCAGTCGGCGTCACGCCGAACAGCATCGACGTCAGAAAACGCGTTAGAGCAAACGCACCCGCAACACCAATCGCAATCCCTGTCAACACGAGCGTGAATCCGTTCCTCATGATCAGACTCAGCACGTTCCCTGCTCTCGCGCCGAGCGCCATGCGAATTCCGATCTCGTGTGTTCGTTGAGTTACCGAGTAAGAAATGATTCCGTAGATTCCGACTGCGCCCAGTATCACGGCGAGCAACGCAAACGCCGTAAACAGCAGCATCAGTGAACGCGAAACAGCGGCCACCTCGTCGACGCGTTGCGCAAGCGTCTTGACCGCGTGGATCGGTTGGTCGCTGTCGATCGCGAGGACTTGTTTGCGCACGGCTCCGGCGACGGCAAGTGGATTGGACGTCGTGCGAACAAAAACAGTCACGCCGTTCATCGGCATTTGCGTAAACGGCACGTAGAGCTCAGGTATCGCTTCGTCGGTGATGCTCTCCTGGCGGATGTTCCCGACAACTCCGACGATCGTGCGACAGAGGCCTTCAGACTCTTTACAATTGAACGTGACTCGTTTTCCGAGTGCGGCGCCTTGCAAAAATCGTTTCGCAAATGCCTCATTTGCCATCGCCACCTTTTGTCCCGTCGCCCCATCGCGTTCATCGAATAGCCGACCAGAGAGCAACGGTATCTGCAACGTCTTGAAGTATTCGCCGTCCACCACGCCGATTCCGATCGCCGGATCTTTCTTGCGATCCATCGATGGATATCCTTCGATGCCGATGAAGGCCATCATTCCGTGACCCTCGAGAGGTGCGTGGTTGATCGTTCCGGCGCTTTGCACACCCGGCAACGCGTTAACACGCTGCAGGAAGTCATTAAAAAAGGCCTGGGTTTGCGTAGGCTCGGGATATTTCGAGTGCGGCAGGCCGACTCGAAACGTCAACACGTTTTCACGATCGAAGCCGAGATCGACTGCCATCAATTTGTTGAAGCTTCGTACCAGCAGGCCGGCGCCGAGCAGCAGCATGACGGCGAGCGCGAGTTCGGCTACGACGAGCCAGCCGCGGATGCTACGCAGTCCAAAACTCATCAGACCAAACGAGCGGCTGTTTCGCAGCGCATTGATTAGATCGGGTTTCGACGCCGTCAACGCGGGCGCTAAACCAAACACGACTCCAACGAGAACCGATAGCCCGAGCGTGAACGCAAACACACGCCAGTCGAGTGGAATGTTATTGAGGTCGTAAAAAGTGGTCGTGAGACCCTCCGGGACCAGCCGGGCAATCGCACGTGTTCCCCACACCGCGATCAACAAACCCAATCCACCACCCGCGAGACCAAGGACCACGCTCTCGTTGAGCAGTTGGCGGATCAATTGCCAGCGACGTGCGCCAACCGCTGCCCGCACTGCCATCTCACGCTGTCGCGCCAGCGTGCGCGAAATCATCAGGCTCGCAACGTTGACACACGCAAGCAACATCACGAGTCCGACAGCGCCCCAAAGGATCAACACAGTCAAGCGAACGCCCGAAACGAGTTGCTTGTGCAGCGGCACCACGTCGACTGCGAATGAACCGTCCGGCTCTTTCATTTGTTCTGCCATCTGTCGCGCGAGCAGACTGAATTCGGCTTGCGCGCTCGTGGCACTTACTGACGGTTTGATACGGCCGACGACTTCGACCACGGAAAAGAAGTGACCTTTAGTCTCTTTCGCCGGATCCAGGGCCAGGGGAAGCCAGATGTCGAATTCACCCGGAAAACGAAAACTGGCGGGCATCACGCCGACGATCGAATACGGCGTGTTGTCGAGTGTGAGAGTGCGTTGCAGTACGGCATCGTTGCGCGCAAAGTGACGCTGCCAAAAACCTTCGCTGACGATCGCGACGTTACTCGTGCCCGGCTTGTCCTCTTCAGGCAGGAAGAAGCGACCCCGCAGGGGTTGCACCTTCAGCGTCGTGAAGAGACTGGCCGTCACTTGTGCACACGAGATGCGTTCCGGTTCGCCAAGGCCGGTGAGGTTGAAGTTATCGTCGCTGTAAGCGGCGATATCGTCGAAAGAGGTGTTCCGATCTTTCCACGCCAGGTATTGATAAGCAGCGATACCTGGAAACGCACCCGGTTCAGCTACTTTCTGAACCGATACGAGTTGCTCCGGCTGTTGAAACGGCAATGCTTTCAGCAGCACCGCATTCACAACACTGAAGATCGTCGTGTTCACACCGATAGCGAGCATCAGCGTGATAATCGCGACCGTCGTGAACCCCGGATTCCGCAGCAGACTGCGAATAGTTTGGCGTAGTTCTTTCATAATCATTCGTACCTGAGCGCGATCAACGGATCGACTCTCGTCGCGCGTCGGGCGGGCAGATAGCACGCAAGAAACGCAACCGCAGTCACAAGCAACGACACAACGACTAACGTTGGACCATCAGTCGGACTGACGCCGTAGAGCAATCCGGTGATTAAGCGCGTCACCGCCACTGCTCCAGCCGCTCCCACTCCAACACCAACCAACGCGAGCAACAATCCCTGCCCAACAACCAACTTGAAAACATCTCGCCTCTGCGCTCCCAGCGCGATCCGAATTCCGAGTTCATGTGTGCGCTGTGTGACCGAGTAATTGATCACACCAAATACGCCGATCATCGCCAGCAGCAACGCAACCGCCGCGAAGATGCCGAGCAGCAGCGTGTTGAATCGCTGCCCTGCTAATGAATTCGCGTAAAGCTGGTCCATCGTCGTGACTGTCACCGGCTGATCCTTGTCCATCGCCCTCAGTTGTTCGCGCGCCGCGGCCGCCAACTGAAGCGGGTCGCCGGTGGTGCGTGCGAGCACTGCCATAGACGATTGCGGCTCCTGAAGTTGCGACAAATACATTTCCGGATTCGGTGGCGTGTTCAATCCTGTGTGATGGACGTCGCCAACAACGCCGACGATCGTCAACCACGGGCTAAAAATGATCCGCATTCGACGTCCCACCGGATCTTCATTGGGCCAGTAGAGCCGGGCCATTGTTTCATTAATGATAATTGCCGGTGCGGCCTGGGGTTCGTTGAAGTGTTCGGGGAGGGGCTGTTGCTCAAACCACCGGATCAACGGCAGCGCAACGCGCGCGTCAGAGCTGTTGAAGAATCTTCCCTTTCGCAGTGGGATCTGCATCGTGCGAAAGTAGTCGTCGCTCACGGTGCGCACCGCAGCCTGTTGGTGGTTTCCCTGTGGCGGAGCTGGACGACCTTCGATCGCGAAGCCGCTCCAACTTTCCGCTGGCCCAAGCGGTGTGTTCGTCGTCGCGCCGACCGATTCGACACCCGGTAACGCCTGGAGCCGCACGATCAGTTCGTTGTAAAAAGCGAGTAGTTGCTGTGGTTCGCGATATTTCGTTTCGGGCAACGCAAAATCGAGTCGCAGCACATGATGCGGCTGAAAACCGGGATTGACTCTCACGAGTTGCACGAAACTCTTCAGCATCAACCCGCCGCCGACAAGGAGTACGACGGCGAGTGAGACTTCGGCGACGACGAGCGCGCTGCTGATGCGACGTCGTCCAGGGCTAAACGATCCACGCACGCCATCTTTGATCCACTGTGCGAGGCGTGGTTCCGAGTTGCGCCATGCGGGCGCGAGTCCGGTCAGCAACCCGGTAAGGATCGAGAAGCCAAACGTGGCGAGTAAAACGCGATTGTCGATGCTGATCTTGTCGAGCCGCGGAATGTTGACGGAGGTGATCCTGCTCAACAGGGTCACGAGCCAGACCGCCGCGAGCAGTCCGACTCCGCCACCGCAAACCGCGAGCAACAGGCTCTCGACGAGCGTCTGGCGAATCAAACGCCAGCGACTCGCGCCGAGTGCCGTTCTGATCGCCATCTCTCGCTGGCGTGTCGCCGCGCGACTCAGCAAAAGATTCGCGACATTCGCGCAAGCAATCAGCAGTACAAATCCGACTGCGGCGAAGAGCGTGAGCAAAGGAAGTTGCGCGCCGCCGGTAACGACCTCGTGCATTCCTACGATTTGAACTCCGTGGCCGCGATTCGCATCGGGAAACTCCTGTTCGACCTGCTGCGCAACATGGGCTACCTCAGCTTGCGCCTGGTCCCGTGTGACCCCGGGCTTGAGCCGGCCAATCACCTGGTAGCTGTGTCTGCCGACCTTCCGCAACTCTCCGCGCAGATCGATCGGCACGAGCACATCAGGCATCAGCTCGAGCGACGGCATGACGCCGACGACCGTGTAACTCTGATCGTTCATGCGAACAGTTTGATTGAGGACGTTTGGATCGGATCCGAAGCGTTGGGTCCACAGTTTGTGACCGAGGACGACCACTTTCGCGCCGCCGCCCCCGTCTTCTCCGGGAGCAAATGTTCGGCCGAGCATTGGCGGCACGCCGATCACTGAGAAGTATTCAGTCGAAACCTCAAGGACATCCACCATCGACGGGTCGCCGCGGCCCGTCAGGTTCAATCCATTCGGTTGCACAATCGTCAGCGCTTCAAAAACGTTGGTCCGTTCCTTGAACGCCGAATATTCGTGTCCCGAGAGAGGCAGATTTGAGTTGCCCGAACTCTCGCGTCTTTCCCACACCACCATCAGCCGATCGGGATCTTTAAAAGGCAGTGGTCGCAGCAGCACAGCATTGACAACACTAAAGATCGCCGAGTTCGCACCGATCCCGAGCGCCAGCGTGATGACGGCAATCGCCGTAAACGCCGGCCTCTTCGCGAGGGACCTAACTCCGAATCGAATATCCTTGATCAGTGAATCCATCTGTGTGCTTCTTTGTGTGCTTTCGTTTTGTGCCCTTTTGTGGCCCTATTCGTAACGTAGCGCCACGAGCGGATCGACCTTCGTCGCCCTGCGCGCAGGTATGTAGCAAGCCAGGAACGCAGCGCCGATCAAGACCGCCGACACAATCCCGATCGTCAGTCCATCCATCGGTGTTACTCCAAACAACAACGCGGTCATCAAACGCGTGAGCGCGAACGCTCCCGCTAATCCAACCACCACACCGATGAGCACCAACGTCATTCCATTGCGAATCACGAGTTTCAGCACGTCAATCGCGCGCGCACCCAACGCCACGCGCACACCGATCTCGTGCGTTCGTTGCGTAACCGCATTCGACATCACGCCGTAAATTCCGATCGCCGCCAAGACCAGCGCCAGACCCGCAAACAGCGACAGCAGCGTCATGTTGAACCGGCGTGCAGCAAACGACGTCGCTGCAACTTCGCTCATCGCCCTGACTTTGGTTACCGGTAGCTGCGAGTCGACCTTCCAGATCTCCTGTTTCAGTGTTTGCGCAGCGGCGCCGGGGTCACCTTGCGTACGAGCAGCAATTGACATCCATCTTTTCCACGGGTTGATTTGCGTGTACGGCGTGTAGAGCGCGGGTTCCTCCGGCAGGTCCAAACCGAAATGCTTCACGTCGCCAACAACGCCAATGATCGTTATCCATTCGATCTGCGGACTGCGTGCCCAACGGATGCGTTTGCCAAGTGGATCTTCATTTTGAAAATACTGGCGCACCAGCGTTTCGTTTGCGATACCGACGCGCGGCGCCTTGTCGTCAAAGTCTGCTGGACCAAAGTCTCGCCCGCGCTGAAGCGGAATCTGCATCACGTTGAAGTAGTCGCCCAACACGCTGCGAGTTTCCAGACTCGGTTCATCTCCGGGTGCGATCGGCGGGCGGTTATCGATAATAAAATTGTGATCGAGCGAGTCGCCGCTTAGTGGGAGTTCGCTGATCATGGCGGCCTGAATAGCCGGTTGTGAATTCATCCCGGCGAGGACCCGTTTTCGAAAGCGCGTTTGTGAAGCAACGTCCTGGTAACGAGCCTCAGGCAACTCGACTCGCATCGTGATCAGATGATCGGGATTGAATCCCGGCTCTACGGAACGCAGTTTCCAAAAAGTCTTGATGAGCAGACCTGCACCGACAAGAAGCACCAGCGCCACTGCAAGTTCAACCACGACGAACGTGCTTCGCAATCGTTGTCGCGCACTGCCTGCCGTCGAGCCTCTGCCGCCGTCCTTTAAAGCCTCGCCCACTCCGCCTCGCGAAGCAGCCCACGCGGGCACGAGACCAAAGATCAAGCCGGTTAACACCGAAATGCCGAGCGTGAAACCGAGAACACGCCCATCCACTCCGATCTCGGACAGACGCGGCAAATTCTCCGGCTTGAAAGCGAGCAACAGGCGCGTGCCCCAAATCGCGAGGCCAACGGCGACCGCACCTCCCGCAAGCGACAACAACACGCTTTCCGTCAGCAACTGACGAATCAAACGCCAGCGACCCGCGCCAAGCGCACCGCGAATCACAAACTCACGTTGACGTTCGGAAGACCGCGCCAACAGAAGGTTCGCGAAGTTGGCACAGGCAATCAGGAGCACAAAACCTACGGCAGCAAACAAGATGATTAGCGACTGCCGAGTGTCGCCGACAATGCGTTCATGCAACGCGAAGAGAACTGTGTTTCGATTTTTATTGTCCTCGGGATACGCGGCGGCGAGGTTCCGATCGATCAGTTGCATCTCCGCTTGTGCCTGCTCGATCGTCACGCCCGGCGCCAATCGTCCATACGTTCGAAGAAAATGAACGCCGCGAAAATTCGCTGCGACCGGGTTGGAGACGTGCACCGCCGTCCATGCTTCAGTGCTCACACGAGGCGTGACAAACGCCGGCGGCATGACGCCGACAATCGTGTACATGTTTCCGCTGAGCGGAATCGCTTTACCGAGAATCTGCTCATCGCTGCTGAAGTGCTTCACCCATACGTCGTGGCTCAACACCACCACGAACGGAGCTCCGTTCTTGTCGTCGTCGGTGTTGATAAAGCGCCCGCGCTCCGGTTTGACTCCGAGAGTCTCGAAGAAGCCCCCAGTCACTTGTCCGATCTGAAGTTGAACTGGCTCATTGCCGGCGGTGTAGTCCAGCGGCTGCAGCACCATGCCGCCCAGTCTGCTGAACGTCTTGGTCTGCGACTCGACATCGGCGAGATCCAGTGTTGACTGATTCGATCTGAAACTGATCAACCGCGACGGATCGTCGTAAGGCAGTGGTCGCAGCAGGAGAGCGTTGACGACACTGAAGATCGCGGAGTTCGCACCAATCCCCAACCCGATCGTGATCACAGCCACCGCCGTAAACGCCGGCCTCTTCAACAGCGACCGTAAACCGAATCGAATGTCTTTTAGCAGTGAGTCCATTTGTGTTCTCTCTTGTGCTCTTTCGTGGCTCTATTCGTATCTCAGCGCCTCGAGCGGATCGACCTTCGTTGCGCGGCGCGCAGGGATGTAGCAGGCAACCAGCGCAACCAGTAGCAACAGCGCCGTGATCGCCACGAACGTCAACGGATCGTTTTCACCCACACCGAACAAAAGACTTCTGAGCAGACGCACCAACCCAAAAGCCGACACCAGGCCAAGCACCAGCCCGACACCAATCACCGCCATTCCCTGGCCCAAAATCATCTTCAACACGTCGCCGACCTGTGCGCCCAGCGCGAGACGAATGCCGAGCTCGTGCGTTCGTTGCGTCACTGTGTAAGAGGTGACGCCGTAGATGCCGGCGGCGGAGAGCAGCATCGCGACTGCACTGAACAGTCCCAGCAGAAACAGATTGAACCGCGGCTGTGTGATCGACTGGCTGACGAGGTGGTCCATCGTCTGCACGTTCGAGACCGGAACAGACTTGTCAACCTCGTTTACGATCTGTCGTACGGCAGTACCCAGGCTCGCAGGCTCAACGCTCGAACGAACCACGAGCGACATGCCCGGCCACGTAGTTTGCGAAGCTGAAAAATATAGCTCTGACTCAGGCTCTTCGCGTAACTCCATACTGCGAACGTTTGCGGCGACGCCGACGATCTCCCACCAAACCGGCTGCTGGTTAGCGTCAACATTTCCGAATGTGATTCTCTTCCCGATCGGGTTTTCACCCGGAAATATCGACTCCGCGAGTTCCTGATTGACGATCATCGTCAGCGGCGCGTTTTGATCGTCGCGATCGGTGTACGTGCGGCCTTGCAGCATCGGAATGCTCATCGCGCGAAAGTAATTCGGCGTGACGACGCGATAGTTCGCGCCGGGCCACTTATCAATAGTGGTAACCGGGCGTCCGTCGACTCTGAACGAAGCGGTTGGTCCTTTGTCCAACGGCAACGTGTTGATGAGACCCACGTCCTGCACACCCGGGAGCGTGCTGACCTTCTCGAGCACCTGGTTGTAGAACCTCACGAAGTCAGAGAGATTGTTGTAGTTTGTTCCGGCCGGCGTGAGCTTTGCCGTCAACACTTGGTGTGAGACGAACCCGGTGTTAACTGACTGAAGGTGCATGAAGCTTCTGAAAAGCAGTCCGGCGCCGACCAGCAACACGACTGACAACGCCACCTCGACGACGATCAACGCCTGGCGGAAACGACTCTTGCGGAGACTTCCAGCCAGGCCGCGCCCGCTCTCTCGCATCGAATCCTGAACGTCAGACCGCGAGATTTGCAGTGCTGGAGCGAGTCCGAAGAGCATGCCGGTCAACACTGAAGCCAGGAACGTGAACGCGAGCACTCGAAGGTCCATGTGAATCTCGTCGAGACGAGGAAAATCACGCGGCAGGAGTTTTGTAATTGCCGCGAGTCCCCAGTACGCGATCAGCAGACCAACAGCGCCACCCGTAAGCGCGAGCATCGTGCTTTCGGTAAACAACTGGCGCATGACTCGCCAGCGCGACGCGCCGAGGGCCGTGCGTATCGCGATCTCTTTCTGTCTCGAAGCGCCGTTGGCGAGCAGCAGGTTAGCCACGTTCGCACATCCGATGAGCAACACGAACGTGACGGCGCCCAGCAGCAACCAAAGAAGTTTGTTTGTATCTCCGACGAGATGTTCGTGAAGTGAAACTACTCGATTGAAGCGATGATTGTTCGTGTCGGGATACTGCTGTCGCAGCCGTGCCGTGATCGTTTCCATTTCACTCGCGGCCTGCTGAACCGACACGCCGGGTTTCAACAACGCAACGGCGGCGAGGTAGCCCATGCCGCGCGTCTGCGTGACGTCTTGTTGCGGCGATATCTCCGGCGCGAGTTTCAAAGGCGGCAGCCAGACTTCCGTTTTATCCGGATACTGAAAACCGGGCGGAGCGATTCCGACGACCGTGTAGTTGAGGCTGTCGAGTGTTATTGGCTTACCAATGATTGAAGCGTCTGTGCCGAAGCGTCTGCGCCAGAGCGCGTCGCTGATGACTGCGATTGGTTCGTGTCCGGCTTGTTCGTCCTGCGGGATGAACAGTCGTCCCTGTTGTGGGGTGATTCCGAAAACGTCGAAGAAGTCCGCGTTTGTTTGCGCGAGCTCGACGCGCTCGGCGTGATCCGCCAACGCCAGGTTGGTGGGAGCGGTTCTAATCGCCGCGAGGTGTTCGAAGACCGTGTTCTGCGCGCGCCAGTCGAGGAAGTTCGCCGACGTTACCTGAATTCGTTTGCCGGCCGGGTTCAGCTCCTGGATCGCAACGATGCGCTCCGCGGTGCGATACGGGAGACGCCGCAACAACACGCTGTCGACAACACTGAAGATCGCAGTGCTGGCGCCGATACCCAGTGCGAGCGTGATCACCACGATCAACGTAAATCCCGGACGCTTCAACAACCCGCGCAAACCATACCGAATGTCTTTGATTATTGAATCCATCTCTGCCTTCTCTTTTTGGCTTTACTCGTACCTGAGCGCCTTTAACGGATCGATTTGCGTCGCGCGGCGCGCGGGCAGATACGCCGCCATGATTGCCACCGCCACCATCACCACGCCGGCGAGCGTCAGCGACACGGGATCCGTGGCCGAAAGATCGAACAGCAGCGTCGCAGCAAAACGCGCGACGACGAGCACCGCAGGTACGCCGGCAACAATTCCGATCGCCACCAGGACCAGCGCTTCGCGCAGCACCAGCATCACCACTTCTCTCGTGCGTGCACCGAGTGCGATGCGAATTCCGATCTCGTTGGTCCTGCTCGCAACCGCGTACGACAGAATCCCGTACAAACCAATCATCGCCAGCACGAGCGCCAGCAACCCGAAAAAGCCCGACAGCGTCGCCATCAAACGCTCACGCAACGTCGATTCCTGGACCATGGTCTCAAACCACTGAAAACTCGAATCGATCGACGGGCTCATCTCGTTGAGTGCGCGAGTCACGGACGCGGTGATCTCCGCTTGAGGCAGCGTGGAGCGAATAAGAAACTGTCGCCCCGTCGAAGGCTGCGGATCCTGAAGACTCGGCAGGTAAACCATCGCCAGCTTCTGCTCTTTCAACTCTTCAAACTTCGCATCACGAGCAATCCCGACGATCTCGTACGGCGTCTCTGGTTCGTTCGGCGTTTCTTCGACGACAACTCTGCGCCCGACCGGATTCGACTCGCGCAGTTGCCGCGCCAGCGTCTCGTTGATGATCGCGACCCTGGGCGCGTTCAGCGTGTCGTGGGAATTGAACTCGCGGCCTTGCAGCACGGGGATTTCGAGCGTGCGAAAATAATCGACGCCAACGCGATTGAACGACGCGTTTATCCTCGCGTCGCGATTCGCGTCCAGCCACACGTCGTTGCCGCGTCCACCGCCAGTGAGCGGGATCGTGTCGGACTCGCTGACAGCCTGAACGCCTGGAACCGCCCTGAGCCGTTCGAGTAGTTGACTCTTAAACTCGATGCGGCGTTCCGGCGCGATATTCAACCGTCGAAAACCGACTCGCGCGACGAGCAGGTTTTCCTGGTTGAAGCTGGTATCGACAGTGAGTAGCTTGTTCAGACTGCGCGTAAACAGGAATGCACTTGCGATCAGGACCAGCGAGAGTGCGACCTGAACGACTACGAGCGCGCGTCGCAAAGTGAGGCGACCGCCACCCGCCGTCATTCCACGGCCTGTAGCCTTCATGACCGTAACAAGGTCAATGCGCGTGGCACGCACCGCCGGAGCTAAACCAAACAGCAGACACGTCAACGCAGCGACGCCCGCGGTGAATCCAAGCACACGCCAATCGGGAGTCAGATCGAGGAAGACGGCGTTCAGCCCTGTCCCGATCAAGGAAACGAGGAAGCGGCTCAACGCCTGGGCCAGCCCGGCAGCGAGCGCGGTGCCCAGGACGGTGAGCATGAGAGTTTCAACCAGCAGTTGGCGGATGATTCGTCCACGCGAAGCGCCGACCGCTTGTCGCACTGCGATCTCGCGTTCGCGCGTGCTCGCACGCGCCAACAATAAATTCGCCAGGTTGGCGCATGCGATTAGCAGCACCAACCCGGCGATGGCCAGCAACAGCCACAAGGGACGCTCATAACTCTCGCGCAACATCGAATAACCGGACGCGCCCGCGACGGCTTCCAGCTTCGACTGTAAATATGGATTCACGCTCACCGCCGGATAGTTCGGCGGCAGTGTTTGTTGAAATAGTGCCGGCGAGATCGATTGCAGTTGTGCGGTGGCCTGTTCCCTGGTCCAACCTGGTTTGAGACGGCCCGAAACCATCAACCACCAGTAAAAGCCCGAGTCGAGTTGATTGTTTTTACCGGCGATGACTGCGTCGGCGCAGAGTGGCAGAGCGACGTCGAATGTCCGTCCGACTTCGAGACCAAAGAAGTTCGCAGGAGTGACGCCGATGATTTCGAACGACTTGTCAGAAAGCGTGAGCTTGCGACCGACAACATTCGGGTCGCCGCCATATTCACGTTGCCAGAATGGGTGACTGATAACCACGCCGGGAGCCGCGCAGCCTCGCTGATCGTCCGCCGCTGTAAACACGCGGCCGAGTTGCGGCTGCACGCCGAGCACGTTGAAGAAATCTCCGCTGACCCAAAGTCCCTTGGCCCAACGCACTTCCCCGCCCTGCGCGAGGTTGAAATCATTTCTGCTCCACGCAAAGATCCCGGAGAAACCTTCCTGACGATCGCGAATCTGTTCCCAGATGGGATTCGTGACTGCTGAGTATGGCGAGGGTTTGAACCCGCGGGCCGCAGTCTCCATATCGCTGAGCTGGACCTTCGCGAGCTGCTGCGGATCTCTGACAGGCAGCGTCTTGAGTCGCACTGCATTCACTAACTGAAAGATCGCAGTGTTGGCTCCAATCCCCAGCGCGAGCGACAACACAGCCACGACCGTGAAGCCCGGACTCTTCCGCAACATTCTTACCCCAAACTTTAAATCGTTAATTACTGAACCCATCATTTATACCTTTGTGCCTTTTGTCTCTTCTTTGTGCCTTTTTGTGGCTTCATTCATATCTCAGCGCTATCAACGGATCGACCTTCGTCGCGCGACGCGCCGGGACGAAACACGCCAGGAACGCCACGACGATCAACAACGCCGCCACCACACCAAACGTCAACGGATCCTTCGCCGTCACGCCAAACAACAACGTCGACATCACGCGCGTCAGTGCATACGCTCCACCCAAACCAAGAATGACTCCGATCAGCGTCAGCAACATTCCCTGTCGCACCACCAGCTTCAACACGTCGAATTGTCGCGCGCCCATCGCCATGCGCACGCCAATCTCGTGTGTTCGCTGGGCCACCGAGTACGACATGACTCCGTAAATTCCGGTCGCGGCGAGAATCATCGCGAGCGCCGCAAACAGTGCGAGCAAAGTGGTGCGATAGCGCGGCGCCGCAACTGACGAGTTAACCCAGTCGTTCATCGATCTCACTGACGCTATCGGCTGATCGGGATCGAGCGCTTTCACTTCCTGGCGCACTGCACCGACAATCGCTAATGGATCGCCTTGCGTGCGGATCACAAAATTCACACGGCCCGTCTGACGAGTCGGGAAATACATGGTCGCGGATGGAGTGCCGGCCAACGAATTGTGGCGAATGTCGCCAACGATGCCGATGATTTGGTAAGGCTCGCTGCGCATGCCCGTGATCAGCCGTTTGCCGAGTGCCTCTTCATTCGGGAAAACCGTGGCAACAAGCTGCTGGCTCACGACGAGAACCTTGTCGCCCTGGCGCACCTCTTGTTCGGTGAAATCCCGTCCTCGCAGTAAAGGAATTCGCATCGCTTCGAAGTAGTGCTGGTTGATGCGACGAAAGTCGGCGCTAAATGCCTGGTCTGGTGAAACGGGCGGGCGGCCTTCGACGGTGAAAGGCATGTCGTTTGGTTGGCCACTGAGTGGAAGCTCAGTGATCGCACCCACGGCCTCGACGCCTGGTAAATTCACGATACGTCCTTCGAGCTGTTCGAAAAACGCCGCGGTCTTATCGGGCCCGTTGTATTTGTTCCTCGCCAGATCGATACGCATCGTCAACACATTGTTCGCACTGAATCCGGGATTGACTCGCTGTAGCGCCACCAGGCTGCGCACGAGCAAACCCGCTCCGATTAACAACATGACGGCGATGGCACTCTCGAAAACGATCAGCAAGCTGCGCGTGCGATTGTGCATTGCGCCTTCACCGCCGCCGCGTACTCCCTCTTTCAACGAATCGTTGAGATTGACCTTCATTGTTCGAAACGCGGGCACCAATCCGAACAAGACACCGGTGACGATTGAAAGCAGTAATGTGAATCCAAGGACTGTCACGTCGACTTTTACTTTGGCCGTCGGAGGAATACTGCCCTCGCTCAAACTGACGAGCATGTGAACTCCCCAGGTCGCGAGCGCTGTCCCCAACACACCTCCCAAAAGTGCGAGCAGAAGGCTCTCGGTAATCATC
>DATNCH010000027.1:0-3439 GCA_035571655.1 Pyrinomonadaceae bacterium
ATACAAATTTCTCAGCAATTCAAAGGCTCACGTACGACCCGACGCTACCGCGTTACGGTACTGACCTCCTGCAAGTGTGAATCCTGACTTTGAGGCAGGGTTCATTTCACACCGGTCTAAGCAAGCCACACATCACTTCAGACGATAAATCTCATAACCGTTGTGGTCGGTATAAATCAGCTCCAAATAGTCTCTGCGATAACCGTCGAAGGTCGCCCAATTTCTGAGAGAGTTGTAATCAGGACCAAATTCGCGAATTCGGGCCGGATCTGTGAACTTTCCAGTCGCAAGAAAGGGAGAGCCACCTGGCTTGGGCCATCCTGCTTCGGCAATAGCCTTGAAATACCAACGGGCGAAGAGAATGTGAGTGATGCCCTGATTCTTCAGGTCTGCATGAAGACTCTCGAAAGAACTATTTCGCACCAGTAACCGTCTCCACTCCGTACCATCCCAACTGCCGTCTGAGATATATCGCGGGCGCATGTGGTAGCACATCTCGCCGCCAATAGAGAGCACGCCAGTCTCCGGCGGTACATTACGGTTGATGAAGTCTATCGGCGGGTAATAAAAGATTCCTGACAGGAACTCAGCGCGCGAGGCTGCTCCTGAAATGAACTTCACATGGTCCAAGTCCACGATGAACTTGATAGTCACCGTGAGTTGAATGATCATGCATGTCGCAACGACATACAAACATACTTGTGCCGCCCAACGCCCTGTGAAACGTTTTGCGAGCTCGACTAACGTGTACGCCGAAACGATTGTCAACGCGGGATAAATCGGCAACAGGAAACGAGCGATCCACAACGTGGATGTCAGCGCGAGAAACGAAACGAGGCTGAACAACATCAGCCACGTTATCCACCGCGCCCGAGGCACCATCAAAAAGAACGGCAAGATCAGAAACAAGCAATTCGGGTAATGAAAGTAATCGCCCATGAAGTATCTGTCGGGCCTACTGTAGTATTCCCAAACTCGCATCGGATGTCGTTGCGGCCCCTGCTTAGCGGCTTCATCCATTACGTTCCTTATGCGCTGGAAATCGGCAGGATCGGCGCGCCTGACAGCATCAAAGTGCGCGTCAAGTTTTTGCTCATCTTCCGGATTGAAGTAACGAGGGTTGCCGTTGTTGAAGTCGGCGAGTTCGCCGGTCACAAAAGGGTAAACGGGGTTATGAAACCAGATGAGGTTTTTCAGCAGCCACGGAGAAGCGAGTGCCAATATTATAACCACGTAGAACGCTGTCGACTTCGCAACGGATAAGACGTCTCGCCGTAGTCTCACCACGGACTCAAACACAAAAATTAGTACGACACAACCGATCCATAAGAGCGCGTTCAGCTTTATACCCAGGCTGAAACCGCTCAATACTGCTGAGGTAAAGAACCAGCCCCTCTTGCCGGTTTCCAAGTGGTTGATCATTGCGTAGGTTGCGAGGAAGAGCATCCCTGCCAGGGAAACGTCTATGCGCGCCGTGACTCCAACCTCAACCACCATCGAAGCAGCAAGGAACCCAAACATTGCTACAAGTGCGATAGTGCGATCAAAAAACCTGCGGCAGAACCCGTACAACGCCACTGAAGTAACGAGCGTAAGTAACAGGCTAAAGAGTTTTGGCGCAATGTCTGTCTTGGCGAGCAGACAGAGCGCGTAGATCATGTGAATGAGGAAAGGCATATTGCCGAGCGGTTGATGAAAGAGAGGAAAAACCCGGCCTTGTTCTACAAATGACTTGGTGGCGGGTAAATGGTAGATGACGTCATCAAGAGCCCATGGTGGGACCGCCGCTCTAATGATAAGAGTTAGAACGACCAGCAAGTACAGACCCGATAGCAATCTCTGTTTAGGAGCACTTACAGCGACTAAAATTCTCTTGATTATTTCCGGCAACCTTGCCAGCTCGGATCTCAGCCCGATCAGAACCAGCAGAATGAAAACTACAATCGGGAACGGCTTGAGCAGGCCGAGTAATCCAATCAGTAATATGGAGAGTCCCAAACCACCGGTGCCTAACATGACGGAGAACGATAGCTCCTCCGCCATGCTCACAAACTGCAATCGAAGAGCTCGAGCCAGCCTGCTTCCGATACAGAATGTCAACGCCGCCAGCGCGCAGACGAATTCGATGTCGAACACTCGGTCCACCATTGCTGCTGGACCAGTGAAGCCTTCGTCTCCAGCGATACTAAAGTGGACATAGATCGCCGGTATGACGACCAGGCAACTAACAGCGATGATTAACAGGGTTCTGTGAGGAGACCTCAGGCGAGAAACCATTACTTTTTTTGTACAGCCGCTTGATACGTATCGTTTGCTCCGGCTCGGGTGAAGATTACTGCCTGCTGATCTTCGTAAACTTTCTGCCACTGCTCGTCACTGCGAAGCAGGCTCGCCAGCGGAACATCCGGCTCGATCAGAACTGTTCGAATCGAGAACTTGTTCAGTGATTCCTCCCAGCCGTTCCTGCCATCATGAGTGTTGAATGCTTCGTACATGAACTTGTCGCCATACACATCCGCGCGACCGTCGATGTACACCGGATACTCGCCGTGCAGCCGTCGAATCAGGTAACCACCCCAACCGTAGCGGTTGTAAACGGGTCCCGGCAGTTGCTTTTTAGCAAGAAAGTCGACAGCAGCTCGAGGATAATTCATCGCTTCATACGCCGGCTGATTCGAGACGAAGTGCTTGATGAGCGCGACGTCCAGGGCGGCAGGTGCAAGCAGAAGGAGCAAAGCGAAAACCACTGCCGACCTGGGCGTCGATCCTTCAGGCGCAAGCAAGCGAACGTCCCAGCCGCGTGCTGAAATCAACGC
This sequence comes from Pyrinomonadaceae bacterium, assembly GCA_035571655.1. GTDB lineage: Bacteria > Acidobacteriota > Blastocatellia > Pyrinomonadales > Pyrinomonadaceae > PSRF01. The sequence continues at coordinate 2,817 of DATNCH010000027.1, forward strand.
CCAAACCTGCTCGGCCAAAATCGGAGCTGCGATAAGCGCGAAGATGGGAATGTGTCGCGCCGATCTCAGCGCGGCCAATCCGGTTACAAAAACAAGGAAGACTTCGCCGGCGCGCGCACGCTTCGGAGAGAGTGCGAGCGCGCCGAACAGCACGAAGAGAAACAAAGCCAACGGCAGAAACATGGCTTTGTGGAAATCAGGTGACGCCCACTCCTGAATGAACGCCGCCATCGACGGAGAGCGCAGGGTTTCAAGCGGATACGAAAACATTCGAAACCCATTCGGATTCAACGGCACCACTGCCGTGCACGCGATCAGCATGAGCCCCAATCGGGGAATCAGGCTCCACTTGCGATCGATTGCGAGACTGATCGTGTAAAGCACGATCAAGCCGAGACCGAGTGCGTAACCCGCATGGAAGTTCACCCAAAGAAGCATCAGCGGGGCCATCCAATAAAGAGGCTTGGGTAGGCCATCGCTCGAGTATTGAGTCAGGAGCGTGATGAAGATGCTGGCGAACAGGAGCGTGATCATCTGCGGGCGCACACCAAACAGAGGCGACGACGCTACCACTGCCAGAAGAATCGTGGCGGCGGCGATGTAGGGCTTACCAGTGCAGCGGC
>DATNCH010000028.1:0-14660 GCA_035571655.1 Pyrinomonadaceae bacterium
CGCCAACATCGCGAGAACTCCACCACGCGAATTCGACAGCACCAGTCCCATCCAGATCGGCACCAGCAACGCGATATAGATCATCACGCGATCTCTTTTGATGCCGCCGGAGAGAATGATTCCCAAACCGAGTCCAAACGCCATCTCCATCAGATACGCAAAGTGGTTCTTGTTGATGAACTGCCCGTACCCCTGGTTTTGTTTCAGCAAGGGAAGAATGAAGCCGATTCCGTGTTGCGTTGTTTGACGCAGTATTCCAAAGACGGCACTCGCCACCGCGACTCCCAGGATGGTGTAGACCAACACGCGTAGTCGTCGCTCTGTGCTTGCGTAGCGGTAGAGCAACGCGAGAAACACGGTCAATGCCAACATTTGGAGCGCAAAGAAGCGCGTTTGAAACGGATCCGCGCTGATGGAGAACGTTTGGAAATACGCCAGCGCCGACAGAGTCAACATCGGCAGCAAGACTGGTCCACCGGCGATTCGATTTGAACCGCTGATCAAAATATCGACTATCCCGACGATGCAAATGGCAAATACCGCACAAATAAACGCCGCCTTCCACCACGCCTCAACAGTCCCATACGGAACCGCCGTAAACACGATCAATCCAACCAGCGCACCAAAGATCAGCTTGCTAAGCAACTCGGATCTCCTCGCGCATCAAAATCCGCGCAGCCGCATCGGTGAACTCGCGCCGGAACAGATCAATCAAATAATTTGTGTCCACCAGCAACGGCTCATTTTCAAAACCACGATAGAGGTTGATCCAGCCCCACTCGACTCCATCTTTAACCAGCGGCAAACGAAGACTCCACTCAGTACTTGGACGTTGAGTCCCCTTCGTTCTGGACCACGACCAGAACTCGTGCCGGCCGGCTCGGCCCACCTGCGCATTCGCGAAACTGAATTCGCCGAAGTCGAGCAAGTGACGCGTCGCTTCAAACATCTCCTCAAGATCCGAAGCCTTCGACAACGCCAGCGCCGCGCGCCGCACACGAATATTGTTTGCGACTCGAAGCCTTCGATCGGCAACTGTGCGCTTTACACCCGCGCGTAACTCTTCAACCTCGTGATAACGCAGGTGGCCCACGGCGATGATTACCGCGACCGAAATCACGAACAACATGAACCCCGTGAGCTTCGATCCCGTCGCCGGAAAGATCAGCGCCGCCAATCCGAACAGTGCACAAACCCCATAAAGCACCAGCGCCGCCCGCCGCTGCGACCATCCGCGCGCCAGCAGCATGTGATGAATGTGTTCGTTGTCGCCCTTGAACACAGGCTTGCGGCTTACGAGACGCCGCGCCATCGTCATTGCCGTGTCAACCACCGGAAATCCGAACGCGAGAATCGGCACGACGATCGCCACCGCTGTCGTGGCTTTTTGCGTCCCCAACACAGACAAAGCCGCCAGCATGAAACCCGTGAACAGTGCGCCAGAATCTCCGAGGAAGATCGACGCTGGATTGAAGTTGTAGCGAAGGAATCCGGCGAGCGCGCCGCACAGGACCAGCGACACAACGATCATCAACGTTCGTTCCTGCGAGATCGCGACGCCCAGGATCACGAGAGATGAAAAGAGCGCCGCGCCCGATGCAAGCCCGTCCATTCCGTCGATCAAGTTGAACGCGTTTGCAATACCTACTACCCAAACGACCGTCACGACGAACGACACGAGCGGCGGCAACTGCACTGAACCAAACAGTGGAATCGAAAGGGCATCGACGCGTCCGCCCATCGCGTAGAACAGCGTTGCGATGAGTCCGAGTCCGACAAACTTCACGATCGCGTTTGTCCCGCGCAAGTCGTCATACGCGCCGAGCAGTAACACGAGAGTCGCAGGGACGAATAACGTTAGAAATTCTGGTTTGAGAGTGCTGAGTGTTTGAGTGAGAAGGTTGTCGACAAAAGGCAGCAGCGATAGCGCCGCGAGGCACGAGACGTAGAGCGCGAGCCCGCCCAATCGAGGAACAGCTTTGTGGTGAATGCGGCGGCCATCAAGCGGCACGTCGAGCAACTTGTATCGCTGACACAGCCGCCTGATCAGCGGCGTCGTAACCAGTGAGGCCATGGTTGCGAGTGAGAAGAGGGCGAAGTAGGTTTTCAAAGTGCGTTCCTTTCGGCGACCGGTTTCACGGGACCAACAAGAACCTCATCTTTCAATCCTGAAAAATCCTTCACATCCTGTTCGATCAGATTTATAAACTGCGGCAGCAACGCCTCCTTCGAGAATGCGTCGCCTGTGGCGTGACGTTCCTTCGACTGCATCGCTTCGAGAATCGTAGCCGTTACACCTTCGACATCGCCGTGACGGGTGAGGAAAAAGTTGCCGTACTGTGAAGCAATGTCTGTGATGTGACTTGGCTCTGGACCGATGTAGAGCACCGGCGCGCCAATGGACATGACGTTGTACACCTTGCACGGGTGGACGATCCCGACAAACTTTTCGCCCATCACCACGACGTGAAGATCGGCCGCCGACAAAGAGCTCGACAACTCGCGCAGCGGTTGATAAGGCAAGCACCTCACATTCTTCAGCTCGTGATGAGAAGCAAACCGTCGGACCTTAACCTGTTCGCTGCCGCCGCCAACGAAGCAAAAGATGATCTCCGACGTTTCCGCGAGGCGCAGCGCTGCATTCAGAAGGGTGTCGAGTGGGTGACAGGGACTGTGATTGCCCGAATACATCACTACATACTTGTCAACGAGATCATATCGCTGCCGAAACGCTTCGCTTCCGTTCTCTGAATAGCTGACGTCGTCGTCATGTGACCACGGCGGTACGATCGCAACGCGCGCGGCATTCACACCCTTCGCAACAACACGCTCTTTCATGAAACGATCCAACACAACGGCACGTGTCGCGCGGTGAAAGCTGTAGTTCAGCATTCTTTGGAGCAGACGAGTTGTTAGTGAGTGTTCGTCAAGCCAACCCGCGGCAATCGCCTCGTCCGGGTTGAGGTCCATCACCCAGAAGCATAAACTTCCGCCTTTGAATTTTGTAAACAGCGCCGCGAGGAATGAGATCAACGGCGGTGATGTGAGTGCGACCACTACATCGAATCTTTGCAGAGCGATCAGACGCAACGCGCAGAGCACCATGAAGCTTCCGAAGTTGAAGACGCGCCGCCATCTGCTGCTTTTGCCTAAGGAAGGCGAAGGAATGCGGATGATTTCGATGCCGTTCCAGTGTTCGCGCCGCGGAAAGCGCTGCGTGGGATCGTCGTAACCGCGATCGCTTGCGACAACAGTTACGTCGTGACCTCTCGCAGACAGTGCTGTCGCCAGATCCGTGAGGTGTTGGGCCGTGGAAACCACATCAGGGTAAAAACACTGATTGAGAAGCAGGATTTTCAACTACGAGGACCGAAAATCATTGAGCGCTTCTTAGTGCCGCAGATTTTCGCAGATGAACGCGGATCAGATTCGCGTTCATCTGCGAAAATCTGCGGCACTAATTAATCCTCTTACGAAAATCCTCAACCGTTCGCTTCAAGCCTTCGCGTAAGGGTATCGTCGGGTTCCAGCCCAGCAACGTTTGGGCTTTCGTGATGTCGGGTTTTCGCTGGCGCGGATCGTCAGCGGGCAATGGCAAATGAGTGAAGCCCGACTTCGATTCACAGATCTTGATCACTTCTTCAGCCAACTGCTTGATCGTGAACTCACCGGGATTGCCGAGATTCACCGGGTCGTGCAAATCTTCGGAGTTCATGAGCCGGATGAGTCCCTCGAGAAGGTCGTCCACGTAACAGAACGAACGCGTCTGTTCGCCTTCGCCGTAGAGCGTCAACGACTCGCCTCGCAAAGCCTGCACGATGAAGTTCGAAACCACTCGGCCATCGTTCTCCAGCATGCGTGGTCCATACGTGTTGAAAATGCGCGCGATGCGAATGTCGACGTTGTTTTGACGGTGATAGTCGGTCATCAATGTTTCGGCGAGTCGCTTACCTTCGTCGTAGCAGGAGCGCACGCCGATGGGGTTGACGTTGCCCCAGTAATCTTCAGGTTGCGGATGGATCAGAGGGTCGCCGTACACCTCGGACGTCGATGCCTGGAGAATGCGCGCGCGCACGCGTTTGGCGAGGCCGAGCATGTTGATCGCGCCCATGACGGAGGTCTTGACGGTCTTCACAGGGTTGTACTGATAGTGAACTGGAGACGCAGGGCAAGCGAGGTTATAGATCTGGTCCACTTCGAGAAGGATGGGCTCGGTTACGTCGTGGCGGATCAGTTCGAAGCGCGGATTATCGAGTAGGTGAAAGATGTTCTCGCGTCTGCCGGTGAAGAAATTATCGAGGCAGAGCACTTCGTTACCCTCTGCAATCAGCCGTTCACAAAGGTGCGAGCCGATGAACCCGGCGCCGCCTGTGATTAGAATTCTCATGATCTGAACCTTCCTAGTTGACGAACCGAATCATTGGCCTCAAAAGTCAGGATTCACACTTGGAGGAGGTCAGTACCGCAACGCGGTAGCGTCGGGTCGGCCTCAGACATACAAAGACTCACGTACGACCCGACGCTACCGCGTTACGGTACTCACTGTATCCAACAATAATGTTCGACTTTTTGACCAATGATTCACCTTCTCACTGCATAATTCCCTAAATAAAGCACATCCATCTTCGTCTTCTTAAAGCATTCGATCGCCTCTTGCGGCGTGCAGACGACCGGCTCATTCTCATTGAACGACGTATTGAGAACCACCGGCACGCCCGTGAGCTTCGCAAAGTCCGAAATCAACTGATAATAACGCTCGTTGACCTCGCGCGAGACGGTTTGCAGACGCCCGGAGCCGTCGACGTGAGTCACGGCTGGAATCTCGGCCCGGCGTTCCTCCCTGATCTGGTAGACCATCAACATAGTAGGCGCTGGATGCGTCTGTTCAAAGTAGTCACCGACACGCTCTTCCAGAATCGACGGCGCAAACGGTCGAAACGGTTCACGCTTCTTGATGCGATCGTTCAGGATCTCTTTCATCTCAGCACGGCGTGGATCGACGACGATCGACCGGTTGCCAAGCGCGCGTGGTCCAAACTCCATCCGGCCTTGAAACCATCCGACCACCAAACCCGCAGCAATATCCTCGGCAGCACGTCTGGTGACTACTTCGTCCGTGTAAGACTCGAACGTTAGCGCACTCTGGTCTAACGCAGCTCGGATCTCGTGCGCCGAGAACTCCGGGCCAACGTATGCGCCGGTCATCACTTCTCCACGCTCGCCATTTAGTACGCAATTGTAAATGTGATAACAGACGCCGAGCGCGGTGCCACTATCCCCCGCCGCTGGTTGAACAAAGACGCGTTTGAACGGCGTGTTCAGCAGGATCTTACCGTTCATCACGGAGTTGTACGCGACGCCGCCGGCAAGCCCCAGATCGGTCAAGCGCGTTTGCTCGTGCAGATGCTGCAAAACATGAAAGCCAACTTCCTCGAGGCGCAGTTGCAGACTCGCGGCAATGTCGCGATCACGATCCGTCAGCACACTGCCGGGTTCGCGTGGTGGTCCAAAGAGCGACGCAAACTCATCTGAAAACACGCGGCCGATGACGGGTGAGCCGTCGTCCCACGTCATCTCGACGCCTTCCGTGTGGTGACGGAAGTAGTCGAGGTTCAAACGAAACTGCCCGTTCTCTTCGGTGCGAATGATGTCGCGAAACTCCTGGATGAAGCCAGGCTTGCCGTACGGAGCAAGTCCCATCACCTTTCCTTCATCTCCATAATGTGGAAACCCAAGAAACTGCGTCGTGGCGGTATAGACGATCCCCGCCGAGTGCGGGTATTCGACGTGGCCCAGCACTTCGATCGAATTCCCTTCCCCGTGCGCCCACATCGTGGAGATGAAATCGCCGAAACCGTCGATCGAAAGCAGTGCCGCACGCTCGAATGGGGAAACATAAAAGCAACTCGCCAGGTGTGCGCGATGATGCTCGACGTTGTGAAAGCGCGCGTGCAAGTGCTTTTTCGACACGCCAAACACACGCGCGACGTCGTCCTTGAGATCCCTGACCTTGGCGGCATTGCCGAGCCGGTCCTTGATCTGCCGCCCGTGGCTCACGATGCGTGTGGCCGCGAAGAGTAGCTTCTTGTGCAGGTGAGCTGAAGGATCTCTGGAGATTCCGACGTGGTCCAGATCTTCGAGTTTAATGCCTGCCGCTTCGAGACAGTATTTGATCGCGTTGGCGGGAAAGCCTGCGGAATGCTTGCAACGATTGAAGCGCTCCTCTTCGGCGGCGGCGATCAATCGGCCGTCTTTAATAATTGCTGCCGCTGCGTCGCCGTGATAGGCGTTGATGCCGAGTATGTACATTATCCGTGTAATCGGTGGCTCAACATCAGTTCGGCCCTGGCCCTTTGAAAGGCATAACAAAAGCCCGCACGGCCATCGAAAATTCCCCCGCGAACGATCAAACAATACACAAACATCACAGGCGGCATCACAAACCGCCATCGTCGCATTCGATCTGCGAAGCCGAGTTCGGCGCGACGCAGAGACAAAAGTTTTTGCGCTTCGAGTTCTGTGTATCGTGCCTGTGCGGTGAGCCACCGCTCCAACGATTTGCGATCGTCATGGAAGATGGGCGAGCGCAAATCTTCTATGTGACCATCGAGCGCGACTCTTTGTGTGTGGCCATCCTGTATGTAAGAAGCTGATTCACGACGGTATAGAACAGTCACTGGCGGATAGATTCCGCTCTGAAGTTTCTTACCGTTGATGCAATAGACGAAGTTGGCTCGATAGCCGGCGGTGTGATGCTTCGGGCTCAGAAATTTCAGCTCATCGATTAGGTCGTCCGAAAGAACGTAATCGGCGTCTAGGGCCAACACCCAGGGCGTTGAAATTTTAGTTTGCTTAAGTCCGAACTCCCACTGACTGCGATGAGAGTCAAACTTTCGTTGAATCACGCGCACCTGCGGAAACGATGCTGCGATCTGGAGTGTGTCGTCGTCGCTGAAGCTGTCGACGACGACGATGTCTTTGGCCCAACTGACGCCAGCCAACGTGCGGGCGATGTTTGGCGCTTCGTTGTAAGTGAGTATCAGTGGGGTGATGTGGTCTAACATTTACTTAGCCACAAAAAGGCACAAAAAGGAACACAAAAGAAGGCATCAGTGAAGAGTGACTACTTGCTTGTAGAGGTCAATTAAGCTTTTCGCTGCGGTGTCCCACGAGTATTTTTGCGAGAGTTGTTTGCCGGCGAGGCCGCGGCGCACGCGCTCCTCTTCGTCGCCAAGTGCTTCGGCGAGTCTGGAAATCAATGCGTCTTTGTCTACCGTCGCAATCCAACCTGCGTTTGCCAAGACAATCTCCTCGGCCAGGTTCACATGTGGGCTCACCAGAACTGGGACCGAGTGTGATAACGCTTCCATCACACACAAGCCAAAATTCTCCTGGTGCGAGGGCAGGACGAGCAACGATGCACCGCCCAGCACTGCATCCTTCTCCTCGCCATCCAGCCAACCGGTGAAAACAATTCTGTCTCTCTGCGCACTCGAACCAGCCATGGCTTTCAGCTTCAGCACATAAGCTTCAGGACCATCGCCTGCAATAACCAAACGCCAGTGCGCAAACTTCTCCACCTGGACCAGCGCAAGAAACGCGTCAATCAACACGTCCAGACCTTTTTTCGGATGGAGGCGCGACAACACCAGCATATACGGTTCACTCGCGAGCTCGGGGAAGTGCTGCTCGAGCTTTGCGTGCGAGGCTGAGGCTGTGGTTTCGATGCCGAGCGCGATTACCTTTCCGTGGTTCAAACCGAGCAGACGTTCGGTCGAGAGTTTCTCGGCGTCCGTCGTGTAGTGCACGGCGGCCGCGCGTCGCAGCATTCCCTTCCCGGAAACCTGCCAGAACACACGCTTGCGCAGCGACTTTTGCGTCATGCTCCAGGGCTCGAGAGTTCCGAGCGGCCTGACGACGTACGGCACGCGCGCTTTACGACACACGTGCGCGGCAGCGATGGACGAGTGGTTGAATACGGCGTGAATGTGGGCCACATCGAATTGTTCAATGTTTGCACTCAACCACGACGACAATGGCCGCGAGTATTTGAACGAGTCTCCGAGTTGTGTTGGGAAGAATTTTGCAGGAATACCTTTGTATTCGTAGAGACTCTCGTCGTGGTCTACTCCGGCGCTTGTGCTTACGAGCAGTACTTCGATTCCCTCTTGTTTCAACGCGCGGCACATCGGGACGATCGCTATGGCCGGTCCGCCGGAACGCTCAGCAACCGACGGTATGACGTGCAGTACTCTCATGCGCAGCTCACGCCGTTGATCTCACACCACTTCGCGAGCACGTACAGCGACCATGGACGCGACCAGCCAACTGCTCGCGGCTTTTCGAGAAAGCTGCGCCAGATTCTTTCGACGGCTTTCGCGTTGAGTCCCGCGGGCGATAGACGTTGTGAATCATCGAGCACTGACGAAAGTTCGACGCGCAAGTTGCGCTGGAGCCACTTCTCAAACGGAAGTGTGAATCCCATTTTCGGCCGCGTAACGAAATCGCGCGGCAATAAATCGCCGAGCGCTTCGGCCAGCAACGGCTTTGGTGTCGAGTTCTTCGCCGGTAGTTTCCATTCACCCGGTAGCGAAAGCACGTAATCGACCACCTTCGTATCGACGAACGGCACTCGCACTTCGAGCGAATGCGCCATGCTCATTGCGTCGGTATCGCGCAGCAGAGTGTTGGTCATGTAACCCTGCAACTCCAGCGTCGAGATCGTGTTAATCACGTCGCGTGAGTGGTGGTTTCCGTTGTTCGTATGAACGTCGAGCTTGCGACCGATGATTTGCAGAACCGACTCGGACGAGAAGAGCTGACGCGAGATGCGATAAACGTCTTCCGGCTTAGCATCGCTTTTTGCGAGTTGCCAGAACTTTTGACGCTGCACGGAGCCATTCAACGCCACCTTTCCGACACCCGCCGCCGCGCGCAACACTCGTTTTGACGTAGCACCGACAGAAGCAAGCTTCAAACCCCGTCGAAAGCTCGGATAACCGGCAAACAGCTCGTCGCCACCGAGACCGGAAAGCGCAACAGTGACTCCGGCATCTTTTACGGCTTTCGAGACGACGAAGGTGTTGATTCCGTCCATTGTCGGCTGGTCGATCGCCGCAATCGCATTCGGCAGGATTTCAATCAGCCGATCTTCACTCAAGCGGATTTCAGTGTGGTCGGTGTCGAATCGTTGTGCGACGGCGCGTGAGAATGGCGCTTCGGTAAAAGTATCTTCATCGAAGACGACGCTGAACGTCTTTGGTCGTTCGTTGATCCGGTGCATCAACGCGACGAGCGCGCTCGAATCCATTCCGCCCGAGAGAAAAACACCCAGCGGCACATCGCTCACAAGGTGAAGTCTGACTGACTCTTCCAGCTCAGAACGCAACCGAGCGACGGCTTCCTCTCGATTGCTAACGGGCGCTGCGTCGTTTGAGCTCGTAAACTCGATCTCACGTAACTCGACGTTTCCGGATTCATCTGCCTTAACGTGCAAACAGCGGCCGGGCAGCAACTGTTTGATCTCGTCGACGATCGTGAGCGGCGACGCAACCGATCCATTACTCAGAAAAGAATCAACGCCAGCCGCGCTCAGCCGGCGCGGTACTAACCCGCTTGCCAGCAGCGCTCGCAATTCAGACGCAAACAACAACCGATTCTGCGCGACGTGGTAGTAGAGTGGCTTGATACCCAACACATCGCGCGCGAGCACGAGTTCCTGGTTCGCGTAATCTAATATCGCCAGCGCAAACATACCGCGCATCCTGCGAAACGCGTCAACGCCCCACTTGCGATACGCGCGGAGCACAACTTCGGTGTCTGTGTTTGAGGACCACGGCTGAGGCCCGATCTCTCGACGCAGATCTTTAAAGTTGTAAATCTCGCCGTTGTACGTGATCCAATTGCCGGTCTCCGGATCGTTCATCGGCTGGTGGCCCGCAGCAGACGTATCGATGATCGCGAGTCGTGTGCTTCCCAACAAAAGCTGGCCGCGATCAAGCTCGACATTCGCAATCCCCTGGTCGTCTGGACCACGGTGTCTCTGCGCCGCGTTCATCCGCTGCACAGCGTCACGCAAACGCGCCGGCGACCCAGTACTGAAAACACCGGAGATGCTACACATCTACTGCCAACCCGCGATCGCTTCCTTCGCGAAGTTCACAAACCGAACAGCTCCGTTCTCGAGCGTGTGTGCACTAACACTCTCGCGCGCACTGCGACTCAGATCCGCAAAATCCTTCTGCGAGATCAGCGCCGCCTCTCGCATCGCTTCGAACAACGCTTCCTGATCCGCGGCCCGAATCAACCAACCATTGCGTCCCGTCTCAATAAACTCCAGCGCCGCTCCCATCCGATCTGTCCCTATCACCGGCAAACCAGACGCTAGACCCTCAGGCACCACAAGCCCCCAGCCGTCATACCTCGAAGGCACACACAACACATCCGCGATTGCATATTCGCGCGGCAACTCATCCCAATCTTTGAATCCCACAAACTCCACGCGCTCACGCACAGGCGCAAGCGTTTGCTCAAGCGACTGCCGCAGCTCCCCTTCCCCAACTATCTTCAGCTTTACGTTGCACACTTCACTCGCCAATCGGACGAAAGCGCCAGCCAGCACATCAACACCCTTGCGCTCGATCAGCGAACCCGAAAACAGAAACACGCGTTCCGCACGTTGTTGGCGATCGGAGTTGTCGAAGCGCCGGAGATCCGAAAAGTACGGCAGGTTAAAATACGCGCGTCGCGAACCAAACTCTCTGCGGTACTCATCGACCGCAAACTTCCCAATTCCCCAAATCGGAACTGCCGCTCGATGCAGCTTCGAGAGTTTCCACTTTCGCAAAAGTCTTCCCGCCCATTCAGGCTGTCGCAACCCCGGCCGCTCTCCCCAAAAACACCACGGACCTCCCGAGGTTGCGCGCTCCGCGATCAAGTGTTCCGCGTGCGCGTGCCTGTAGTAATTAAACACGACGACGTCGGCGCGCCGCGCAGCCTCACGCGCGCGCGGCATTCCGTTTCCCTCGAGGATCACAGATTCATGTTGAAGAACCGACGACTTCCAATGCCGGCTCGGATCGCTGTCGCGCAGGTACGCGACTTCCAACTCACACTCGCCATGCGCTTCGATCTCATTGAACAGCTCAACCTGATAAGGCGACGGACAATCTGTCAGAACGAAAACCCTCACGCACGCCTCAACTTCATAAACAAGTGCGACAGACCCACCCACGCCAGCACCACGTAACTCACGAGAATCAAGTCGAGAATCGATCGCATCCCGGAAAACAGCGCCATCACCACGATGCTGTAGATCACGAGCGCGCCCTGCGTCGCGCAACGTGCGAGCAGGGCGCTCGCCATCGACGAGACGCGTCCGTAAAACCAGCCGCCAAGCGCAATCCCGATGAAACCGAGCGACATGTAGAACTCGCCGATCACAGAATATGAAAACGAAACGCCCTGAACACCGAGCGCGGTCGGTAAATCAAATCCCGGGTCGACAGGCTTCTCCGGCCAGAAAACACGCGGCACCGGACGCACCATCACGTACACGAAATATTTGTGATACACGAAGGGGTACGAGTCAGGAATGAGTTGAATGATCTGGCAGAGGCGATAAAAGTTATCGTCGACACGCAGGTGTTGCTCTTCGAGAAGCTGCATCTTCTCGAAACGCCCGCTCACCACTTCTCCCTCGCCGACCAGAGCACCCAAACCGACGTTTCTGTATTCGAGCATCACCTGAAGCGCGAGCAGTAGCGCAGCGATCGTCAACAGCGAGGTGAGCAGATGTTTGATTCGCAAGCGTCGCTGGTCCAACACCCAAAGAACGAGCGCCATTCCCGCAACGACGCCGATCACTCGCCGGCTGCCACTCTGCGCGAGGAAGAGCGTGATGACCACGGACATCGCAGTACAAATCACAGTGCGCACGTTACGCAGTCCAACACGCCTGCCGATCACAACGGTAAGCACGGGCAGCAGATAACCGAAGTATTGCAGGTGATCGAGGAATGCATCCCAACTGCCTAACTGTCCGCGTCCCCAGGGCGCGACCCAACGCTCCTTACCGAGGTAATGGACCATCTCGAACACGTTGAAGTTGCAAGGCACCGCGAAGTTCAACATGCCGAGGAAGAAGCACGCGATCGCGAGCGCAAAGTATGTGTTGACGGGAAACTCCTGAGAGACGGAGCTGATCAGCACGTTGGGTAACTTCCACGAGCGGCGTATCGCGCCGAGCCAGACCATCACGACGAAGAGTCCGATGCCGAAGAATGCGCGGCGCACCTGATCGGCGGTGATGTCTTCCATCGAGTAGATGCCTTGTAAAAGATCGAGCAGGAGCCAGTAGATTGGCGCCAACGCGAGCAGTGATTCGCCGCGCAGAAGTGCTTTTGGATAACGTACCGCAGCAACGATCGGTGCTGTAGCGAGTCCGGCAGACATCACGAGCGCCGGATAGAATAACGCGCCTTCGTTTGCGGGATTGTCCGGGATCAACAGGATCGAGATCGCCGTGGCAACGCTCGTGCTCAGCACCGCGAGCAGCGTCGAGCGCAACGTCAGGCTCGGAGTCGCAGCCAACCCAACCGCCGGCCGATTCCACGCTAATGATTGCATCACAGATTCGTCAGCGAGCACGCCAGGGTTTTCAGGCTAAAGCGATCGCCGACGCCTGAGTTCGCGGACATCTTGCTGAGCAGCTCGGGCGCGCGCAAAAACTCGAGCAACACATCCGCGATCGCCTGGCCGGAAACTTCTTCCAGAACCACGCCATTCACACCGTCAGACACGACTTCTCCGCAGTGACGCGAAGCGATTACCGGCAGCTTCCACGACTGTGCTTCCAACTGCGTCAATCCAAACCCGTCCGAGAGCGTCGGAAAAATGAATACATCCGCCTCTTTGTAGTACTGATCAACTTCGACACGCGGCACCACGCCAAACCATTTAACACGCGCGGGCAGATCGACTTGTGCTGGTCCAACAAACCAAAACTCAACATGTTCATCAGCCAGCAGCTTGACCGCATCGAGCAACTGCCTGACGCCTTTTCGCAGGTTTATCTGCCCGAGAAACAACACGCGCAATGGCCGCGCTGAAGTGAACGCCTTCGGATACCTCCGCTGAAACGCCGTCGCCTCACCATTCGCTTCGTACGCAACCGGCAGCACGCGAATCTTTTCGGCGGGCACCCCTTCACCGAGCAGCGCGCCCCTGGACCACGTCGAATTCACGACGATCTGGTCCGCGAGCGCGCACTCGTTGCGCCACTGATCCCAGTATTCTGCGGGCGCAGGTTCAAAACCGCCGTTGTGCAGACCGGCGACGATGCGTTCTTCAGCAGGACCCGGATCGATTTGGCCCAGCACCGTTCTCCAGCCACGCTCGCGTGCATGCTTGAAAATCTCTTCCGCAGCATAGCTATACGCAAAAACGGTACGTGGTCCATTTGTGGCTTGTTTGTGAAGCTTGTGTACGGCATGCTGCTGAAACCACTCATTTCTTCGATGGATCAACTTCCACCCATTCGCGCCTGATACGTAGGCTTTCAACTCGAATGTGAGCGCGGCAACATTCGGAGCAGTCACTCGAGCGCTCGCCAGCCCTGCATGAAATCTTCCCTTGAAGCGTTTGAGCCAGAGATCGGTAATGAACTCACCGAGCACGCCGCCGAGTTGCAGCGCACGTGGCACCGCGTAATGCTCGCGTGCACCGAGCTGGCAGCAGATCCACTTCATCACAAGCTCACAGCTACCGGCGCCCTACGCAGCGCGAGGTAAGACCTCACAGCTCTCTTGCTCACCGTCAGCCGGTACTGATGATTCGCACGCAGATGCGCCGGAATCATCGTCAAACCCTTCAAGATCCCGCGGTGCCGCCCGTGTCGCAACAGCCACAACAACCGGTTCGCACATTGCCCGACTCCGATTCCCCATAGCCATACCGGATAACGCAGATACGCGAGCAACGCGAGATTCGCGATGCTGCCCGCGATCACACGTGGATCTGCGTGATGTCCTAAATCAGTGTTATGAAAGACGCGCAACCACCGACTCGTCAGGATCTTTCCACCTCGCGAGTGAACGCGAAGAGCAAGGTCGACTTCCTCCATCCCATACGCAACCGGCAACGGCACGTACCCGCCCGCGTCGATAAACGCGCTGCGTCGATAGACGCATGCAGCGCCTAAAAAATCGGCGGTCCATTGTGCGCGCTGTTCATCCAGACCGATCGATTCCCCGATGTGATAGAGAGCCGCGCACACAACCGACGCCTCAGGGAATCGTTCGAAGAGTTTCAGCACACGTGCGAAGTAGTCAGAGTCAATCGGATAAGAGTCGTCGTCGAAGCTCACGACAAATTCAAACTGCGCCGCATGAATCAGCTTGTTCCGTCCACCACCTGGGCCGACCTGATCCGTGCTGCGTAGAATCCTGAGGTTCGGAAACTCAGCTCTAATCGCGTTCTCAGTGGCAACCTGATTCGCATCAACATGAACCAGGACTTCCGCGGGCGCAGGAACGCAGTTGTGAATCACTCGCAACGTCTGCAACGTCTGATCGATCCGGTCATACGCGGTGACGATTGCCGAGAGACTCATATACAAATACGGTCGCGAAGAATTTTCGCCAGCAGACCGGCGCCGGCTG
>DATNCH010000029.1:0-10373 GCA_035571655.1 Pyrinomonadaceae bacterium
CGAAGTCTGCCGTGAGTTACGCGAGCGCGGCAATACAACTCCGGTCCTGATGCTGACAGCGCGAGCGGCTATCGACGATCGGCTAACTGGTTTTGATGCCGGCGCCGACGACTATCTGACGAAGCCATTTTCGTTTCGCGAGCTGCTCGCGCGGATTCGCGCACTGCTGCGACGTGATTCACATCTCCGACCAGACGTGCTGGAGATTGGAGACCTCGTCGTGGATGCAGCCAGTCACCGCGTCTCTCGCGCTAATCATGATGTGCAACTGACCGCGAAGGAATATGCTCTACTCGAGTATCTCGCGCGCCGGTCGGGCCAGCTCGTTTCGCGCGCCGACATCGCTGCTCACGTCTGGGACGACACCTTCGATCCGTTCTCAAATGCGATCGAAGTCTACATAAACCGCCTGCGAAAAAAGATCGACGGGCATCACGCCAACAAACTTCTGCACACTCGTCGCGGCGAAGGATACGTCCTTGAATCTCGAGATTAGTCTGCGGTAAATCCGTGGCACAGATCTACGCGGATGATGGTCTATTAATCTTCTATTAAGGTTTGACTGCTTATACTCGGTCCAATTGAGGATATGTCAAAGGGACCAAGACCGGAGGTAATCCCCCTTGCGGTGCTACTGGTATTAGTCTGTCTTGCATTCACCGCGCAAGCGCAAACGCCCTCTCCAACCCCACAAACACCGGCGCTTTCGCTCGACGAAGCGTTACGACTCGCAAACACACAAGCATCAACTTTTCAAACTGCTCTCTTAAACGAACGCATCGCCGCCGAGGACGTGCGACAGGCGCGAGCAGCATTCCTTCCGAAGGTCAGCACGCCCCTGAGTTATATCTACACTTCGCCCGCTCTCGGATTACCACCAGGTGAACCACGCGGACCAAGCTTCGTCACCGCTGACGGAATCGGCGTCTACGATGGGCTCGTCAATGTTTCCGGTGACTTCGATATCGCCGGACGTTTGCGCGCGACGCTCGCGAGAAATCGGGCCCTTCTCGCCGCTGCTCACGCAGGCGCCGAAGTCGCAAGACGCGAGTTGGCCCAGGCTGTGATCGAAGCCTATTACGGACTCTCACTCGCAAACGTACAGCTTCGTGCCGCCGAACAAAACCTCGCCGCCGCGGACGAGTTTGAGCACATCACGTCTCTCTTGCTTAGCGGCGGTGAAGTCGCCGCCGTCGATCTGACGCGCGCCCAACTACAAACTCTGACCCGTCGCGATGAACTCGAAAAGGCACGTAGCACCGAAGCCGTCGCGGCCGGATCTCTCCGCGTGTTGATCGGCTACGACTTCTCGCGACCAGTCGCCACAACGGATCTGGCCCTCGCACTTCCAGCCGGTTCTGAGTACCAGCAGTTCAAAGCTGACGACGTTTCGCGACGTCCCGAGTTCATGCAGCTTCAGCAACAACTGCTCGCTGCGACGCACGAGATCAAGATCGCTCGCGCCGACCGCCTGCCTTCGCTGTCGTATTCGATGAACGGCGGCTTTGACACCGATTCTTTGAAGGGACCGCGTTTGAAGGAGCACACCGGTATGTCAGCCGCGATCAGTTTTTCGATTCCGATCTTTGATTGGGGCGCGAGTCGCAGCCGCGAACAACAGGCAAGACTGCGCGTCGACATTGCCGAAAACGAACGAACTTTAGCGTTACGTGGTTTCACGCAACAGTTCTACGCAGCGCGTGCACAGGCAGTTAACGCTGAGGCGCGAATCAATCTTGCGCGTGAAGGGGTGACAAAAGCCCAGGACAATCTCGCCTCATCGATAGCGCGTTACCGGGCAGGCGAAGCGCAGATCGTGGAAGTAACAGACGCGCAAACAACGCTGGTCGAGCAACGAAGTGCTTTGTATCAGGCGATCTTCGATTACCAGACAGCACTCGCACGACTGCGACAAGCAACCGCTCAGTAGCGAACCAATATGAGTGACGACCCGAACAGGATTCCCGATGACGAAGTCGATCGGCTGCTCGCCGAGCAGAAGCGAGCACGAATTGTGCGGCAGCGAAACATCGTGCTGATCGTCGGAAGCGCATTGGTAGTAGTGTTGCTCGTGGCGCTCGTCATCTGGCGATTGAAGCGATCGGCGGCTGAAGCAGAAACCGAAGTAACGCCGGTCGTCAGCGTCAAAGTCGTCAAGGCTGAGAAGGAAAACATCGCCGCACCAGTTTCAGCGGTGGGAACGATCTGGCCGCGAGAAAAAGCCGACGTCGCCGCGAAGATCAGCGCCCAGATCAAAAAAATGGCGCTGCTGAAAAACAAAGTGATCCATGCAGGCGAGGTGCTCGCCGTCCTCGAATCGCGGGATCTGGAGACGCAACGCGCCGAAGCAGTTGCCGCACTCAACGAAGCGCGAGCGAACGAGCGCAGTCTCATTACCGGCACGATTCCGAAGACAAACGCCGAGGATCAGAAAGCACTGCTCGATGCACGCGCGAAAGTCAACAATGCACGTGCGACCTACGAACGTCGTCGCGGCCTGTTTGAGCGAGGCGGAATCTCGAAGAAAGATCTCGATGAGTCGCAACTCGAGCTGACAACCGCCGAAGACGAATTGCGTTTGCAGGAACAGACCGTCGCTTTTAGAACGCGCTCGCTAAATCCTAACGATCGCGCCCTGGCGGCAGCGAAGACAGCGCAGGCACAACAACGTGTAGCCACGCTTGATGCGCAGTTGAGCTACGCCACGATTCGTTCACCAATCACCGGAATCGTTACCGATCAGTTTCAATACGAAGGCGAATTTGCTTCCGCGGGCGGCAAACTCGTGACCATCGCCGACATGAGCACGGTGATTGTGAAAGCTCCGTTCGCGGACACAGCCGTCGCCGAACTCAAAACCGGCGACACCGTGACAGTGCTACCCACTGACGCTTCGGCAGAGGAAATGCACGGGCAGGTCACGCTGCTCAGTCGCGCGACTGACCCAACGAACCGCACGGTTGAAGTTTGGGTCACTTTGGGAAACGAAGATGGAAAGCTGCGCGCAAACGGTGCTGCACAGGTAACAGTGTTTGCAAACTCAAAGGACGACGCGATCGTGGTCCCGACGTCAGCCGTAACACTCGAGACAAGTGATGCAAAAGAAGGAACGGTGATGGTCGTCGACGCAGAAAACGTGGCTCATGAAACGAAGGTAAAAATCGGCATCCGCACACCGGAGAAGCTCGAGATCGTCGAAGGTCTCAAAGGTGGAGAAACCGTGGTTGTCGAAGGCAACTACGCCTTGCCGGATGGAACGAAAGTAGAGCCGCAGATGAACGCGGATGGCGCGGATAAAGAACCGTGATGAAGCTCGCGCGCGTTGTTTCATATCAGTCTCGCGCTATCGTCGTGATTGTGGCGCTGCTCTGCGCTGCCGGAATTTACGCCGCATGGCAACTTCCGATCGCAGTCTTTCCGCAAACTGATTTCCCGCGCATCGTCATCATCGTCGATAACGGCGAAGCTCCCGCCGCGCAAACACTTGTCTCGGTCACACGTCCGATCGAGGAAGCGATGAACGGCATCCCTGGAATCGCGCGTATCAAGTCCAAAACCGCGCGCGGATCGGCTGAGATCAATCTCTACTTCAACTGGAGCGGCGACATCAACGACGAGTTGCAACTGGTCCAGGCGCGCATGTCGCAACTCTTATCGACACTTCCGCCGAGCGCAGAGATTCGAAACATCGAGCGTCTGACTTTTGCCATATTTCCTGTAACCGGATACAGCCTGACTTCCGAGAAACGAGACGAAGCAACACTCACGGATCTCGCAAACTACATCGTGCGACCACAACTGGCGCGCTTGCCCGGCGTCGCGATTGTCGGTGTTGCAGGAGGTAAGACGCGAGAATTTCATGTCACGATTGATCCGGAGAAGTTGGCGGCCCACAACGTGTCTGCTCAACAAGTCGCGGATGCGATTCGAAACTCAAATATCATCGTTTCTCCCGGTCTCATTGAAGAGAACCACCAACTCGAACTGGCGTTGATCAGCGGCCAGGCAAAGAGACCCGACGAACTCAACGGCATCGTCGTCGCTACAGTAAACAACGCTCCCGTCCGCGTCGCCGACGTAGCAACTGTCGCAGCAGGGGTCGAACCGCAGTACACGATCGTCACCGCCGACGGACATCCTGCTGCGCTCGTCAACATTAACCGCCAACCCGATGCGAACACCGTCGCGGTTGTGGACCAGGTAAAAGCCGCACTGAATTCTATGCGCGGACAGCTTCCGAGAGACGTTCGCGTCGCTGCTTACTACGACCAATCGCTGCTCGTGCGCGACTCGATCAATTCAGTTCGTGATTCGATCCTGGTTGGTCTTTTGCTGTCGATTGTGATCCTCTACGTGTTTCTCCGCAATTGGGGAACGACGTTCGTGGCGATCCTCGTGATCCCTGTCACCGTGCTTGTCACTTTCCTGGCGATGGGGCTTGCCCGACTGAGCTTTGACCTGATGACACTGGGCGGCGTCGCCGCCGCGATTGGGCTCGTGATCGACGATGCGATCGTAGTAGTCGAGAATATTTACACTCACATGTCACGCGGCGAGTCGCGTCGACAAGCGGTGCAGAACGCAGTTTCTGAAATCACTGTTCCCATTATCGGCTCGACGATCACGCCCGTAGTCGTGTTTCTTCCGTTGACGTTATTAACCGGCGTTACCGGAGTTTTCTTTCGGTCACTCGCTCTGACGATGTCAGTTGCGTTGCTGACTTCGCTGGTCCTCGCGCTGACATTCACGCCGGTGCTTGCGGAACGCTTCGTCAAAGCGAAACCGGAAGACACCTTCGGCCCCGATGAAGAAGAAGCGCATGGCAGAGTTCTCGGAGCGATCATTCGACGCTATGAATCGGTTCTGAGTGTTGCGCTGGATAAGAAATGGATCGTCGGGCTTACTATCGTCCTGGTGCTCGCGGGTTCGTATCTGCTGTATCGAACACTCGGATCCGAGTTTCTCCCTGAATTCGACGAGAGTGCTTTCATCCTCGACTACATCGCGCCCGCGGGTTCCTCACTCGCGGAAACGAATCGCATGCTGCAGGACGTGGAAGAGTTGTTACTCAAAACACCCGAGATCGAGAGTTACTCGCGACGCACCGGGTTGGAGATGGGTCTGTTCGTCACCGAACCGAATACGGGCGACTTCGCCGTTAAGCTGAAACCCGGTCACAAACGCAGTACGGAAGAAGTGATTTCCGAGCTCCGCGACCAAATCAAAGAGTCGCAACCGGCGCTCGACGTCGAGTTTGTTGGCATCCTGCCCGATGTGATCGGCGACCTGCAAGGCAATCCCGAACCGATCGAGGTAAAGCTCTTCAGTGAAGACGCAGCAGCTTTGCAGGAGAAGGCGGAGGAAGTCGAGGCCGCAATCCAAAGAGTTCGTGGCGTTGTCGACACGTTGAGTGGCGTCGTCATTAGTGGGCCCGCTGTGACTTTCAATATCGATCCTGCGCGGGCTGCGCAATTTGGCGTGACGGCGAATGACGTCGCTTCAACAATCACGATCGCGATGTCGGGTGAAGCGGCTTCGTCGATCCTGCAACAGGACCGGCTGATCAAGGTGCGTGTGATTTTTCCGCCGGACGTGCGCACGTCGCTGGATAAGGTAAAAGCGTTGCAGGTGCGTTCTTCGTCGGGCCAACTATTCCGGCTCGATCAGGTGGCAGATATTGACATTGATAAAGGGCAGGCAGAAATTGAACGCGAGAATCTGCGCCAGATGGTCGCCGTAACGGGACGACTTGAAGGAAGCGATCTCGGCACGGCAATTGGTAAAATTCAAAATCAACTGATCGCCGACGTGAAGTTTCCGCCGGGAATGACCGTTGAATATGGCGGGTTGTACCAGGAACAGCAGTCGAGCTTTCGCGAGCTGGCGATGGCTCTCGTGCTTGCGGTGCTACTCATTTTCATTACTTTGCTCATTGAGTTTCGTTCGTATGCACATCCGATCGCGATCGTCACTGGAGCGGTGCTGGCGCTGAGTGGTGTGTTGCTGGCGTTATTCATCACGGGCTCAACGTTGAATGTAGTCTCGTTGATGGGAATGATCATGATCGTCGGCATTGTTGCGAAGAACGGAATCCTGATGCTCGATGCTGTTGAAGAGAATCTCGCATCGGGCGACACGTTGCGACAGGCGCTCGTGAGATCGGGACGGCGACGATTCCGACCTGTATTGATGACGTCGCTTGCGGCAATGCTCGGAATGTTGCCGCTCGCGCTTGCAATCGGAGCTGGAGCGGAACTCCTGCAACCTCTGGCAATCGCAGTGATCGGCGGATTGACGATGGCGCTGGGATTGTCTCTAATCGTGACCCCGACTGTTTACGCGATGCTGCGCCATCGATTTCGAAAAGAGGGTGAATGATTAGACTAATATTCATCGCGCTAAGTTCTTTCATACTTGCCAGCGGGATATGTGCGCAAACACCTCCCCCATCCCTTGAGCATGAATTCTTCAAAAACATTCTGAAAGATCAGAAGGCGATCTGGACGGCGCCGTTTCACCTTGAGCGACATGACGCGAAGTGGGTGATCCCGAGCAGCATCGGTTTCATGGCGTTGGTTACTACCGATCGAATAACCGGCGACGAGATGGCGGAATTTGAGCTTCCATTGAAAACGAGTCGCGTGATCAGTAATGCCGGTTCCGTTTATGGTCTCGGAGCGGTGGCTGGCGCGTTCTACTTGTTTGGTCGCAATAGGAATGACGATCGGGCACGGGAGACTGGTCTGTTGAGTGCGGAGGCGCTGGTTAATGGTGTGATCGTCGAGGCTGCACTGAAGGGGATAACGCAACGCGCGCGGCCGTTGGACGGTGTGGAGCGCAGTGAATTCTTCGATGGCGGAAACTCTTTTCCTTCCGGTCATAGCACACAGGCCTGGGCCGTCGCTACCGTTATCGCGCATGAATATCGGGGTCGCCGGGCGGTCCAGATCGCAGCTTACGGAGCGGCAACGGCTGTGAGTGTTGCGCGGTTTACAGGGCAGAAGCACTATCTGTCAGACGTGGTGGCCGGAAGTGCGCTGGGATTCGCGATCGGAAGGTATGTCTACACCACGCATCACCGCGGCTCGTCCACTGACAGCGAGCTCTGGAGGCCCATGATCACGCCTCAATTCAACCGCGCCGCACACGCCTACGGATTATCTCTGACATGGAGCTTCTAGATTTTAGGGGCGACCCTCCGTGGCCGCCGTACATTAGCGCCGATCGTTTGATACCATTCTCCCGGTCATGTTCTATTCGGTTCGTACAAGACTGACGCTGTGGTACGCGGGCGTGCTCGCCATGTCGCTCGTTGCGTTTGCACTCGTCATTTACTACGCCGCCGCCCGGAGTTTTCACGAGCGCCAGGATGAGTCGCTGCGCTCGACGGCCCATACGGTTGCCAGTGCATACGTCGAAGAAATCGGCGAAGCCCACTCACTGAACAAAGCGGCTGAGGTCGTCCTTCTGGAACTGACTTTCCCGGACCGTTACGTGCAGATCATCGACAGTAACGGACAAACAATTGGAGCTTCTAAAAATGGCACCGGCTTAACGATTCCACCACCAGTCCTCAGTCAGTCGCGTGAGCGAAACGCGGGCTTCGCAACAATCGACGGGTTACGTGTGGCAGTTGTGCCAGTCTCAACGGATCGCAATCTTGGATTCGCTGCGGTTGCCGAACGCTTGAGCGTGTTGGAGGAAGGTTTAGGCCAGTTGCGGCGCGACTTTTTTGCCGGCGTTCCGCTGGTGCTGCTGCTCGCATCGTTAGGCGGATACTTCCTCGCGCGAAAGAGCCTGGCGCCGATCACATCGATGAACGCTCAGACGCAACGCATTTCCGCGGAGAGTCTTTCGTCACGACTCGATGTCACAAATCCCCGCGACGAGCTCGGACGTTTTGCCACCACGATCAACGATTTGCTGGCGCGACTCGAGAACTCTTTCAACGAACAGCAACGATTCATCGCCGATGCTTCTCACGAGCTCCGGACACCGCTCGCAGTATTGCGAGGCGAAACTGAAGTCGCGCTCGGAAAAACGCGCACTGTTAAAGAATATCAGGAGTCGTTGACGTTAATTCAGGAAGAAGCAGAGCGACTCTCGCGCATCGTTGAAGATTTGTTCATCCTCGCGCGCCAGCCTATCCAATTGCCAACTGCCTTGATAGAAGAATCGGTTTCGTTGACTAAGGTCGTCGCGGACTGTGCGCGCGCCGCGCAGGTGCTTGCCGATCGCAAAGGTGTGCGGCTCAAGCTGCAAAACGATTCGCCATCGATCGCCTTGAACGCCGACGAGGAACTGCTCAAGCGAATGATTCTGAACTTGCTGGACAATGCCGTGAAATACACACCTGAAGGCGGCGAGATTTTACTGACATTGGCGCGACAGAATGGAAACGCTGAAATCGTCGTGCGCGATACGGGAATTGGAATTCCCGCGACGGACCAGCAACGCGTTTTCGATCGATTTTATCGCGTGGACAAAGCCCGCTCGCGCGCACTCGGCGGCGCTGGTCTGGGACTGTCGATCGCGCGATGCATCGTCGAGGCCCACAGAGGAAAAATCACGATCGAGAGTATTCCTCGCCACGGCAGCACCTTCACGGTCTCATTGCCTCTAAAAGGTTAACGCCTTTTGTCTTGTCTTGCGTCTGTTTGAGGCGCACAATACGGCCATCACACGGAACTAAACTAGCTCGCACATTCCACGACTGGTCCACGACTCAAGGAGATCTCAAATGAAAAGAATAGCTGTTTCCGCAACTGCGTTTCTTGTATTCGTCTCTTGCACTATCGCCGTCGTGAACGGGCGAAAAATACAACCAAAACACCGAACGATCACACCGACGGTCACGATTGTTCTGCGAGGATTGATGGTTTTCCATCCGGATCCGGCGCGCGAATATTTTGAAGCCGGAATTCTCCCGGCTCCAGGACATCTGTTTCGCGTCGAGGTGCGAGAAAAAACTAATTCCGGCGTCTCGACATTCTCGGTACCGCTGCCGGCCGACTTAGTAAATGATTCCTGGTCGCTCGAGTTTAAGAGTCCAACGAAACAAGGCATCACGTTCTTTCAGGGAGGTGCGTTCGATAGAAAAGCCGGAATTGGCGACCCGAGGGATTTTCGCTGGGCACTCGATATAGAAGGGACTGAGTTTTACAACCAGCAGGTAACGATCAAGGAAAACCAGCTTGGTCCAATTCTGCGGCTGACCAGCGGAGAGTTTTACACGACGGGCAAATCGCGTCCGATGATGCGCAGACAAGGTGACGGCACGTTCCAATACTTCGGAAGCGTGGCCGAGGAAATCGCCGCTGACTTGCACAATGTCCGTGGAGACGTCGTTCTGCGATCTGCGAAATCGGGGAAGGAGATACTCCGGTTGGCCCAAAAGGCGGGTACGACCTATGAGATCATTCTCGAAAACCAACCAGTCACTGAAGGACATATGGCAAGCATGGCGTCCAGCTCGGACCACTTTCAATACTATTACCAGGTGATCACCAAGCCAAAGACTGAGTGGTTTGAGTTTAAATTTGCGGGTGCGGGAGTTATGGCTGCGAGCGATTCAGACCCGTTCAGGGTTATATCGGTGAGTGACGTGTCGCCGCTTCCCGGCACACCCACGATTCCGTGTCAGCCGACAGGAATGTTCAAAAGAACGAAGTCGCTAAACTATGCACACGCGCCGTGTCCTTATGAGCCGGCACCCGACCCCGCGCTCTGTGGGCTGGTGGGCTTACTCAAGAGGCTCGTCGGCTTGCGATGAATTGAAAACGCCGAAGGCGTTCGCTAATTCCACGCAGCTTAACGCCGAAGGCGTCCGCTAATTCTACGCAGCTTAACGCCGAAGGCGTTCGCTAATTCCACGCAGATAACGCCGAAGGCGTTCGCTAATTCCAGCCCAGGGTTCGAGCATCGCGAGAACCCTGGGACACAAATTCCAATCACGACCAACCCTGAAAGCATCCCGACGTGGGCCGCCCACGTCATCTCAAAAAGGAACTGGACGCTACAGTCGCTTTGTTGAAATCATTAGACTTACGCGTCTAGTTCCTTAGGAGGGTTAAACGCTCGGCGAACCCTTTCAGGGTTCAAACATATTTCAATCGTTCACCCAGGGTTGTCGCTTGCGCTCCAACCCTGGGCTGGAATTAGCGAACGCCTTCGGCGTTGGTCAGGATTTCGTGATCGTCAGACATAATTTCAATCACGACCAATCCTGAAAGGGTTAAACGCTCGGCGAACCCTTACGGGTTCAATGACTATTAATATTCTGACTTGCGATGAATTGAAAACGGCGAAGGCGTTCGCTAATTCCACGCAGTTTAACGCCGAAGGCGTTCGCTAATTCCAGCCCAGGGTTCGAG
>DATNCH010000030.1:0-43350 GCA_035571655.1 Pyrinomonadaceae bacterium
CGGACTGAAATCGACGTGGAAGTTCTGCACGGGCGGATGGTCCATATCAAAAACTGCGTTATACATAACGTCCTGCACATTTCTATATGGTTTGGAGCGGTTGAAAACCTTATCAACCGCCGCGTGTGCGTTGACGAAACCGGCCCCGACTTCCCATTCCTCGCGACCCGGCATTCTGCTGGCAGTCGAAGTAAGGATCTCGCGAATCTGATCCGGCGATAGCGTTGGATCGGCATCGAGCATCAGCGCGACAACGCCGGCGATGTAAGGCGTCGCCATCGATGTGCCGGAGATCTGCGTGTAGAACGGGATGTAGGCGGGCGGAAGTTCGGTATCGGCGTCGAGCCCGTTCGCCGTCAGATTGACGGTCGAGCGTGTGGATACGATTGCGGACGTAAACTTACCCGCGTTGGTCTCGTAAATGCGGCCCGTGCCTGGAGCCGTGATCGTCGGAGCATTGAAGTCGTCGTTCGGATCTTCGTTGCCTAACCGAATATCACGTCGAACTCCGCGGGAAGAGAAGTCAGCGAGGTCGCCTTCTTTCGAACCTGCCGCAACGCCGATCACCCACGGAGCTTTCGCATAAGTGTTGTACGTGTCCTTCGTGGGGCCGTCGTTTCCGGCTGCGAAGATGACGGCGATGTTCCGGTCGTGCGCCATTTTTGAGGCGATCGTGATTGGGTTGTCGGGGTCGAATGCACCCGAACTGCCGTAGCTGTTCGACACAACGCGGATGTTGTAGCGGTATTGATTTGACAGGCCCCATTCCCACGCAGCCAGGCCGTTAATTACGAAAATTCCCGCGCCAAGTCCGGCGCCGATGATCTTCGCGCCAGGGGCAACGCCGGTATAAAGGCCACCGGATCGCAATCCCGTTCCCCCGATGATCCCGGCGCAGTGAGTGCCGTGGCCGACGGTTTGGTCGGTGTTTGGTACGTTTTCAATGGAGACATTCGGAGTAAAACCCGGCAGTGTTCCTGCAGCGACGGGCGTCTGCACATTCTGAATAACTTTGGACCCGAATTGGAGATCGGCGAGTGTTGCGTCGACGCCGGAGTCGATCACCAGCACTGAAAAATCACCCGCGCCTGAGACCGGCATCCCGCCGTTTCGCAGCGTCATTCCAGAGTCGGTCTGCACTTTCTGGACGCCGCCCAGGACGCGTGCCTGATGCATGTAGTACATCAGGCGGTCGTTCGACCACAGCGATCTGACTGCGGAGTTTGCGGCAAGCGCGCGGACCTGGCCGGCTGTCATCGGCTGCGCGACCATCCCAAGCGTCGGGAATGTTTGGCCGCCGGTCACGCCGATGGAACGCAGGACGTTAAGGTGCTCGTTCTGCAAGCCGCTGGACGACTTGAATGCAACGATCACCATGCCGGCGTCGGCGTCGTTCGCGAGTCCCGCCAGGCGGGCGCTCAGCGCCGGGCTCAGCCTCGCGCTTCCAGCTTGCGCCGATACAGCAGGGACGGGCGAATTTGGCATTCGCCATAGTCCGGCACTCAAAGCAAACAAAAACAGAAGTGTGAGCGTCCTTCTAAACAGGTTCCTCTTCTGAAAGTTCACTGTCCTCATCTCCTTGACGATCAAGTCGGGAAATCAACTGTCAGGGAGGGTAGAGGAAGGACTTTGAGAAATACTTGAGCGGTAATTTTAAGAGTTGAGGCTAACTTGAGTCTTCTCTGCGTTCTCTGCGTATCTCTGCGATCTCTGCGTTAACTGTAGTGGTAAGAAACATTTACGCAAAGACACGCAGAGAACGCAGAGAAGACGTGTCTCTATTTCATGAGCTCGGCAAACAAACGCTTTGTTTCTTCGGCCGGCTCGATGCCGAGTTCCGTGTGCAGGGTTTTTTTCATTCTTTCGAAATGCTTCTTGACAGATGCCGGCTTGCCCTGGGCGGCAAACGCCTTCATCGTCAGCCGATGCATGTCCTCGCGAAACGGATCGCCTGCCAAAGCTTCGCCCGCGTACCTCAACGCATCAGCCCAGTGTTTTTCGGAAAAGGAGAGTCTTGCGAGAGCGGCAATCACACGTGCAGACTGCTCTGAGTAGAACTGGCGTCGTTCCTCGGCCCAATCCTCATAAACGCCGACCATGAATTCCCCCCGGTAGATCTTGTGAGCAGCTTCGAGACTCTCCCGTTGATGCGCCGCGTCTTGCTCGCGTTTTGCTTTTTCCGCTTCGACGATGCACCGCTCGAATTCTTCTGCGTCGATGGAATATGAAAGCTCGGGATTGAGCTGATACGCGCCGTCGCGAAAGATCAGAAAGTTCTGCTTGAAGGGCTGACGACTGTTCAGCGCTTTTCGGATATGTGAAATCGTCGGATGAAAATTCTTCTCCACGGTCTCGAGCTCCTCGTCGGGCCAGAATGCTTCGATCAGCACCTCCTTCAAAACACGTCGATTTTTGCTGGTTGCTATGTAGCAGAAAATGTCTCGCGCCCGCCGCGTAGTCCAGGCGTCGGCGGCAAACGGAATAGAAGGATCGCGAAAGATTTCCACCGGGCCGAGCACCCGTATCGTTAGATCCGTGATAGGGGCACGCGCTTCTAAAGGAGACTGGACGCGCACTGGCGTCGAGCGTTCCGCACTCAGTTCTTCGCGGAGATCTACGGGCAGGCGGTCCACGATGTCTTCATGTCCGAATATCGCTGGATTTCGCCGGATCTCGCCGCGCAGCCAGTACTCGTAATCGAAACGAGTCGAAAGATCCAACGCCCGCCGTACGTACTCGATCATGTCTTTCGTTTTTCCCTGAACGAGGCAGGTCTCAGCCAGGAGCATCGCTGTCAACGCTTCGTCGTAGTATTGATTGTGACGGTTGAAATAATCGAGCAGTTCACGGAGGTGCACGTCGAGGCCTTTTGAAGCACCTTCGGCAAGATCAAGTTGATAGCAACGCAGACGAGCTGTGCGGACTCCGTGTTCGTTTCCCTGCTGTTCACGTCTCGTGATCAAATCTTCCAGCAGCGCACGCGCTTTCGGGAGATCACCACGCATGCGGTAGAAGGCCGCGCGTTCTTCGTTCAACTCTTTCGACGTGATGTCGATCTCGGCCTCATCATATGCATTCGTGGCTCGCTCGTAGAATTCCTCAGCGTGAGCGAAGTCGCCTTTCTCGCGATAGAAATTCGCGTACGCTTCGAATATTTCGCCCCGCAAAAACCGAAGATTGTAGAGCTGGCACAGCTCGAGCGAGCGGCTGAGGTGTTTTTCGGTGTCGTCGAATTCACCGCGGTAAAGATGCAGGCGGGCCACGTTCAAGTGACCAATCGCTTCCTGCGGCAGTTGCTTGTCGGGCTGGCCCTCGCGAAAAATGCGTTTGAACCAGCGCAAAGCCTCGCCAAAATCTCCGCGAAAGCCCGGCGCGAGCGCAAGATTGTGTGTCACAAGACGAACGTATTGATCGTTTCCGAGTTTGTCGGCGAGTTCGAGTGCCAACCTGAACTGCTGTTCCGCCTCGGTCCATTTCCCTTGCACGATCAGGCACAGACCGCGCGTGTTCGCGCACTTCATGAATGTTTCGGAAGTATGCGACACGAGAGTTTCGGCACGCTCAATCAGTGAGAACGCCTCGGGGTATCGACCGCGACGACGTGCGAGACTGGCAAGAGAGTGGAGAGCCTCGCCTTCTCCGGTCGAATCGTCTGTCAGGTTTAGAAGCTCGACGGCGCGGTTCAGAAGTTTCGACGACTTTTCGATTTCGCCATGAAGGCGTGCGACCTCAGCCTTATGCAGCAACGAACGAG
The DNA here is from genome assembly GCA_035571655.1 of Pyrinomonadaceae bacterium. Lineage (GTDB taxonomy): Bacteria > Acidobacteriota > Blastocatellia > Pyrinomonadales > Pyrinomonadaceae > PSRF01. Next base: position 3,755 of record DATNCH010000030.1, read on the forward strand.
GATGTTCCTCCAGCGAGCGATCGGGTATCTGTTCCGCGAACAACCCAAGTGAAGTAAACGCACCGGCCGCGATCCACTCGTTGCCCGTTTCTGCGATCACGGATGCTGCGCGATCGAAGTTTCGCGCGGCGAGCAGGTAGGGAAGCGCCACCTCCCACTTTTTGCTTTTGAGAAAATGATCGGCGATCCGGTTCCGTTCTTCTGCGACGCGTGCCTGGCCGAGATCGGATCGGAGGCGACGGACCAGGAAATCGCGGAACAGTGGATGGAATCTATATTCCTCGCCAGTATGACGATCACCCGCGACGGTAAGAAACATGTTCTTCTGCGCCAGCTCAGGCAGTGCCGCCGAGCAGCGCAGCTCTGGAAACAGCGCGCTACAGAGATCGAGCGGGAGCGATTCGAGCAGGGAAAGATCCATCAACAGCCGCTGCGTCTCAGCCGACTCACGCGAAAAAACCTCCTCGGCGAAATAATCGAAGATATCGCGTTCCGATTGCTCCAGAACGTTATGGAGGTCCACCGCTGCTGGTCCGTCTGCCGAAAGCATCTCCTGCTCGGCAACTTGACGCACAAGCTGAAGCGCAGTTATCCATCCCTGCGTTCGCCCGCGATACTCGGCTATCTCTTCGTCTTTCAGCTCGACGTTGAGCGTCTGTTTGAACAGCTCTTTTACTTCGTCGTCTGTGAAAAGAAGATCGTCGCGCGTTATCACCAGCGCAGCCGACTGCGTCTTTCGCCGCATAGTCGCGAGTGGCGGAAGATCGCGGGTCGTTATGATCAGATGGACCAGGTCAGACGAGTATTGCAGGAGTCGATCGACCAGCTTGTGAACGATCGTATCGCGTCCGATATGGTGATAGTCATCCAGGACAAGAATGAATGGTTGCTCGACCGATTCAAGTATCTCGTTGATCAGGAGGTCGGCCGAGCGCTCAGGAAAGCGAAGCACCTCTTCGTTCGCTTCGCTCAAGTATGGAAAGATTGCTTCGCCGAATGCCGGATACAGATTCTTGATGCCGTGCGCGATATAGCCGAGAAACACGACCGGATCCGCGTCAGTATGGTCGAGCTGGTACCAAACGGTAGGCCGTGTCTGGCTGCGAATAAAATCGGCGATCAGAGTGGTCTTGCCGCACCCAGCGTCCGCCGCAACCATTGTTATAGGAGAACCGAGGTTAGCTTGCAGCTTTTTCGTAAGCCTCGGACGCTGTAGTAACTCGGTGACAGCGCGTGGTGGGAGGAGCTTTGTGCGGAGAAAAAAGTTTCTGTCCTGCATCGCTTTGCGTCAAAAGTCTCTTTCATTCACACCAGGCTTTAGCCTGGTGTCTTCACGTAACACTAATGCAGAAAACCGTTTCAACGGTTTGCCCTTTTTTCGCGTGGAAACCGTTAAAACGGTTTCTGAAAATGCCCGCTGCACAGCACCAGGCTAAAGCCTGGTGTGAATGAAAAAGAATTTGGAGGTAAAACTGTCCTGCATCGCTACGACGAGACCGGTCCGGAAGCCCGTATTATGCCACGTCGCTCGGACGCAAATCGAAGAGCGCGGTTATAGCCGAGGCTTTGACGGTTTCCCGCCGTTGATGAATGGAAGGAGTTTCGAAACTCGCCCGAACGTTTCCGCGTGAATGCGCGCGGCCTCAGCTTGCGAACGCCCGGCCTGCGTGAGGAGCAATACTGTCTCATCTCGATCAAAGACAAGCGTCCTCTCGTCGATAACGTCGAGTTGTTGTTTCGAACGTAAACGCCATAACGGGTTCGGCGGTCTGCTCCGGCACAGCAGAAGCACGTCCGCAATTTCTGAAAGCGACGGCTGTAGAATATTGACGAACCCACCGAACCAATCGGCGTCGAACAAATGGTGTACGCCGTCAAGGACAAGCAATGGCCGATCATCTTTTTCGTCGGTTTCCAACACGGAAGCTATAACGTAGAGAAATCTCGCCATCGCGGCAGGGGAAGAATTGGTAACGGCGTGCAGCGAGTCTCCGACGGCTTTCTTGCTCTCGGCGACTCGATGCACGCTCGCTGCGAGGTAACTCGCAAAAACATTCCAATCGCTGTCTGACGATTCCACCGTAAACCATGCGACTCTCTTTCGCGTTCGAGCATAAGCCGCACCGATGGACGTTTTGCCGGTCCCCGCTCGACCGGAAACCAGTGTCGCAGCGAAGCGGCTAAGCGATCGGTCAAGTTTTTCAATGACTCTTGGCCGTTCGATGAGCCCCGCACAGCGCGGAATTTCAAGCTTCTCATTCAATATATGCACACCGTCGCGTTCATCTTTCGAAGAACTCGCGACGGAGGTGTCGACCACCGGGGAATAACTCTCTGTCGAATCGAAATGGTCGTTAAGAGTGAAGCTCATGGTCATCGTTCAGAGCATACGACCTTGTCCTTGAGAAAAACTTGAACCGCACTCAAGTTTTTCTCAACCAATCCTGTTTAAGATCCGCATAGTTAAGTCCCAGTTAAACAAGTTTGAGATCGGGCAGGCTTGGAGGACCTCCTCCAACAGTGACTTTCGACTTTTCAGGCAAGCTGCGGGTTCAATGCAATACAAAGGCAAAGTTTGTATAACTACACTCCAACGCAGCATACATATAATAAGCGCGCCCGGGACGTTCGTATCGGTTCAATACGCGTTCCCGCAAGCCGTCTTATGAGTCTGAATTGCGCGCGGAAGCGCGGTTCCCCGATCAAATCAGATGAATAGATTTCTGGCACTCCTAATAATTTTGCTGCTGACGGCGAATCCCGTCCTGGCCGGCCTCTCTATCGTCAAATCAAACGGCATCACACTGACCGGTGCAGACGGCATCGACTATGTCGGGGTCAATGGCATTACGCTCACCGGCGCAGACGGAATCTTCAATTACAATTCGAACGGAATCACGCTCACGGGCGCGGACGGGATCACGCTGACCGGGGCCGACGGCGTCACGCCAACAGGCGCTAACGGCGCGACGTATACGGGACCGAACGGAATCACATTGACCGGCGCCGACGGTATTACCCTTACCGGGGCTGATGGCATCACGCTGACCGGCGCCGATGGCATAACCTTGACTGGCGCTGATGGTACGAAGTACACCGCCGACTCGATCCTGATTCGACGGCCGAACGGAATAACTTTGACCGGCGCTGACGGCATCACTCTCACCGGCGCCGACGGGATCACTTTGACCGGAGCTGACGGCGCTACGCGGGTCGGCCTAAACAGCATTACACTGCCCAGCGCGGACGGGATCACTTTAACCGGTGCCGACGGCATAACACTCACGGGTGCTGACGGCATCACTCTCACAGGCGCCGATTCAATCATAGGCTTTGGAACAACGGGTGTCCTTTGGGACCACACGAATCCAACGGGCATCACGCTCACCGGAGCCGACGGCATCGCAGTCATTGGAGCCGACGGCATTACGCTGACCGGCGCGGATGGCATCACGCTCACCGGAGCCGACGGCATCACGTTAACCGGTGCGGACGACAATACGGGACTTCAGAGTGTAGATCCTGAGCTTGCTGTCGCTCTTAATAACGCGACGGACGACAGCAACATAAACGCGGTGATCGTCTATCACTCGTCGGTGACAGACGCTGACATCGCGCAGCTTAAGCAGCTCGGCATCACGGGTGGAACGCGTTTGCGCATGCTGCCCGTGGTTTACGTCACCGCAACCAAGGCGCAGCTAGTCGCGGTTTCAAAGCTGCCGAGAGTCCGTTCGCTCTACGGTAACCGCACGCTGACGTTCAATTCCGATCCTTACTTCAACACGACCGGCGTACAGCGTGTTGGCCCAGACGGCGACCTTCGCCAGGAGAACGGCGGTATGCCGGTAATCGGCCGCAATGTGACGGTCGCGGTCCTCGACACGGGCATCAACAGCCAGCACGTCGATCTTGCAGGCAAAGTGCTTCAGAATGTTCGTTTGGCCGACACGCAAAGCGTTCCCGGCTTGTTCACTTATCCGGCTCCGCTCGAGAATCTCACGAACACGGATCTCGCGGGTGGCCACGGAACTTTCGTCAGCGGCGTAATCGCAGCAAGCGGAGCGGCCTCGTCAGGACGATTCGCCGGTGTTGCTCCGGGCGCGCGGCTTTTGGGGCTCAGTGCAGGCGATCTAAACCTGATGTACGTCCTTTCGGGATTCGATTATCTGCTCCAGAAAAGAGCGCAGTACAACGTGCGGGTAGTGAATTGCAGCTTCTCGGCGAACACGGTGTTCGACCTAAACGATCCAGTGAATGTCGCGACCAGGATGCTGACCGACGCAGGTGTGAACATTGTGTTCTCCGCCGGCAACACGGGTCCCGGAAACGGAACGATGAACCCGTATGCGGTAGCGCCCTGGGTAATCGGCGTGGGCGCGACCGATGTAACAGGCAGACTCGCAGACTATTCAGCACGCGGCAACTTCGGTGACGATTTGCAGCACCCGTCGCTGGTCGCTCCCGGAACAAACATCGTCAGCCTTCGGAGTGCACCGACTGTTACAGGAGTCTCCGGGATCGCGGGTGCGGACACCCAGCGTCTGTCGCCAACCGAAATGCTGTACTACACGACGGCGACTGGCACATCGTTCTCGGCCCCGCAAGTTGCTGGAGCCATCGCCTTGATGCTCGAAGTGAATCCAAACCTGACTCCGGCAGACGTCAAGGACATCCTAAGCCGCACGGCAACGCCGATGCCTCGCTACTTTTTCCACGAGGCCGGTGCCGGGATGCTCAACACGTACGCCGCAGTGCTCGAGGCCGCGTTTCCGGAACGCCACATGGGCGGATTTCGCTCGACGCTCTCGCGCAACGCGATCCGGTTCACCACGCGCACGTCGCAGACGTTTGAGCAGACCGTGTATCCGAACCTGACAAGCTCAGCGAACGTCTCGATCCCGCAGAACACAATCGAGGCCGGCATCAATATCTATTGGGACCTCAGTGCAAACGATTTTGGACTGAGAGTTTACGATCAGTCGAACGCATTGGTGGGTGAATCGAACTATCTCAACTTGCCTGGCTTCACCGGACGTCGTGAGAAAGTGGTGCTCCGCAATCCGTCGAGCCAAACGCTGCGGGCGTCGATATCGCATTCAGGTTATGTGGGAACAACCCAGCAGGTCTTTGGCGCCGTCGAGGTAACTCAGGTTGAGTATCCAGTGATGCTCGATGAGTCGACGCTCTCGCCTGATCAAACTGTGCAGGTCGAGAAAAGCCTGATTGCAAATCTGATGCTTCCGGAAGGCAGAAAATTCCGTCCAAACGATGCCGTCAGCCGCCTTGAACTTGCTGAGGCACTGGTGCGATCGGGCCTGGTTCCACAGTACATGGCATCGGCAGCGATGTTCACTGATGTTCGCGACGACGATTCCCGAAACGTGGTGGAGAGCACACAGGCGTCTCCATTCGGCGCACTGTTTTATGATGCGTGCCCTGGCAGGAAGTTCAATCCTTACAACGGAGCCACGAAACTCGCGGCAGCGATCGCGTTGGTTAAAGCCGCTGGCCTCAGTTCTCAAGCCGCCTCGGCTTCGCTTCCTCTGACAGTCTCCGACGCCTCATCGATACCCCTCGCATGGCGAGGTTACGTCGCGGTCGCTCTGCAGCGACGTTTTCTTACGCTCGACGGAAACGCGTTCAACCCCTCGCGCAGCCTCACGCGCCTCGATCTCGCAACGTCGCTCAACACGCTCGTAGCGCAATAATCCTCAACATTCGTAGGATCTCCGTTGCTAGGAACTAGAAGGTGTCCGACTGCTGAGCAGCTCGAGTAGTCGCGTCGGAAAATCCGTGATAATGCCGTCGACGCCCAGCGCGATCAATCGCTTCATGTCGTCAACTTCGTTAACGGTAAAGGCATGTAGTTTTAAACCGTGTTTCTTTGCTGTCTCCACCAATCTGCGATCGATGGACTTGCTCGACGTCTCAATGGCAGCGACGTTTGGTCTGTAATCGCCGGTTCCCCATCTGCTGCTCACCACAAACCTGATGACTTCAAAGGTTGACGCGGAAATCGCAACCTTAGGGAACTCTCGTCGAATGACCCGCAGCACCGGCGAGTGAAATGACGCAATGAGTACACGCTCGGTCATTTCAAATTCGACCAGAAGATCACAAAACTTCTTCGCAATCTTTTTCGCGTCGAACGGGTGCCAGCCCTTGATCTCAATGTTCATTCGCATGTCGTGGAACTGCTCAAGAACTTGCCGGAACGTGGGAACAATGATGCCCTCACCTCGATGCGGTGGTTCAGGCAAGCCATCCGGATTCCACTTGTAGGCGGCATCGAGCTTTTGTAGCTCCGCCAATCTATAGCAGCGAACCGGGAGCCAACCGTTTGTAGTTGCTCTTACTGTAGGATTGTGCATTAACACGAGCTCGCCGTCGCTCGTGACTCGAATGTCCATTTCCAGCACATCGACGCCGAGTTGCTTGGCGTTTGCGAAAGCGACGAGAGTTTCTTCAGGCGCTTCGCCCTTGCCACCGCGATGAGCGATGACATCGATTCCGTGACGGCTGCCGCTGAAGAAGTCAGACATAAGCTCTTATACAGTTATTGATCTGGCCGCAGATTTACGCTGATGAACGCAGATTAGATCTGCGTTCATCAGCGTAAATCTGCGGCTAAATCAACCTTCGCGACGCCGGATTCTAAAATCCTTACGGGCGGAGACCAGAAAGAAGAATCCCGCCAGCGCCGGCAGCCACCATTTTCGCCATCCGGACGGATGAGTGAACCAATAATTAATTTGGACCATGCGGCACCAAATGACCGGCTCACCCACTAAGCCTACCGCAGACGCGACGCCAATTCCCACGATTATGATCAAAAGTGTGATCAGCGCAGCCTTGATTAGATTCAGCCATCGTTTGCGACTGCGCATCAGGTCGTTCAAAAGCGTGACAGCCAAATGCACCGCCAGGGTCAAAGCAAGGAGCAGAAAGCCAAACTGCTGGATCGCCGGCCGCACCAAAATTGTTCCACCGACGATCAAGATCAATTCGATCAGGTAGAGTAGTTTTAACCAATAGTGAAAGAGCAAATTCCAAATGGTCTGGGGCGCCGCCAATTCGACCAAGCCCCACCCCACCTGACCGATTCGCGTGATCCAGGCGGCATATTTCTTTCCGTTAGTGGCATAATCGTCTGCCAGGTCTTCAAACATCTTCCCCACAATCGTCGTCGCTCGCGTCGCAGTTTCGAGCGTCGATTTTGTGTCTGGCTTGCTGTTTTTGGCGAACACATCAAGGTAACGATCGCGCAAAGTCGCGTTGTCGATTTTCGCATTCAACTGCGCCTGCAGATCTGCGCCGGCATTGTTCTTTAGATTATCGATGAAACCGCTTTGACCAGTGCCGACCTGGACCAGAAGATTCGGCTCGGGTTGACCGGAACCAGTGCGCATCAACGCCTCGCACAAAAGATCCTGCCGCTCCTCAACTCCCCGGTCCTTAATTGTTTCGTACACAATTGCGGCCTGCGCTTCGCCGATGAGACTTGCTTTCTGCGGATGATCGATGGGAAGTAGTGAAGCAATAATTCGTTCGGCGCCATCCAGCCGCCCCCACATAATGTCATTTTCGCGCCAGCGTTTTTCCAGGAACGCGCCGAAATGCGCGAGGGCCGTGCCTGCCAACTTCCGGCACTTTGAGTTGCGCTCGTCAATCAATGCTTTCGCATCTTCAGGGCTGACCCGAAACACATCGACCAATGCCGGTTCACCGACCTCGGTTTCGTAAAGCACCGGAAAAATTATCATGTCGTAGTCGTCGTAATCCTGGTAATAATTCTGCAAACACTCGCGCGCAATCCCTACTGGCACCGTGCCCCCACCCAGCGTCCCCCCATCTAGCCGGAGCACTTGGCGCGCCTCCTTTTCGGCCGTATCGCGCGCTCCTCTAATTTCGCCGGCGATTCCTTCGGCGATCTCATTCATTTTCGCCAGTACGTCGGAATTCTTGTCCAGGAACTCTTTTGCTCTGCGATCAGACTCAGCTTCAGGCGAATCGCAGATTGTTTGTTTTGTTCCGCGCAGGAAGTAATTCAGCAATGCGCGGGAATCGGGCGTACCATCTTTTCGAACTCCGCCCGGCAGCTTTGCAATGATCATTTCAGTTAATTCATTTATCTCCTGATGTCTCGCGATGCGCGAATCACCTGGCTTGTCAGTCGGATGTGGACGCGAGAGCAACCGCCGTTCAGTTTTGCGCAAACCAATCTCGCCTTTTTTCAACTCGCGGTAGATGCGGCGCAACTCTTCGCGAAACTCGCGCACAGCCTGGTTGTTCACTTCGAAGCCGTCCGGCCATGTGTAAGTTTCCTTTAACTTATCCTGATCCAAACAATGCAGGAACTCAATTCGATTTCTGATAAAGCTGATGCGTCGTAGCGGATAAGACAGATTGAAGCTGGTGAGGAATTGATTGATCGGGTGCCGCGGCCCTGTTGCCGGCGCGCCGCTTTCGGTGACTGGCACGTCTCGGTAATCAGAATATCGAAGCCCGCGCCACGCTCGCGTCAAGCTGCGAATGATCGCAAAATAATCGGAATCCTCATTCAGCCCTGCGCCACGCGTCACCATCCGCGCCAGGTCATCAGTGACTGAGGCGATTTCCAGCCGGTGATACGCAGCATACCCTGGACCTTTTCGTTTGATCATATCGTCCAGATAGAGCATGGACCATTGGTCATCGGTGAGATTACGCAATTCCTCGTGATTACTCTGAATGCTCTTTAGGACGTTTGGCCTTTCATTGTTCTGGTCGGACTGATTGGCTTGCTTGATATCCTCATCGACATTATCCAGCACGCGATTTATGCGGACCACGAGCCGATTCCGCAGGCTCACGCGCTGTAAATCTTCCCGGATAGTTTCGTACATCGGCAGTGTCGATAAAGCATCGATTGCATTTTCGATAAAGTTTGGCCGCTGATCCTTCTCCGGCTCGTCTTCAGGATGCTCAGGTGAGGGCTCGACATAGAGAAGTTTTCGAGTGATAGGATAATCAGCATGGCGCCGCGCGAGCGTATCGATCGCGTGCCCAAAAGGTTTATTGTCGAGGTCGCCGCCGTCCGCGAACGCCCGACTTTGCGGCGGGACGGGCTTAAGGCCCGATGCCTGTTCAAAATCACGAAAGAACCGGCTCCAGCGGACGCTGCCTGAGCGCGCATTCGGATCGTTCGCATACCTGCCACAGCCGTCGAGAATAGCGTCGATATCGGTAAGCACCATGGGCTCAAACGCAAACGGAAACGACGAGGTACAGCGGGCGGCGTACGCAAGAAAAGGATTCGTGTCTGGCAGGAAATCAATATCCGGCTGAGGCTCATTGTCCCGTGGAAAGACAAAGCGAAATACACTCTTGTGGCGTCGCTCGAAGACGACCTCATCCGTTAAGCGCATCGGCAAAACCGCGCCATGCAAGTCCGTGGTTGTCACGAATAAGTCGAGTTCATCAACTAGAGAATTGCTGGCTTTCGTATCGTCTTCTTGTTTGGAGGAGTCGGATCTCACCCCATCCATTTCATCGAAGGCTCTCAGCAACTCGAGATACATTCGCTTGGCATTGAGCAACGCCGGCGGTGGATTGTCGAAACCTACGGGCGAGTCCTTTGACAGTCTGTCGTTGAGCAGTTTCTCAATCGCGCCTTCGCGCACCCACAACTCCTGTAGCCGATCTATTTTCTCACCTCGGACCAGTGCTTTTGCGAGGAATATTCCGTTGATTCCGCCTGCTGATGCGCCAGCGATCGTGTCGACTACAAAACGGGTCGGAATCGGTGTTGAATCCACTCTGGTCGGCGAATCATCGTCAGGCTCTTCTGCTAACAGGTAACTTAGCTTGCGGTAAACGCTTTCCGATCCGGACAGATCTTTATCGCTCAGCAATGCCTTACCGTCACCATTCGCGGCGGTAGCGCGAACCAGGCGCAGCAATTCCTGCGCGACGCCGTTGATATAAATTGCAAGCGAGACGCCGCCATACATGACTACGGCGAAGCGCACTTCTTTTTGGTAGTTGACTTCGGGAGTGGAAGCACTCGCCATGATAGCCTCCGGAGCGTTAGGAAATTGGGCTTTGCCTCAAAAGTCAGGACTCAGGCTTGGAGGAGGTCAGTACCGGAACGCGGTAGCGTCGGGTCAGTTCTCGAATATACGATATTCCTGGCAAATTTGAGAGGCGTACTCACGGAAGAATCAAGCTCGAAAGCTTCTGAAGATCTCAAGCCTCTTATTCGTGCCCGTTGCACCACGATCTCTTTTCATCTCTAGTGGTCGAGAGCGCGAAAACGTTTCCGAAGACGAAAGATGTTAAGTCGAGAACCCGGCGTTTCTGACGAAAGATAGAGCTGTTGCCGTGATTTATTTGAGGAGTGACGAGGAGTGGTGATCGAGGTACAGCGTAACGCGTTCGTGTTCCTGGAGTATTGAGGCGGGTCGTAGCGGAGACACTTCGAGTTCGACCGTGGCTCTCACCGCCTCAGCTTTCCTTCCGTCAGGAACGATGCACAGCACATTGTGGCTCTTGAGGATTTGTTTGATCGACATCGAAATCGCTTGAGCCGGAACTTCAGCAATGCTTTTGAACCAACCCTCGCCGACTTGTTGTAGGCGACACGCGTCATCAAGGGTGACAACGATGTAAGGTTCTTCAGTGTCGAAGTCTGCCGGCGGGTCGTTGAATGCGAGGTGCCCGTTCTCACCGATACCGACAAAAGCAACGTCGATTGTCTGTTGCGCGATTAAGTCACCAACGCGATGACATTCCGCATAAACATCGCCGGCCTCGCCGTCAATAAAATGAAACGTTTTTGGATGAATGCGACTGACCACCCGCTCTTTCAGATAACGTCGAAAGCTGGCGGGATGTGACTCCGGTAGTCCGACGTACTCGTCGAGATGGAAAAAAACGACCTTGCTCCAGTCGATCTTTTCCTGCGCCAGCGAGTCCAGGAATTCGAACTGAGATGCTCCGGTCGCGGCGATGACGTAAGCAGCATCGCGTTCGTTGATGGCTTGATTGATGATCTTCGCCGCGTCTTGCGCCGCAGCCTGGCCGAGTTCCAGCTTCGTATTGAAAACCTTTATGTCCAACTACTTTGCCTTTGCTATTAAATCGAGGCTTTGCACAAAAAGTCGGAATCAGACTTGGAGGAGGTCAGTACCCTAACGCGGTAGCGTCGGGTGAGCCTCTGAAATCAGATAGTCTTCAATGCCTTGCGCGCCGTCGACCCGACGCTACCGCGTTGCGGTACTGACCTCCTCCAACAATGACTTTCGCCTTTTTGTGCAAAGCTGCTCATCGACCCTGACATCGATCCAGGGTTCAACTCCCGACTTTTCAGGTAAGGCTTGCCTACCTTAGTTCGAGCGACTTTTCTACTGTTGCACCCGTGATGACATCCGTGGCGCGAATCACGTATTTGCCGGGAGCATCATTCAGCGCAAACGGCAACGTAAATGTGCCGCGTCCATTTCGGAGCAGCACATTGTTCGAGTAGACCGGCAAAGCAGATCCGTCTGGAGCAATGACGTGGCAGCGTACGAGCTCGGGACCGGACATCGTCGAGATCAAATTGAAAGAAATATGATCGCCCGGATGTGCAGCGCCGGCGCCCTCGAGCTTCAGCTCGTTTGCTTCGGGACTCAAGGCCAATATCAACGCATCGCCGATCAGAATTGAGCTGTGCACGACATCCGTGAAGCCAAGCTTCTTACCAGTTCGGATATCGGTAACGTAGGATTTACGCGAGAGCTTGATTGTCAAATCCTGCTTCGCCACCTGGCCCAGGTTTGCGTCGTTGTAAGTCGTGACTCCGTCCTGGCCCACCACGCCTGCAATGGCGATGTTCTCTTTGACAATCGCCACGATCTCCGCGTCGCCAAACTTGTATCGAGCGATTTGCGCGTGGGAGATCCGCTGACCGTCGGGCGACGTCAGTTTAACTGCTGGAGCTATGCCGGCCTTGTTGAAGATCGCCTGTAGCAGCTCACGGTATGCTGCGCCACCGAACTTTGCCGCACGTTCTTTGGGATATTGATCCCATACGGTATTGAGGTAAATGGTCCAACCCGTTCCCGTGTGATTCACGATCGCTGCATCACTGTTACCAATTTTGAAAAGAGCGCTCCCGCCTGAAACTCTTAGCTCAGGCTCGGCGATGCGGATTCCTGAGATTGTCTGCGGCAAGTGCCAGCCGCCGGCTTGCGACGAAAGGCTGAGTTCACCCGCAGCCAGTTTCAGTTCGCGCTTTTCTGAAGCAACCGCGGCAATGCCAAACAGCTTGTTCAAGCGATCATTCGTTTGCCACGCGCAGTGTTGGTCCAACCAGCCTGGCGCTGCATCGGCGATCACTACGCCGCCGCCCGTCACAAACTCCTGAAGGCGTTGCGCCTCTTCATCAGATAAGGCAAACGCGAGCGGGAGTATCACGATTTTGTATTTGTCGTTAGCGATTCCTTTCGTTGCCACGTCTTCTGATGACACGAAATCAAACTGCAAACCGAGGTCTTTGATCGTCTTGACCCATCCGTCGCGGTTCGCTGCAAAGCTCAAACGGGCTCGATCCGCGACTTCGTCATCGTCATCGCTGCTGCGTTGGTGATAACCGAGAATGCTGGCGGCGTGGATCGAAGGCATCGAGTAGTAAAGCGCGATTCCGTCCTGTTGCCGCGTTGCCTCCATCAACAGCTTACCGACGCCTTCAGATCTCAACGAGCTGAATGCCTTACCCATGTCACGCGCTGAAGCTGAGTGAGTTAGATCCGGGTTTAGAAACGAGTACATCCAAAAAATATTCGGATGTAGCACGTTGTGAATCGCCGCCGTCCAAACCGCATTCTGAACGGCGAGCCCATGCGATCCATATCCGGTCCAGAAGCCAATCATTGCATTTGGCTTAGCGAAAGAGCGATGCATGTCCCACTGATTGCCGCCATCGTAGGAAAGAAAATCGTCGATCACGCGATCGAGGCGAGACCAGTCGGCGCCGTTGTAAGCGTTCGTCGCCTGCGTGCCGGAGACTGCAATATGCGCATCGGGGTCTCCCTCAATCGCAGCATCGCGGGCCGTTTGGTAAGCCCTCGCAAACGTAATTTCCATGAACGTGCGGTGATCGGCCCACGGCGCGAAATTCCGGCTTTTCCGTGCTTCTTCCGTGGTGTACGGAACGATCGAACTCCAATCCGCAAAGTTTGTGTGCCACTCGTTGTTGAGCGCAGTAAGAGTTCCGTACTGCTGCCTCAACCAGAGACGAAACTCCTCGAGCGTGTGTGGATTCCAATCGAAGTCGACGGCATCGCCATACGAGGTCAACGAGCCTTCGTCGCCGACAAAGTAGTAATCCATGTTGTAACGCGACTTGTTGCGAGCTGAGGCGCGAACGATGTCGGCGAGACTCTTGAGAACGGCCGGATCGTTGAATGAAGGCGTTCGCTGAAGAAACTTCTTATCGCCCGTCCGTTTGTATAGTTCTTTCTTCGTGAGGTAGCCGAGGGCTTCGAAGTCGCCGGTTTTTTGATAGTCGGCAATCGCACGTTCCATGGCCTCCGGTGTCGTGGGCCCCCGATCGTACCAGTACACTCCGAACGTGCCGCGCGGAATACTCAGAGAATTATCGACCTCGTTGGACCATGTAAATCCCGTATCAGCGGCGGCCGCACGGACCATCTTCATTTGCGCGTCCTGCAAATAGTGCTTGGTGCCGCCAAACGAAACGAGCGCGGTGTACTCCTTCTCGCGACGTTTGTCCTGGACCACCATCGCGGGCTTGGCGCGCAGTTGATCGACGACGGCGCCGCGATCGTCAACTAGTTCACCCCTGACAAGCGCAAACTTCCCGAGAAAATCTTTCAACGGAAAGGTAAACGTGCGCTCGCCACGAGCCGGAGCCGAAATGCTGCCCAGCAAACGGCCCAGGTCGTCCGATACCTGCATGCGCATCAGCAAGCCGCTCAGATTTCCCGATGCGCGCAACACGGCACTCAGCGTCTCACCGCGCTTATACACGTCGACGGCGGTCTTCGCACTGGTCATCATCGCGCGCTTTGGCGTGGTGAACGTGGCGGATCCCCAGTTGAGAGTCGAGTTGTCTTTTACGTCGCGAACGATGACGTCGAATATCTGTCGTCCTCCGGGCCAACCGTTGGCAGGTTGTAGTTTTGCTGCCGGAATCTCGAACGCATTCGTTCCCGAATTAAGAGCTTTCTCCACACTCGTCGAACCGAGCGATTGTCCAAACTCATTTCGCCCATTCACTTCGACTCGTACGACCTGTCGATTCGAAGCACTTACCACGAGTTTCAAACCTGCTTCACTGGCGACGAGTGATTCGATGCGAACGGCAACGTTTCTGCCGGCGGCCCACAAAACAGCACGAGCCAATAGCGAATACTGGTATTCCCAGTAGTTCCAATAGATCTTGTTTTCGATCGGATTGATGCTTTGCGGCGTGAAGCCTTCCTCAACATACGCCATCGCGACGACGCGTCCTTTGCCATAATTGCGCACGCTGATGATGGGGTGATTTCCCGATTTGATCAGGACGTCGCCTTGCGACCGGTACCGGTAAAACGATCCACCGATCGTTCCTTCCGGAAGGAGTTCGAGTGGGAGTCCTTCAGTGATGAAGTGGGCGTCACCCGGTTCCCATTTGCCCTTTGTAACCGCGTCGCGATTGACTTCCGGATACCCGCGTTCGTTGACCGTGTCGTCCGGAACGCCAACGAGCGGAGAGATTTCCCAAATGCGCTCATCGCCCGCGGCTTCATCGCCCTTGAACGGATGGCCTTTCACGTCGCCCACGAATGGGTGCAACAGAACCAGACCGGCGCCGTCCTGAACTCTGCGCAAAACAGCGTCGCGCGTAGCGCGGGTCATGCGCGACCAGCCATTGATGCCGGGAATCAGCATCACTTCGTACTGCGCAGCTCCGGTGAGATCTTTTTCGACGTAGCCGTAGACAGTGCGAAAGTCGTCTCGATCGCCGCGATATTCATGACCGTAGTAGTCGCCGATACCCCAACAGTTGATGTCCCAACTGCTGTCGATCGAGTCCGTAGTTGGATCGAGAGCGATGCGTTGCATCAACTCGACCATGTCGCGGCCGTACTGAATTGATGGAATGAAGAAACTCTTGATCGGGCCTTGCGGCAGCTTCCCGGCCCACGCTACGTGAGGAGTGACGACCGCTGTCGAATAAGTGATGTCGTTTTTGGCAAACGTGCTTCCGCCAACGCCCTTTTGCTCCTGTGCTGATGCATGAAACAGCACGAGTGTGATTAGCAGAGCGACGAGGCAGATTAGTTTGTTCATGGACAATTTAGGTTTGCGAACCACGCACCAGGTCAGCAATCGCAAAACTGATTCGCGCCGATGGCAGGATGTCGTCGATGCACGGTCGTGGTCGTGCTCCCGTTCGCAAACTGCGAACAAACTCCTCCACCTCCTGATAAGCGCCATTCCGAAGATCCTCGGGTTGGTCTTCGGTAGCTTGCGACTCGAGCACCAGTTTGTCGTCTTTCCAACACTGGAGCGATCGTTGTGGTCCTGACCCGGCAGTGACGCGCGCTCTACACCCTTCCGCAAAAAGTTCGTAAGACTCTTCGACCATACCTCCAGTCGGCAGCACCTCTATCCGACCAATCGTGCCGCTCTCGAATCGCAGCGCGATCACATACCACGCCGTTTCATGTTTTCCAGATGGCGGTACCGTTACATCAAACGCCGCGATTTCACCCGCGATGTAGCGCAACGCGTCGAGTGCATGAATGGCCGTTGACCAAATAAAATCCGGTTCATTTCGCCCGTGCCTAACCTGCGACGCTCGCACATAACGCAGTGGCCCATGATCGTGCATCCACGAACGCGCCTGGTTTAGATAGGGCATGAAGCGCCGGTTAACCGATACCATGTGCGGAGTTTGTGTGTCGCGGGCGACTTGAGCCAGTCTCTCGATTTCTGTCAGAGAGGTGCCGAGCGGCTTTTCAATTACACACGCGAGCCGCCGTTCGAGAAGTTTGATTCCCACCTCGACGATCTTTTCCATCGGCATCACGGCGACACACGCATCGAGCTGCTCGACGTCCAACATCTGATCCAGGTTTTGATAGGGTCGGACAAAACCGAACGATCGGCAAAACTCGACTGCTTTGTCGACGTTAAGATCGCACGCAGCTACGAGCTCGATCTCATTCGGATGCGCAGCGGCGTACCTCGCGAGCGGCGCGGCATGGCTGGCCCGCGAATGCTCGCCGCAACCGGCAATCGCAATGCGGATCATTGGACCTCCACGGTTGCTGATTGCGAAGACTCACGAGACACGATCCTCCGCACACGGATTTCCCGGACCAGCCGCGACACATCGCCGGCGTCGACTCTTCCCGGTGCATCCGCCAGACAGTTTGCCGAACCGCACGCCGTTGCAAGACGCAGCGTCTCCACTTCACTCAGTCCCCGTTCATGAGCCACCGCAAATCCGGCCAGCGCAGCGTCGCCACACCCAACCGGTGAGCAATTTGCGAGCAGCGAAGGTTCGGAAACAAACGGATCGCCGGTAGACGTTCGTTGCCAAATCATTCCGTCTGCGCCGAGCGAGATCGCGACACTCTTCGCTCCCGCCTCAAAGAACATCCGCGTCACTTCAACAGCAGCAGTCGGGCCGTCGATACGACGGTTTGCGAACGCTGACGCTTCGTTCCGGTTTGGTTTTACAAACTCCGGCGCCGCCTTGAGTCCCTGGCGCAAAGCCTCGCCGCTCGAATCAAGCAGAGTGCGACAGCCATACAAGTGGGCCAGCCGGATCAACTCGCCATAAAGATCCGGCGGCGCCCCCGGCGGCAGACTGCCAGACAAAGCGACTTGCGTTCCTCTCTCGCTCTCCGCAAAGAGATCGCGACAGGTCGTGAGGAGCCGCTCAACTTCACCTTCAGTGACCGCGCCACCAGGTTCAAGAATCTCGGTTACTTTGCCGTCCGGAGAAACCAGTTCGAGGTTTGCACGTGTTTCGCTCTGCGTGCGAATCACGGTCAACGGAACTCCAAACGCAGATAAACCCGATTCACACTGCTCGCCGGTGGCGCCGCCAAGAAATCCAACCCACATCACATCGAGACCGAGAGCCTTCGCCACCATCGCAACATGTGCCGCTTTGCCACCGGGAAAAGGTTGGGCCGACACAGCGCGGTTAATCTCTCCGACTGCGATGTTGTTCTGGAGTCGCAATCGACGATCGATAGCGGGATTAGCACTGATGCAGACGAGCATAGAGACTGGCCTCCAGCAGTTTGAAACTCTTACTTACGACTCCCCGGCGTCTGGTTTTCTGTCTCTTCCGAGACGAGCGAGCATCTGCTTGATATCGCCCGCACCCTTAATCGCGACATAGATCGTTATCGTCGAATACCAGATCACGCACGCCATGCTTAGTGCCCACCAAAACCAGTGATTAGACATCTGTGCAACCTCTGTGTCTTCTGTGTCTCTGTGGACCATAGAGGGCACACAAGAGAACACAAACAATTGTTGAATACGACTTTCTAAGGCGTACTACTACCGGGTTTCAACGCCGAACCGATAACCATTGCTGCTCCGGACAACAGGTAAGTCGCAATCCCCGAATAATATGGACCAATGGATTTCGCGAGCGCGGCGGTCGCAGGCAACTGTTCCATAACCAGATAAGTGGCTGGAATAACCGCACTCACGACGATTGAAGCTGCCGCGCCCCAGCTATTTGCCCGGCGCCAATAGCAACAGGCAATGAGCAGCACCGAAATGCTCGCCAGGTAGATCGTTCCGGTCACGCCGAGATAGGTCCAAAGATCGCCCTTGAGCGGATACCAGAGACCGTACAGCAACAGAAAGACCCCGATCAGCGCGATGATCGTCCGGTTCCAAAACAGACCTTTACGCTGCGACCACGGGCGCTTGCGAAATGGCGCCAGGATGTCGTTGTAGATCACACTGCACCACGTCAACATGTACGACGAGTCAGTCGACATATCCGCGGCTAACATCGCCGCGATCAAGATTCCCATCAGTCCTGCGGGAACAGCAGTGCTCAGGTAAGTAGGCATTGCTTCGAGTGTGTTCGCGACTGGACCAAGCGTTGCGAGCGCCGCGATACCCCAGATGCCGGGAATCAGAAAACGACAGACGAAAAAGAAACTGGTTCGCGTGTAGACCTTGCGACCCGTGCTCGCGTCCTTCGCCGCCAGTACACGAGCGATGATCGTCTGCCACGTGAGCACGGCCGCGGTATTCAACATGAGATTGAACAGGACGTACTGCCAGCCCATGGTTGAATTCACAAAAGGATTGAAACCGCCGGCGCCATACTGCGTCTCGACGGTGGTGACGAGTTTTTCCCAGCCCACATTCATTAGGATCAGGATCGTCACCAGGATCAGTCCGGCGCTCATCACTACGAATTGCAGGAAGTCAGTGACCAGCACGGACAACATGCCGCCGAGAATCGTATAGACCGCGACTCCTATCAACAGCACCGTCATCATGATCTCGAGATAGCGGACGTTTAATCCGGCGACGAGCACTAAAAACTGACCACCGGTTCGCAGAAACACGCCCATGTTCAGCAGCCCGCCGAGTACGATTACCACGCCCGCGGCCCAACGAATGCGTCCGCCGAAGCGCTGTTCGAGCAACTCCGGAATCGTGATCACACCTGAATCACGCAGCGGTTTGATTACGAACCCCGTCAGACCAACTCCAGCCATCGCCAGCGCCATGAGAATCCCGGGCGTGGCGCCGGCAAATCCTTTTTCGTAACCATTCTGCGCCGTGTACATGCAGGTGACGATTCCGAACTCGGTCGCTGCGAGTGAGGCGATTCCGAGATAGACGTCCATCTCTCGGCCCGCAACCAAAAAATCTTCGACGTTCCCCACATATTTTCTGACCATCAATCCCGCGACCATGGTCACCAGCAGATACAAACCAACGATGCTGCCGTCCAGCAGCCAATTGAAATTTGTCATAAAGTAGAGGTCTGCCTTTCGTAAGCGACGCTGGAGCAAATCTGAATCTTTGATCTCGATATCTCTTCAACTGCCGAAATTGCCGGTGCAAAAGTTCGTCGTAGATCGATGTCGTCAGTGGAGGAAAGCGAAGTTTTTATCGCTATGGTAAAAGCATTCTTTAGCTCGGTTCCGAAGTTCACTTTGCGAATGCCGCAAGCAATAGCTCTGCGCAGCAAGTCTGCGGACACTCCTGAACCGCCATGAAGTACTAATGGAGTGTCAGGAACGGCCGCGTTGATTTCCTGCAACCTGTCGAAGTCGAGCTTTACTTCTCCTTTGTAGAAACCGTGAGCAGTGCCGACGGCCACCGCAAGCGCGTCCACTTCGGTTTCACTCACGAATCGCCTGGCATCGTGGGGCTCGGTGAGGAACTGTTTGTCTGCGGGGGTGGGCTCACTGTTTTGGCCCACGTGGCCCAATTCACCCTCGACCGACACGCCAGCCGAATGCGCCAGTTCCACCACGCGGCGCGAGAGTGCACAGTTATCGGCGAACGATAGCCTCGAACCGTCGATCATCACGGATGTGTAGCCATTTTCGATGCATCTTGCTGCCAGGTCGTAGCTGTTGCCATGGTCCAGGTGTAGAGCAATTGGCTGTTCGAGTTCATCGGCTGCGGCAGTAGCCATGCCTCGAATCATTCGCAGACCAAGATAGTCGATGGTTGCCGAGGTGGTTTGGAGAATGATTGATTCGCCAAGCGCATTCGCTGCACGTACGTGAGCTGTCAATGTTTCCGCGTTGTAAAAATTCAGGGCTGCAATAGCTTTGCCTTCGCGCGTGGCGGCGTCGAGCAAGGGACGGCTGGGAAAAAGCTTTGGCATCCTAATTACCTGGATTCGCGGCGTTTGAGCGAAAAAATGCCTGTAACTCGGGCCTGGTTGGTTGTCCTGCTGTGCCTCCGAGTCGAGTGGCAGACAGAGCGCCGCAGGCATTCCCGATTCGTAAGCACTCAGCCACTGGTGCTTTGCGAAGGTAGGCGGATAAGAACCCCGCGTCGAACGAGTCACCCGCACCTGTGGTATCGACTGCGGCGACTTTAAAACCTCCGTGAGCCGACATTGATCCATCCTGAACGGCAATCGCGCCGCGGGCCCCGCGTTTAATCACCGCACACTGAACCTTCATTCCCAAAGCTTTCAAGCCGGCTTTCGGCGTCCTTGATCGCGTCAGCTCCGACGCTTCGCGTTCATTTACAAACAGAACATCCGTGTGGTGCAGAACGTGGTCAATACTTCTGCTCCATTTGTTATTCGGATCGGAGTTCGGATCGAAGGAGGTCGTCAATCCCAGTTCTTTTGCGCGTCGAAACATTCCGGCAAACGACGGCTGCAGTCCCTTTTGTAGATAGTAGGAGGTTAAGTGGAGATGATCGTGCCACTTCATCAGCGCCTGGTCGATGCAGTCTAACGTTAGCGTAGCGACAGCGCCGCTATGAGTGACGAGAGCACGGTCGCGCTTTCCGCTGAGCGCGATCGTGACGCCGGTTTTTTCATCCGCTTTGCGTGCCACGTGTCGTGTCGATACTCCCAGGTGCTGCAAAGTCCTGATGCAAAAGTCTCCGAAGTAATCGCGACCCACGTGGCTGACGAACGTTACGTGGTATCCGAGCTTAGCCATACCGGCAGCAAAGATCGCGGAGGCACTGCCGAGGGTTAACTCACAATCCTCGGCGAGGATCTCGGTCCCCATTTCAGGCACCGACCGCAGACCCGTCGCCACGATGTCGACGTTCAACTCGCCGATGACGAGAATCTTAGGTCGCTCCAGCCTCCTCATCTTGATCCGGCCAACGGCTTTCAACTACTATCGATTAACTTTTGATTGCTTTCGAATGCTTTTGGATTCTAATATAGTGTCAACGGGAATTGCAAAAGGAATATTCGCTCGTTAGCGATGATGCTTGGATGAGGTCAGTACCGTAACGCGGTAGCGTCGGGTCAGCCTCAAGCATCAAGATATTCTTAGAATGTGGGACGCTTAACGTCGACCCGACGCTACCGCGTTACGGTACTGACCTCATCCAAGAACGATTGTTACGAAACAAATGGCTGATTGATGACTGCGTCTCCCAAACTTCTTGAACTCTCCACTGCCGAACGCGAGTCGCTTGGCTTGGCCCACACCTTACGCGAGATCCTCCAGCAACCACAAACGTGGCGCCGGACTTACCAGAAAGTGCAAAAGTTTTCGACCCGCATTGAAGAGTTCTTAAACAAAGCCGGACTCGGGATGCGTCGTCCCATACCACTTAATGTGCTTCTCGTAGGCGCCGGGACTTCAGACTACATCGGTAAGTCTGTCTGCGCATTGTTGCAGAAAGAGTGGTCGTGCAACGTCCAGGCTGTGCCGAGTACTGACCTCCTGACTAACGTGGAGGATCACATCCTACCCGATGTCGATCATTTGTGGATCTCGTTTTCAAGATCCGGCGACAGCTCGGAAGGCGTGGCAGTGCTGGAAGAAGCACTTGCTGCGCGTCCTCGCATCAGGCATCTCGTGGTTACCTGCAACCAAAACGGAAAAATGGCGCGGCTCGGAGATCGCGACAACGTCTTGAGTCTTGTGCTCGACGACGCAGTAAACGATCGCGGGTTAGCGATGACGAGTTCCTTCTCAAACATGGTGATCGCCGGGCAGACACTGGCCCACATTCGAAACCTGGGCGCGTATGGCTCCATCGTCGAGAGTATGACGGCGTCTGCGTCGATCGCGCTTCCGGTAATCGTGAACATGTGCCAAAGAATGGTTGATGAAGGATTTTCCAAAGTTTGTTTCCTGGGCACGGGGCCGCTGAAAGCGGCAGCGATCGAGTCCGGTTTGAAAGTGATCGAGCTGACGGCTGGCCGCGTTGTTGGTCTAACGGAATCATTTCTCGGCTTACGGCATGGTCCATTGTCAGCTATCGATCGAGATACGCTGGTCGTTGGATTCTTGTCGGCCGCCGCCAGACGCAGAGCGTTCGAACTCGATTTGCTTCAGGAGATCTGCGACAAGAAAATAACCGAAAAGTGCCTGATTGTTGCGCCCACGGCAGTGACAGACGGTTTCGAAAACAAACTCTATTTCGAACTGCCGGAACTGATTTCCGACCTGTACCTGCCGCCGTTATTTGTACTCGTCGGACAGTTGCTGGGGTTGTCTGCTTCGATTCGCGAAGGGCTCCGACCGGATGAGCCGAGTCCTCATGGGGCTATTAGCCGGGTGGTGACTCACGTCACCATTCATTGACGCTCAAGGCTAAACCAGCACGAGTTTCAGATCTCTGGCGCGCAACTCATTCTGAATATTCGACGGCAGCCCTCGATCGGTAATAATCACGTCGATTTCGGAGAGAGGAATAATCCGGGAAAGACTTCTTTTCCCAAACTTACTCGAGTCTGCCACCAGAATTTTTTCCTTCGCAATGCGGGCCATTGCCTGGTTCACCTGCGACTCTTCCACATTCGGCGTGCTCAACCCAAAATCCAAATCGCACGCATCGACTGCGAGAAACAGCTTATCGGCCGACAATTGGGCCAGGATGTCTTCGGCAAAGTGCCCGACAGCAGACAGTGAATTCTGGCGGATCACTCCGCCGAGAAAGATCAGTTGAATGTCTTTGGCGCCGAATAGTTCCATGGCAATGTTGAGGCCGTTTGTAATGACTTTGAGATCTTTCTTGTGCCTGATCTGTCGCGCAATCTGGTGCGTGGTGGTGCCGGAGTCAAGGATGACGGAGTCGCCATCGTTGATCATCTCGGCAGCCGCCGCGCCGATGCGGCGTTTTTCATCAGAGTGAAGTTCGGCCTTGATCTTGA
Organism: Pyrinomonadaceae bacterium; assembly: GCA_035571655.1. Taxonomy (GTDB): domain Bacteria; phylum Acidobacteriota; class Blastocatellia; order Pyrinomonadales; family Pyrinomonadaceae; genus PSRF01. The sequence goes on from DATNCH010000030.1 coordinate 26,598, forward strand.
GCGATGGATCCATGCTCACCGTCGCTACCTTGACGGCGCCGCCGTGTGCTCGACGAATGAGGCCACGGTCATGCAGGGCTTTCAGGTCATTGCGGATCGTTACCTCGGAGGTTTTGAAACGTTTACTCAGACCGGCGACCGTGATCTGCCCTTGCTTCTCCAGCAGTTCGAGGATTTTGGTTCTACGTTCGAGGTTCAGCATCGAGTGCTGCCCATGGTAGCGGAAGTTACGAACGAAAGTAAACGAAAGCCGTAAAAACCCCCAGAGCCCCGAGAGCCTTGCCTCAAAAGTCGAAAATCATTGTTGGATACGGTCAGTACCGCAACGCGGTAGCGTCGGGTAGGCCTCAAACATACAAAAATCTCAGCAAATTCAAAGGCTCACGTAAGACCCGACGCTACCGCGTTGCGGTACTGACCTTCCCCAAGTGTGATCCTGAATTTGAGGCAAAGCCGCGCCCCAGCAACAAAGGCTCTCGTAAAACGTCACCCTGGCTATCTTATTTCGCGGCTTCGGCGCTGACAGCGGTTTCGAGGATCGCGTGATAGGCGGCGCCAATCGCGCCTGCTTTCTCACCAAGTGCCGCGGGGATGACCTGGACCTGGTGGCCCAGTGGGCGCCATTCAAAACGGTCCAGAATGTCGCGGAGTGGCTCAAACAGAGCAGCCCCCGCTTGAGCTATGCCGCCGCCGATGATCACGAGCTCGGGATCGAAAGCGTTGATGAAAGAAGCGACCGCGACCCCCAACTGAAAGATCGAACGTGACCAGAGCGCAGTTGCATTTCTGTCTCCGGCGAGATGTGCTTCGACGAGCTTTCGCGTGGAGGTAAATCTACCTCCGGATCGCTCCTCAACGTTGTAGTTGCCAATCATCTGTTCGAGACTTCCCGGAGTGTTCACGATGTCTGGCGTGCCGTCGGAGTTGACTGATACATGACCAAGATGTCCGGCGCGCCCAATCTGACCCTTGATTAGACGACCATCCATGAGCACCGCGCCACCAACACCGGTCCCCAGGGTTAAAAGGATGACATTGCGGAAACCTTTCGCCGCGCCTTGCCAAACTTCGCCGAGTAAAGCCGCATGCGCATCGTTAAGCACCACCACCGGACATTGGAACTCCAAAAAATCCTGCCACACAAATCCTTCGAGACCCTGCAGTCGTCCCTGCATGTAGGCGATGGAACGACCATCCTTTGCCGCAAGGCCCGGGGCTGCGAGGCCGATGTGACAAGGTGAGCTGCCGCGTCGTTTCTGGATTAACTCGAGATGATATTTGATCGTCCCGGCCCACGAACCCTCCGCGTCGGCCGTATCACAAGTCAGATACTCGAGCACGTTTCCGTCGTTGGAAATGACAACGATCTTGATATTTGTGCCGCCGAGATCGACGCCGATTGAGTAGCTCATCGTTTGGATCAAACGCCCTTTCTCCACTTGGGATCGTTGCGCCGAAGTAACTGAAAACTGATTGAGCCGTCGGAATTCGTCGGTTGCGCGGTGGCCCAGTTAACAGGGCGCCGGACACCGCCTTTGGTCTCGATCTCCGCTCGAATTTTTAATGTTAGACCATCGCTATTCTTTGGTAAGAGAAACGAGGCTTGCCTGATTTTGCCGGCGTGTGGATGACCCGCATCGAGCGATCCGCTGAGTTGAATTTTTCCGTCGAGACTGGCGAGGTGCAAGCGCAGCACTCCGGGGACTCCGGCGACTCCGTCATTCGAAATGGCGACGATGATTTCATCCGTGCCGTATCGTTTTCTCTGCCAAATCCACGATGGCCGCACGCGGTAACCGAGCCGTCGCCGCAAAGTGTCGAAGCCGTTTGGATAGCGCTCGTAATAGCGGCGCAGATTGTCAGATTCGGTCCATAGCGACCAGTAGTTCGCGGCCAGATCAATCGTATGAAGCATCCACTTCTCGAGTACGTTGATTCCAGCTTCGTCAACAGGCAGGTAATCCGGATCGATTTTATACTGGCGGTAATAACCATCCTCCATGATCGTTGGCAACCACGGCGGCCGGTTCGCCAGCTCTTCGATCTGGATCGGTTCTTCAATCACGATACTGTCAGAACGCAGCCAGCAACCTGCTCGAACACAAAGATCCTGAACTTCACGGTTGCCGACATTGCTGATATCAGGTTGAGTGTTTACGGCCAGCGGCACCTTCTTCCAGAGGTCCAACTGGAGTTTCGTCATGTCGATAAATGTTCTGGCCGCGGTCGTGTAGTCTGGAAAGGGATTCGGAAGATTGCTGGTGTGACCTTCACCCCAAAAGCCGTACATCATCAGGTCGACGAATTCCATTAGCGGGTTGTTATCAAACTCCTGAACAAGCAGTTCGTTCAATTCTTTGAACGCGCTTTGAAATCTCGGGTGGTCATATCGAGGCTCTACGAAATCCGACTTGGCGCCATACGTCCTGCCGATCTTCACGAGAGGCACTTGTTTCTGTAGAAAATCAGGTAAGGCTAGTCGTCCGGGTTGGCCTTCTGTGTTCGACATTTGAATGCGAAAGGCCACGCGCAAGTTGTGCGTTTTCGCGGCGTCGAGCGTTAACGCGAAAACCGGATGAAGTTGAAGTCTGCCGGGCGCTGTCTGCACGTCGCGCCAGTCACAACGAATGTAAAGCAGATCTACAAAGGGGAGCGACGCCATCTTCTGAACGTGCTGCTCCAGTGTCTCAGTACCGGCCCGGGCGGCGAGCGAGGGCCCACCTTCTTCCCACGTGTAACCCATCAGACCGAGGCCGTAGTTTCTTACTGGTTTGCTGGACTGCGAGGTTACGAGGATCGTATACCAGCCGGCGTCCTGCTCGATCCCGAATGGCCCCTGATTCAAACGATCAGTAACCTGCGGTCCTGGACCAAAGTCATAATTGTCCCAGTTGTGCGTGGGAACTTCCTGCGCTTCAACCCGTGGTAAAGCACTCGCAACACCGAGAGCCGCTCCCGCTTTGATAAAGCTACGCCTGCGCATGTTTGGAGTCTTTCTGTCGAATCAAAATCAACACCAATATCATTCCGAGGAAGGGAATGAAGCTCGCGGTAATCAAGATCGGTTCAAATGAATAGTGGTCTGAAACATAACCGATAAGAAACGTCGAAAGGATCGTGCCGAGGCCGGCGCCCGTACCACTCATCCCACTTACGGTCGCAACTGAATCACTGCGGTAAAGATCTGACGGAAGCACCAGCGCCATTGTGGAGAAAGCCGCGTACGCAAAGGTCGAGACGGCAAAGAGGCCCGCGAGCGCGAGCAAGCTTGAGGTAAAAATTGTCGGAATCAAGAGAGTCATTCCCAGGCCGCCAAACACGACCACGGCTTTCCGGGCTTTGATCACCGGCCAGCCTCGACGAATCAACCAACTCGAGAGTCCGCCACCGAAGAAGTTCCCAAGATCGGCAGCCACAAACGGAATCCAGAACGCCAGCAATGCCTGCTCGGGGTTGATTCCCTTGGTCAACAAATAAATGGCAAACCAGTCGGTAATAAAAAACCAGACCGGGTCTGTCATGGTCCGAGCGGCGATTATGGCCCACGTTTGCGGCAGTTTGATCAGATCTCGCCAACGCGTTTTTTGTTGTGTGGATCGATCCTGTTCTGCAAGTTCAATTCGATCCCGCAAAATCATTTCGCGTTCGGCTTCGCTGATGCGCGGATGCGTCTCGGGCGGGTGATAGAGCATTCGCCAAACACCCAGCCACAAAAATCCGAGCGTGCCGATGATGATAAAAGCCGGCCGCCAACCACCGAAGTATTTGTACAAGCCGATGACGAGTAGTGGCGCGATCGCTCCGCCGATGGAAGAGCCGCTATCAAACAATGCGACGGCCCAACCGCGCTCCTTCTTTGGAAACCATTCCGCCACCGCTTTGGTCGCCGCGGGCCAATTCGCGGATTCACCTGCGCCGAGGAGAAAACGAAAGAAGGCGAAACTACGCAGGCCGCCGGCCAACGACGTCAGCATTGCGGCGATCGAGTACCAGATGACTGTGATCGTAAGACCCTTTCGCGTGCCAATACGATCGATCAAACGACCTGCGACAGTTTGTCCAACGGAGTAAGCAACGCGAAACGCGATCACGATGAGCGCAAAGTCCTGGTTGTTCCACTGGTATTGCTGTTTGAGGTACGGTGCGAGAACTGACAGGGTCTGACGATCGAGATAATTAATGACTGTCGAAGCAAACAGCAATCCGCCAATCCACCAGCGCAGGTTCGAGATCGGTCTGGCTGAAGTGCGCGTGCTATTTACCGTCGTGGCCATCAAACGCTCTCGCGGTTTGTTCCTCTTGTTCCAGTTCAGAAATGAATCTTTCACAACGTGGCAAGTCTGCTAACTGCTTGATGCCTTGTTCCTCTCTTCGATCTGCGAAAGGGCTGGCAAAAACGCCTGATTCGCGTTGGGCGAGTGCGCTGATAAGCTCGTTAGGAAAGCCGAGTTCGCCACGGCTGCGGTTGTAGTTGTCACTAGCTTCGTTCCAGTAACGATCTCGTAATTCGCGCAGAACCCGGAACATCGTTTGGTTCTTCAGGAGGAAGAGGCCGATGTTTGTTTCACCAAAGTCCGCTGTTTGCGCATTTTCCAGGTGAGTTTCAGTTGCTGATTCGACCGCCCCGGATTTGTTGCGTCGTAAAGGCGCGTAGGGATGGTCCAAAAAAGCCGTCGGCAGGACCATCTCGTAAGCCGCAAACAGATGCGCCAGCTTTGCTGCACGCGCAAAGGTTTTTGGACGAATGACGGGTTGCGTGCTCCAAACGACCAAAGCCAATCCCTCGAAATCACGCATCAATGCGTGTGCGCTTAAAACAGCATCGCCGGTTCCGAGTGCGTGAGGTTGAGTGACGAAAAGCACGTTCTCTCCGTGAAGTGCATCGCGAATAGCGGCTTCATTGTTGGGCGAGACGATGATCACCGGTGGACGCGTGTCACCCAACCCTGCGCGAATACTTCGTAACACGTGAATAAGCGTGGGTTGGTCGCCAACGATCGCCAGCGGTTTAGGTACATTCAGCCCCGTATCTGCTGCACGGGTGCCTTGTCCCGCCGCGACGATGACGGGCCAGATGTCATGTGGATCAAGCGAGATTGTCGCTGCGTCGATTAACGCCCGCAGCTTGCTTATGTTCGCGCCAGGAGAATTGTTCAGCGCGATCGAGTCACGCCAGAGCTCGTTTAAATCGATATCGCTGAGACCACGACCCGGCGTTGAAACGATTACCGATCCCTCGCCGACGCCGTTGCGTCCCCTCGCCGCGTAGTATTGTTCCTGCACTTGTGTGATCAGGTGTTGTGAGTGCTCTCGCGTGGTTAATGCCAACACGTTGCCGCCGAAACCACCGCCCATTACACGTGCCCCGAGGACATACGGATCTTCTCTGACAATCCTGATCAACTCGTCCACTTCCGGAACGCTGACGTTGTACAGGTCGCGCAAACTGGCGTGTGATTCATCCAGCAGTTTTCCCAGCATTTTCATCGCGGATAGTGTGTAGCCGGAATCGTTATGGATTTGAATCGAGTCCAATGTGTTCGTCGCGAGTGTTACGCGTTTGGCTTCGCCTAAATGATGCAGACCACGAGTTCGAATTTTCAGTGGCCAACGCGGTGTGTCGTTGATCAGGGCAGGGAAGGCTCTTTCCAATTCCAATAAGGTGTCGGGATAATCGGAGCGGAGAGTCTCGGTTGAGATGGTTTCGGGTAATGATGTGAAAAGATCGTGTGCTGTCTGAAAGGCTTCTACTGAACCGCTAGCCAGCAGTTTTTTGGTGTCACGCCACGCGTTATGACGAGCCGGCGCGCTTACGTTCCAATGATCGATTATCGCGGGGATAAGTAATCGTGAAACCGCGGCGCGCTCGTTGTACTCAATCATTATTTCGCGCCCTTTATCGGCGGGTTTTGTAAAGAACGTTATCCACTCGAAGGGCTGATCCGGAAGTGGAGCCAACCTCGTCCGGTCAGTTGCGTAGTCAATCATGACGGCGTTAGCCGCCACTCCCAGGCAAATTGTGAGGTGGTCCATCGACCCTCCCCGCGTGCCGATGAACCATTCAGCCAGGGCAGAATTCCTTGCCAACTCCTCGGGAGTCCACGAGATTCCATTGACGTTTCTGATTGCAGCTCCACCCAGGACGACCAGAGCCGACGAAGATGATGCGCCTCCGCCCGGCGGTATGTTGGAATCCAGCGCAAAGTCGAACCCGTTTTGTATTTGTTCACCAAACTTTGCGCGGGCGAAAGTCACGGCGGCGTTAATGTAGTTTTGCCAATGAGGTTCGGGGGTACCGTGAGCAAATAAGAAATCGAGCCATTCAGCTTCAACCTCGCAGGTAAACCCTGGAGGACTCAGAATCGAGAATGATGAAGGTTCGAATCTCGCAGAAGACGAGACGCACCGGATGACCGGTTTATTCGATTTCCTGTACAGCATCCAGGCGTCGCGTTCACGGCTCGCAAACGTTAGTGAGGCGGTCGGGAGATAGGACACATAGTCAATGTGTTCACCGAGAACACCCATTCGAGCAGGAGCGCGCAAGAGTGAAACTGGTCCGTCACCATAGTGCTCGATAAACAGATTGCAAAGGGTGGTGAGTCGCGCCGCTCTTCGCTCGAGCTCGAGATCGCCGGTCGTGACTAAGCTCGCGAGAGCAGTTTTGATTTCAGAAAGATTCATTGCCAGTCTTGGGTCGCGAATGTTATAAGGCGCCTGATCGAAATAAACGTTCTTCAAGAATAGCTGACGCTTGATGCACCTGCGGCACTGATGGATGCAGGGTTTGTTCGAGTTGCTTACAAACAATAACTTAAGTGGCCGAGTTTGCAAACTTCTGATTTCGGCGCAGCAACAGTTTGACCAGGAGAGGATGCATGGCTCTACCAAGAAGAGAGTGGCTTAAGACTGTCGCGACCGCGGCATTTGGTTTTCCATTGCTCGATCACGCTCACGGTCAAACACGGCAGAGCGAGACAGCTCAGCCGCTTGCGTTGAAAGACTACCAGCCGAAGAGCATGCTTCACGTGCCGGAATCTCAGGTTCCTCGTTCACGCTTTCCGAATATTGATTTTCATACTCACCTCTCGTGGGTCGATCGCAAAGGAAAGGCCGACATCGTCCGTCATACCGCCACGCCCGCAGAGATCCTGAAGGTCATGGACGCGAAAAACATTCGCATCATGGTTAACCTGACCGGCGGCTACGGTCCTTTGCTGGAAGAAACCATCCGGCACTGGCAGCAACCACATCCCGATCGCTTTATCGTTTTTACCGAGCCCTGGTACGGAAAGATCACGATGCCGAACTATGCGAAGTTTCAGGGCGAGCAGATCGAGGCGGCGAAAAAAGCCGGCGCGCGCGGTTTGAAAATTCTCAAAACGCTCGGACTGTATCTGCGCGAGAACGTAACCTCGGGTCCGTTAGTAAAGGTTGACGACAAAAGATTTGATGAGATGTGGGAGGCGGCCGGATCTCTCGATATGCCTGTGGCCATACACGTGTCCGATCCGGAGGCGTTTTTTCTGCCGACCGATCGCTTCAATGAACGCTACGAAGAACTCAGTGCGCACCCCGATTGGTCCTTTCATGGCAAGGATTATCCGAGTAATGCCGAGCTTCAGGAAGCGCGCAATCGCGTAATGCAGCGTCATCCGCGCACGAAGTTCGTCTGCCTTCACACGGCGGATTCAGAGAATCTTCCATATGTTTCAGAGTGTCTCGATCGTTATCCAAACATGTACGTCGATATTGCTGCGCGAATAGGCGAACTCGGCCGGCAGCCGCGAATGTCCCGCAAGTTTTTCGATAAATACCAGGACAGGATCGTGTTTGCCACCGATGCGACGCCTCATGGAGATGAGACTCCGCAGCAGATATTCGGCAACGAGTTGTACGAGATTTACTACCGTTTTCTGGAGACGGAAGATGAGTACTTCGACTATGCGCCCGCGCCGGTTCCGCCGCAGGGTCGCTGGCGGATTTATGGCATCGCATTGCCCGAGCAAATTCTGAAGAAGGTTTATTACGAAAACGCCGCTCGCTTGTTGGGCCAAATCTGATTTGTTTTCTCTGCGGCCTCTGCGTATCTCTGCGGCCCTCTGCGTTGAAAGGCCCATTAACGCAGAGAACGCAGAGATACGCAGAGGGCCGCAGAGAAAAGACTTCCATCCCAACTCGATTTTTTGTGCAAAGCCCCTCCGGAGCAACGAACCGCGAATGACTGAAACGGACTTTTCCGACAAACCGACGCGACGACTCTTTTTGCAGAACAGCCTGATGTCTCTTTTGGCGGTTCCGCTTTTACGTCACGGGACATGGACCACTGAGGGCGATCTGACGATCACGCTCGAGGGGCGCGGAGAGAAACTCGGTAAGGAGACGGTAAGCTTCGGACTCCCATTACCTTTCGGGTTTCTGCACGACGCGCGAAAGGTCAGAGTTGTCGACGAGCGTGGAGTTGATCTGCCCGCCGCTGTTCGTTCGCTCGAACCGTGGCGAGTCGGTGGGCGAGAAGGTTCGATCAGATCGTTATTAATCCAGTTCAAAAGGGATTTCTCCAGAGAGAAAACGCAGCGCGTCAGAGTCAGCTTTGACGCGCGACAACGCTCGACGTACTCCGAATTTATGGCAGTTTCGCAGACGCTGATTGATGAGGGCGGGTTGAAAGGTCCGCGAGTCGCGGCGGTTTTGCCTGCTGATTGGTTGTGCGCGTCAGGTGTGGTTGGTCCGCAGGTACCGGCCACTCGATCCGGCGCTTACTCCACCTACGATCGTTTTGTCGAAAGGAATTTTCCGGGTTCGCTTGCTTACCTCGACAGCCAGGTCTATCACGAGTGGTTGTTTGATCGCACGACCTGTTATTACAAAATGTACGTTCGCACGGGCGACATCAAGTATCTCGACGCCGCGTATCACGCCGCCAATTTTGTCCGCGAACATACAAAGATGGACGGTCCAGATGCTGGAATCTTCACGCTGAAAGGACCGGATCTGAAATATGTCTATCCGCGCGCGATGCACCTCCACTACCTGCTGACCGGGGATGAGCGCGCGCTTACGTGCGGCAAGTTGATGGCTGAGTACTGCTTCAACCATCAAGATCCTGTCTATCGTCCCGATCTGCTGAAACCGGTTCAGCTTGGGATCGATCCTGAGCGCGGCCGAAACTTCTGGACGTTGCGACACCAGGGTTACGGCTTACTCGGCATCCTGCACGGTTGGGAAATGACCGGCGACCGGAAATATTGGACCAGGGCGCGAGAGTGTGTTGACGCCTATTACAAACACCAGCGACAACCGCCGGATGGTCGTCCGCCGGATGGATCGTTGCGGCAAAACTGGGAACTGTATGACCCAAATGAAGCAACATTTCCCGGAGCGACGTCAGCATGGATGATGGCGTTATTACTCGACCCGCTCTTTCATTACTGGACGCTCACGAATGACAGTCGTGTCGCTGAGACGGTTGTGAAATGGTGCGACTTTCTCGATCGACACGGCATCGTTCCCGATGGCTCAAAGGCGTATTACGTGATCAACTGTTTTGCCGGGAACGATCCAAAAGCGTCGCCGGGCGAGATTGGACCAGACATGGAGATGCACAACGCAGAGATGGCCTATATGTTCGCGTTGGGTCTGTTCTTTACGAACGACTCAAAACGTAAACAGATTTACGAACGGCGACTAAAACGCTTTTTGGATTTAGCCGTGCAGCTCAACGTGAACCACCCTGCGCGTGCTTTTAATTGGGTCTTTCAATTCACCAGTCAACTGATCTATTTCGCACAGCACCAGGGCGACTTTCGCTCGAAAGGCCGAAACATAGTTGGACAAGGTCAGTACAGGGAGCGGTAGCGACCTGGTCAGTGATCAGCATGCGATATTTCCTATAAATTCGTGACCTCTATCATTTGACCAGGTCGCTACCGCTCCCTGTACTGACCTTGTCCAACCCCGATTTCCTACTGTTGAGGAACTAATGCAAACGATGACGACTCAACGAAAACTCTCTACTTCCATAACCGTATTGGCCGTTCTCATTCTTCTCGCTGCGAACGACTCGAGTGCACAAACGCCGTACAGAGTCACGATTCAGCAGAGCGTGAGTGTCAAGATGCGCGATGGCGTTTCGCTGAGCGCTGACGTCTACCGGCCGGTGAGCGATGAGAAGTTTCCGGTGCTGCTCGAACGCACACCTTATAACCGAACGAATGAGGCGCAGATGGCAAACGAGTTCGCCTCACACGGATACATTGTCGTCTTGCAGGACACACGCGGTCGCTTCGAATCGGGCGGCGAGTTTTATCCGTTCCGTAATGAGAGTGCTGATGGTTACGACACTGTCGAGTGGGCTGCAAAGTTGGACCAGTCGAATGGGAAAGTCGGAATGTTTGGCGGTTCGTACGTCGGAGCAACGCAGATGCTGGCGGCGATGGCGGTGCCTCCCCATCTCGTATCGATCTTTCCTTACGTGACGGCATCCGAATATTACGATGGTTGGACCTATCAAAACGGCGCGTGGATGCAATGGTTCAGCAGCTCCTGGACTTCCGGTCTTGCGGTTGACACTCTGCGGCGCCAGGCGGAATCAGCGCAAGCGCCAAAAGAGTGGGTTAATCAACTACCGTTGCAGGATTACACCATTCTTAAGCCGCCCGCGACGTCCTCGCTCGCGCCATATTTTCGCGACTGGCTGTCGCATGAGAGAGACGACGCTTACTGGCAACAATGGCGCGTCTCCGATTATTACTCGCGCATGAACGTGATGGGATTGCACGCGGGCGGCTGGCACGATCTATTTCTCAAAGGCTCGATCAAAAACTACACCGGCTTACATCAACAAGCTGCGACGGCCGAAGCGCGCGCGGGCCAGAGATTGATCGTCGGCCCCTGGGCGCATGCGCAAACCTCGCCGGCGGGAAAAATCGGTGATGTCGTGTTTGGCAAAGCTGCAGTCCTGGACAACACAGCCACTGCTTTGAAGTGGTTCGACTACACGTTGAAGGGAATCAAGAACGAGTATACAAGCGCAGCCCCGGTTCGTCTGTTCATAATGGGCGAGAACGTCTGGCGCGATGAACAGGAGTTTCCACTGGCACGCACTCGCTACACGAAGTTTTATCTTCATTCAACGAAAGGCGCGAACAGCGTTGCTGGTGACGGATCGTTGACTTTGATCCCACCGGAAGCTGAAAGAAATGACCAGTTTGACTACGACCCACAGAACCCAGTGCCGACGATTGGCGGTCGACTGTGCTGCGGCCGCGCACTTCCACCCGGTCCCGCAGATCAGAGACCAAACGAATCGCGATCGGATGTACTGGTATTTTCGACACCTCCATTAACACAAGACACTGAAGTGACCGGCTTCATAAGCCTGGAGCTTTATGCAGCGACTTCCGCTGTAGACACCGATTTCACGGCACTCCTTGTTGACGTTGACGAGAGTGGCTATGCGCGTCTTCTTACTGACGGCATCGTCCGTGCTCGTTATCGAGAGAGTACGAAACAGGCGGCGCTAATCACTCCCGGCAAGGTTTATCGGTACGCGATTGACTTGTGGGCAACAGCAAATGTGTTCAAGGCTGGGCACCGGATACGGTTGTACATTTCAAGCAGTAACTTCCCGCGATTTAACCGAAACATGAACACGGGCGAGGACGTCATAGCCGCAATAAAGCCGGTGCGGGCGCACCAAACGATCTATCACGATCGAGATCACGGCTCGGTATTGATGCTTCCGGTGATCCCGCGACAGTAACGGTAGGGTCGCGAAGACTATCTGATATCGGCTTTGCCTCAAAAGTCGGGCGTCATTGTTGGAGGAGGTCAGTACCGTAACGCGGTAGCGTCGGGTCGACGTAGAGCCTTCGAATGTTCGAGACCCGACGCTACCGCGTTACGGTACTGACCTCCTCCAAGTCTGAATCGTGACTTTTGAGGCAAGGCTTCTGATCAGAGGCTCACCCGGCGCTACGGTGTTACGGCACTGACTCGGTCAGGCAGATCCCTCAATTAGGGCACTACCTTTTGCAGAAACTCCTTGCAATGAGTTACGCACGAGTGTTATAAGCAGCCCGCAGGTTTAGTTCACCCCGAGTTCATTTAAGTCGAAAACAACCCAGCTTGCCGAACAACGAGAGCAAGGTAGCGGCCAGTTAGTTCTGAACGACAACTAACCCCAGTACCGCAGCCCGGAGCCGTTGAGGTAAGCAGGGTTCGTTGCGGTCGTGAACTAACCATCGATTTTTGGCTTAGACACCGCCCCTACGAGCGAGCCCGTCCCAGCGGGCTTCTCTTGAACGCCGCTTATGACGATCTAGTTTCAGTGAAGGAGTCGCATATGAGATTCGCACGAATCATCACTATCAGTTTTTTCGTCGTCGGATTTATCTTTTCGGTTAGCAGCTCCAGCTATTCCCAGGGTACTCACCTGGGCACCATTCGCGGAACAGTCTCCGATGAAAAAGGCGCTGCCATACCCAACGCCGCTGTTCAGGTAACCGATCTGGCAACGAACCTTTCCCAGAACCTCACCACAAACGGCGAAGGCGATTACGAAGCGCCGAATCTAAAGTCCGGAAACTACAAAGTGAGTGTCACGGCTAACGGGTTTAAGACGACGGTAATCAACGTGGTCTTAAGCGGTAGTGATACGGTGCGCGCTGATGCCAAGCTGGAAGTAGGGCAGGCAAGTGCGATGGTGGATATCAGCGCGGAAGCCGGCTTGATTCAAACTGAAGCGCCGACGATAAGCGGTTCACTCAATAATCGACAACTGGTTGAATTGCCTCGGGACAGTCGCGACATTTACCAGTTTTTATATCTCAACCCAAACATCACAACATCTGCCGACGGCCTCGATTTTAAGTTTGTCGGGGCGCAGAGCTACGGCGCAGCATTCTCACTCGACGGACAGCGATCCAACGGCGGAATCTTTGGTGGCGCAACTGCCAGCCAACCATCACTCGAAGCGATCAGCGATTTGACTGTGCTGTCGAATAACTTCACTGCGGAGTACGCCGGTATCGCGAATATCCGTATTGATACGAAGCGCGGCGAGAAGGATTTTCATGGTTCTTTGTTCTACAACAACAAGAATTCAGCGTTAGCGGCATGGACAATCCAGGACAAAATCAATCTCGCTAACTTTGTGCCCAACCCCGCGCGCCCGGACTATCCAAAGCCTTATTTCAACCTGAACGAAGTGGGTGGATCTCTCAGTGGCCCCGTGCGCTTGTTTGGCAACAACAAAACGTTTTTCCTGGGAGCGTACGAACGACGCTGGAGCCTGGATACCTTCCGGTTTGCCGCTCGAAATTTGCTGCCTGGCCAACGCCTCCTGAATGCCGACTTCAGCCAGCTTAGCAATAATAATAAGCCGGCGGTTCCGGCGGCGGTTCTTCCTTTATTGACTCCCGCAGAGTTGGCTGCAAACACCGTCCTCGTGGGATCTACGCGGCGCTTTATCAGCATCCCTTCACGATTATTGAATCCAACGGTCGCCAGACTGTTGCAGGTCTACTACCCCACGTCCAGCCTGAATGCGACTGTCGATTCTCGTGGAAGGTTGGCGGATTTTGCACAGAACGTCGCCACCGACAACACGCGCGATCTCGTTACAGCACGAATCGATCACGACTTCACTACGAATGATAAGCTGTACGCCGTTTACAATTATCAGAGGAATCCCAGCACCTCCGGAGCAGTAGCCGGCGGAAACTACCCGGCGTTTGGTCTGCGCCTGAACGAGCAAACCAACCACACGCTGTCACTCTCTTACTCGAAGTTATTTTCATCGAATTTTGTTAACGAAGCTCGAGGCGGGTTTAATTCGCAAAGTGCATTTAGAAAAGCCCCGCAAACACTGCGCGAGTTTCTGACCTCAATCAATTTCAGCGAAGCGGATATCACGGCCTATGGTGCAGTAGTTGGCCCCGCTGCTCTCGACACGCCAGGCCAAACGGAAATCAGAGTCGCAAATTTTGCAACGATCACGAATGGTGGTCGAAGCGTCAACCGCAGGCTCGATCAAAAACTCATCACCTTCGGAGACACTCTGACGTGGATCAAAGGTCTTCATACTTTTAAGGGTGGTGCAGACGTTGTGCGCAACCACGGCACGGATGGTTTTGTTGCCAACCGGCAAAATCCGCGCGGTCGCATCAACTACACAGGCACGGCCGCAACTGATGCGTGGGCTCGTTATTTAATCGGCCTGCCACCAAACACAGTCAATTTTGTCGAGAAGCTTCGGGCTGAACTCGATGCTACCAACTTCGAATACGGGTTCTTTTTCCAGGACGAGTACAAGATTCACCCGCGTGTGACCCTCAATCTCGGTTTACGCTATGAACTGATCACTCCGTTCAAAGATAGCGAGAACCTTTTGGTGAATTTCGATCCGGATTTCGTCGACCCAACCACACATCGAAAGGGTCGCTTTATTGTTCCGACCAAGGACGTATTACCGCAGATCGATCCACGGATAATTAACTACGGCGTTGTGACGGCTTCTGAAGCTGGTGTCGGTCCGGGTCTTGTTAACTCTGACCGAAACAACTTTGCACCTCGTCTGGGAATAGCCTGGCGCTTCAACGATCGGAGCGTCCTTCGCGGCGGCTATGGGATTTTCTACCCAACCGCGTCCGCGCAGGGAATACGTGACGCTCTGGGCTCGTCGCCGTTTAATCACCCACTGACGAAAACAAGTACTGCAGCGCTGCCGTTGGGCGGGTTTCCCGGCGGATTGACTGCGCCGGGTGTCACGCCGTTCACAGGTGGACGCCTTAATGGATTCGACTCGTTCCCCGATGCTAATAGCGTCCCGATTGACATACAACAACCGCGAATCGAACAGTTCAATGCCACATTTGAGCGCGAGTTCCTTTCGCAAACAGCGGTTCGCGTTTCCTATCTTGGCACTCGCATGCATGGATTAATCGGTGGCATCGATCTCAACATGCTGCCTCCCAGCGAGACACCGTTCGGCACTCATGGATTCGATGATGATGGAAACGTCATAATCTGCGATCCGAACGAGGGTAACTGTGATGGCTCGATTGATTCCGGCCGGCGTCCGTTCCCTGAACTCGGAACCTTTATGGCGCGCTACGGGAATTTTGGGAGCGGCCGTTCACACGCGATGCAAATCGAGGTTAATCGACGGTTTGCAAGAGGACTAACATTTAACGCGAGCTACACATTGCTGGACCAAAAGGGCGACGGATTTGATACCGGCAACGCAAGTCTCGGTGGCACGTTCTACAACCAATTCACTCCCACGAACGACTTTGCGCCCGACGCGTTTGTGTCTCGTCACCGATTCGTTTCGTACGGCATTTACGAACTTCCTTTTGGCAAAGGTCGAAGTTACGGAAACAACCTTCCCGGCTGGGCTGAGGCGGCGTTTGGTGGTTTCTCGCTTTCCTGGAATATGTTTGCCAAGAGTGGTACCGGGTTTACTCCATTCTGGTTCTGCGACAATTGCGACCCTGTTTTTCCCGGAAATGTGGCGAGCGAGTTTATTGACGCCGTGGGAGGATTTGGTGGCACTTCGTTCCGGCCACTCGTGCTCAGCGGCAACCAATACATCAGACAAGGCGATCAATTCTTCAACCCTGATGCCTTTGCGCCACCATCCGTTGGAGCCGACGCGCTCGACAATCCGAACGTCGCGAAACGAAATACTTTGACGGGACCGGGGACTTGGGGAGTGAATCTCGGCGTGCGCAAGTTTTTCAAGTTCAGCGATACTACGCGACTCGAAGTGGGCGCTGACTTCAACAATGTATTCAACCATCCGCTGCGCTCACCTCTCGATATGTATTTCGCGGAACTGGGCAGCTTTAGTCTCGACGTGGACCAAACTACAGGACGACTCCTCCCAATCACCAACGTTACGCGCAATGAAGACTTTGGACGAATTAATACGAGCTTCAATCAGGAGGGTATCGACAACCGCCGTCTGATCCGTCTCAGGTTGCGCTTGACCTTCTAGTGTATTGACCGGAAAACACGAAGCAGAATGCCAAAAGGAGAGCTAATCCGATTCTCCTTTTGGCATTCCATCTTCGATATGCAAATTCTGTTTTGTTTCTGAGATCCGGGTCCGGACCATGATGAAGTCCAGTCCACGTCAAACGTTTTCCAGAAAACCAAACCTTGCCAACATCAAGGCGGCCGGTCATGACATGCTTCGGTTGGTGAACCGTCGTATCCTGCTCAGCATCCTTTCAGATCGTCAGCCAATCTCGCGAGCGGAAATCGCAAAAATCAGTGGTCTGAACAAAGCGACCATCTCTACTATTACCGGCGAACTACTGAAAGAGTCGTGCATCATCGAGGAAGGCTCTGGACGGACCACTCCGATCGGTGGCAAGCCACCGACACCACTGCGACTAAACGCAAATCGTTTCGGGCTATTCGGAGTTGATATCCGTGCGGACGAAACGATCCTGGCTCTCAGTGATTTCAACAATCGAATCGTTGCCCGATTTAGTTACGAAACAGGTTCTGACGCGACTGCATTCCTGAACAAGATCGGCAAGGAGATTCGAAAGCTGTGCACGAAGCATGATTCGTTCATCGAGTTCCCCGGCATCGGCGTCAGCTTGCCGGGTCTCGTCGATAACCAGAGCGGAAAGTTTCTGCTTTCAGTGGTCCTGCCGTGGCGGGATGTTCCGGTCGTTAATCTGCTGGAGAAAGCCACGGGTTTGCCTGTGATCATCGACAACTCGGCACGCTGTTC
>DATNCH010000031.1:0-32043 GCA_035571655.1 Pyrinomonadaceae bacterium
GAACTCGCGGACGCCGTCCAGCGCATTCGTTTCGAGCATCCGGAAATCCGCGTCGTAGTGATCACGAGCCTAAAGCCGCGGATCTTTTGCGCGGGCGCGAATATCTACATGCTTGGCTCGTCGTCGCACGCGTTCAAGGTCAACTTTTGCAAGTTCACGAACGAGACGCGCTGTGCGATCGAGGACGACTCGAGCCATTCCGGCCGTCGTTACATCGCTGCCTTGAATGGCACAGCCTCGGGCGGTGGTTACGAGCTCGCGATCGCGTGCGATGAGATCTATCTCGTCGACGACGGTAACTCCGCTGTGTCACTTCCGGAAGTTCCGTTGCTTGGCGTACTGCCTGGCACCGGCGGTCTCACGAGACTCGTCGATAAGCGAAAGGTGCGACGCGATCGCGCGGACGTCTTCTCGACTCTTGCCGAAGGATTGAGAGGAAAACGAGCGAAAGAGTGGAGACTGATCGACGGTTACTTTCCGACAAGCAAGTTTCAGGAATCGATCGACGCTCGCGTCAAAGAGATTGTCGAAGCTGCGCCGTCAAACGCATCGGGAATCAAACTCACGCCGCTGGAAGTTGAGTCAACCGACAACGAGAGAAACTACAAATACGTAAAACTGAAATTCGATCGCGAGCAGCGTTACGCGGATTTGACTGTTCACGCGCCGGAAGGTCCGCAGCCGAGCACCGCCGAAGAGATTCACGAACTCGGCGCCGCATACTGGCCGTTGCAGGCTTATCGCGAACTCGACGATGCGCTGCTGTACCTGCGCGTAAACGAGCCTTTGATCGGTCTCGTCTGCGTGCGCACGAAGGGCGACGCTGAAACGATACTCAAGTTGGACCAGACGTTAGTTGCAAATGGCGCTGACTGGTTAGTGCGCGAGATACTGCTGCACATGGCGCGCGTATTACGACGTCTTGATCTCACTGCCAAGAGCTTCTTCGCGGTCGTGGAACCGGGAAGTTGTTTTGCCGGAAACCTGCTCGAACTCCTGCTTGCCTCGGATCGCAGTTACATGTTGGAAGACTCAGACGCGACGCTTTCTGTTTCTGAGTTGAATGGCGGCCCGCTCCCCATGAGCAATCTTCTGATACGCATACAGTCACACTTTCTCGGCGAGCCCGAGAAGCTCGAGCAAATCTTCGAGAAGAGGACATTCAATACAGAAGAAGCAGAAGAGATTGGGCTCGTCACTTTTGCACCCGACGAACTTGACTGGGAGGATGAAATCCGGCTCGCCATCGAAGAACGCACATCGCTGTCGCCCGATGCATTGACGGGCATGGAAGCCTCGCTACGTTTTGCTGGTCCAGAAAAAATGGATTCGAAAATTTTCGGCCGCCTGACCGCGTGGCAAAACTGGATCTTCCAGCGCCCGAACGCCGTCGGCGAAAAAGGCGCGTTGACGAACTACGGCAAACCAACCAAAGCCGAATTCGACTACAAGAGAACCTGATACTCATTTTATTTGCCTTTTTGTGGCTAATCATGAATTTATACGATCGCATTCCTAACAACGTTAACCTCTCCGAGGACAAGAAACTTCAGCGCGCGCTGGAAAAGTGGCTGCCAAACTATCTCGACTGGTGGCGCGAGATGGGACCCGAAGGCTTCCAGGATAAAGACGTGTGGCTACGCACAGCCATCGACGTCGGCTCCGAAGGCTGGGCGCATTTCGATTACGTGAAGATGCCTGAATATCGTTGGGGCATCTTTCTCGAACCACCTCAGCCAGACGCGAAGGTCGGTTTCGGCGACAACTACGGCAAGCCTGCGTACCAGGAAGTGCCCGGCGAGTTTCGCAACGCGCTGCGAAGAATCATCGTTACGCAGGGCGACACCGAACCCGCGTCAGTCGAACAACAACGACAACTCGGCAAAACCTGTCCTTCGCTTTACGACATGCGCAACCTGTTTCAGGTGAACGTCGAAGAAGGCCGGCACCTTTGGGCCATGGTCTATCTGCTTCACGGTTACTTCGGCCGCGACGGTCGCGACGAAGCCGATGAGTTGCTCGAACGGCGCAGCGGAAACCCCGACAAGCCGCGGATTCTCGAGGCTTTCAATCAACCGTGCGACGACTGGCTCAATTTCTTTGCGTTCACGATGTTCACGGATCGCGACGGCAAGTATCAGCTCTCAGCACTCGCCGAGTCGGGCTTCGAGCCTCTCGCGCGCACGTGTCAGTTCATGCTTACAGAAGAAGCGCATCACATGTTTGTTGGCGACACAGGTCTGGGCCGCGTCGCCCGGCGCACGGCGCAACTGATGAAGCAAGGTGACGTTCGCGAGCTCGGCGGCATTCCACTCGACATCATTCAGAAGTACATAAACTTCTGGTTCAGCTATTCGCTCGATCTCTTCGGCGGCGAGATCAGTTCGAACTCTGCTGACTTCTTCGCGGCAGGCTTGAAGGGTCGTTACAAGGAGCGCGAACAGTACACGGAACACACGGCGGCGAATCAGATGTTCACGATGACGATCGTCGAAGACGGCAAATTGGCGACACGCGAAGTGCCGCTGCGGAATGCGTTGAACGAAGTGTTGCGTGGTGAGTATGTCAAGGATTGCGAGAAGGGCCTCGCACGCTGGAACAAGGTGCTTGCGGATGAAGGCGTGAGTGAAAGACTTCATCTACCTAATCCGCGTTTCCACCGGCACGTCGGTGAATTTGCGGGGCACACGTTCGATATTCAAGGCAACCTGATCTCGCGCGAGGAGTTTGAGCGTCGCAAAGACGAATGGCTCCCGACGATGGAGGATCGCGAATACGTGCGCAGTCTGATGCATCCAGTCGTCGAGCCGGGCAAGATCGCAAACTGGATCGCACCACCGGCAGCGGGAATCAAAGGTAAACCGTTTGAATTTGAGTATGTGAGACTATAAAGAATGTAGCCCACAGATTACACGGATAAAAACGCTGATCATTATCCGTAAAAAATCCGTGTTCATCCGTGGCTAAATGAGTCGTTATGCTGCAGCCGTCTCGTTACGATCAAAAACTCGAATTCATACTTCGCACGGCGGCGCGGATTTTCGCCGAGAAGAGTTATCACTCGACGTCGATGCGCGACATTTCACGTGCGACGAGCGTCAGCCTCGCGGGCCTGTATCATTACTGTAAATCGAAAGAAGAGCTGCTGTTTCTGATCCAGGACAACTGCTTTGGCCGCGTGCTCGAACGTTTGGAAGAGCAGCTTCTCGAAGTCGAAGATCCGATCGCAAAGCTCGGCATCTTTATCGAGAACCATCTTTCGTTCTTCGCGGCGAACATGTCTGAGATGAAAGTGCTCTCGCACGAGGCTGAATCGCTCGAGGGCGAGCTGTACACTCACGTTTCGACGCGCAAGGACAAGTACACTCGACTTGCGCGCAAGATCCTCCAGGAAGTGCAGAACTCCAGGCAGAACAAACAGCCTGTCGACTTAACTGTCGCGACGTACGCGCTGTTCGGAATGATGAATTGGATCTATAACTGGTACGACCCGCACGGAAAACTGAACGTCAACGACCTGGCCCAACACTTGACGAAACTTTTCCTCGGCGGTTTTGCACCTGGCGCTCCGCTGCAACCAGTCAGCTCCACAGCAGTGTCGCAGGCGCGCGAGAATCTGAGTATTTGGAGAGCAAGTTGAACGTCAATTATCAAACCGCGGATGGCATCGCTCTGATCACGCTCAACGATCCACCGGCGAACACCTACAGCTACGAGATGATGCAGCAGCTCGACCGTGCGATTCTCGAGGCGAGAATGGATGAGTCAGTGCAGGTGATTGTAATCACCGGTCAGGGCGACAAGTTCTTTTGCGCGGGCGCAGACATTCAGATGCTCGCGAACGTCACGCCCACGTTCAAGTATTACTTTTGTCTTCATGCGAACGAAACGCTCAACCGGCTGGAACAGACTCCGAAATTGGTGATCGCGGCGATCAATGGTCATTGTGTCGGCGGCGGCTTGGAAGTGGCGATGGCGGCTGATATTCGCCTCGCTCGCAAAGGTGCGGGAAAGTTGGGACTGCCCGAAGTTTCACTCGGAGTGCTTCCGGGAACGGGCGGTACGCAACGGCTCGTGAGAATCGTCGGTAAAGCGAAAGCGATTGAGCTGATGGCGACAGGGCAGTTATTCGATTTCGAGCGCGGCGTTGAGCTTGGCATTCTGAATCAGGTTTTTGAAGCGGAGACTGGTGAGCATTTCCGCGAGATGGTGCGCGACTACGCCGCGCAGTTCACTACTCCGAACAAAGCCGCGCACGCTGTCGGCAGGATCAAACGCGCAGTGCAAACAGGCTCGGAAATCTCGTTTGAACCGGCACTCGCGCTCGAACGCGAACTACAGCAACAACTCTTCCAATCAGAGGACGCGAAAGAAGGTTTGGACGCATACGTCAACAAGAGGAAGGCGGAGTTTAAGGGCAAGTAGACAGGATTTCAGGATTTTTGCAGGATTAATCCTGATATAAATCTTGTAAATCCTGTCTAAAAAATGTACGAACACATTCAAATCACCGAATCCGAAGGCATCGCGACGATCACACTGAATCGTCCCGACAGACTGAATGCGTTCATCGGTCACATGCGGCGCGATCTCGCGGAAGCACTCGAGCACGCCGGAAGCGATCGCAACGTTCGCGTCGTCATCGTTACTGGTGCGGGTCGCGCGTTTTGCGCGGGTGGCGACGTCACGTTCATGGCGGAGCTGATGCAACGTCGCGACTCGGAGGAGTTCGCGCGCATCCTCGGCGCCGGGCGTCGCGTCATCCTTGCGATTCGACAGATGACCAAACCCGTGATCGCAGCGATCAATGGACCAGCCTTCGGTGCGGGTTGCAATCTCGCCTTCGCGTGCGATTTGCGTATCGCCGCAAGCAACGCGACGTTTAGTCAATCGTTTGCCAAAGTGGGACTGCATCCGGATTGGGGTGGAACTTACTTTCTGCCGCGTTTGGTGACACCGAACAAAGCGTGCGAGATGTTCTTTCTTGGTGACACGATCGATGCACCGGAAGCCTTGCGGTTGGGGATCGTCAACCGGGTTGTCGCACTCGAAGAATTGGAATCGGCGACGTGGGAACTTGCCGAGCGTCTGCGCGCGGCGCCGCCGATCGCGCTGGCGGCAGCAAAGCACGCCGTGTACATGAGCCAGGCAGCGGATCTCGAAGAGATGCTTCGCTACGAAACGGAGGCGCAGTTGCGTTGTTTCGAATCTGACGACGCTCACGAAGGCGTGCGGGCGTTTCTCGAAAAACGTGATCCAAGATTCACGGGACACTAAGTCATGCTGAGCGGAAAAACGGCATTGATAACCGGCGGCGGCCGCGGAATCGGACGCGCGATCGCACTCGAGTTCGCGCGCAACGGCGCGCGTGTAGCAGTTGCCGCGAGAACGGCCGAACAGGTTGAAGAAGTCGCTGCTGAGATTGGTGGTGACGCAGTCGCGCTCGTCTGTGATGTTTCCGATCCCGAAAGTGTCGCGCGCATGTTCGGCCGTTTGCGCGAACGCGGCGGCGAAGCGGATATTCTTGTCAACAACGCGGGCATCGCGGAGAGTGCCACGCTGGTCAACACCAGCGATGAATTGTGGCATCGCCACCTCGCGATCAATCTCTCCGGCACGTTTTACTGCACGCGCGATGCTCTGCCTGCCATGCTGAAGCAAGGCTGGGGACGCGTGATAAATGTCGCTTCCATCGCCGGCAAAACCGGCGCGCCGTACATCGCTGCTTATTCAGCGTCGAAGCACGGCGTTATCGGCCTCACACGCTCGATCGCACTCGAAGTCGCCACCACCGGCGTCACCGTCAACGCGATCTGCCCGGGTTACGTCGACACCGAAATGGTTACGCGCGGCGTCAACCAAATAATCAAAAAAACCGGACGCACTGCTGACGAAGCCCTCGACTCACTCAAAAGCATGAGCCCTCAAAATCGCCTGGTCACGCCTGAAGAAGTCGCAGCGATAGCGTTGTTGCTTGCGTCTGACGCAGGGCGAGGAATCAATGGTCAGGGCATCAATGTAGATGGGGGCTCGGTGCTCAATTAGATTTTCTGTGCAAGCTCGTAGGCGAGTCTGATCGGCAATCCCATGATGTTGAAGTAGTCGCCCTGGATCTCTTCGATGAAGAGCGAGGCCTTGTCCTGTATTCCGTACGCGCCGGCCTTGTCAAACGGTTCGCCTGATGCGATGTACCAGTCGATCTCCTTTGCGCTCATCTCAGCAAACCGCACGCGAGTCGTTTCGTAACCAACCCGTGATTCGCCGCCGACCCTGACCAGCGCTACACCGGTCAACACGTCGTGCCATTTGCCATTCAATAGTTCCAACATTCTTCTCGCGTCGGCGTCGTCACGTGGTTGGCCCAGAATCTGATTCGCGATGACGACCGTTGTGTCTGCACCGAGCACGACGCCTGCTTCCAATTGCTGCGCCACCGCCTCTGCTTTCGAACGCGCGAGCCGCTGCACATAAGCGGCCCCGTCTTCGTCAGGTCTGACAGACTCGTCGATTCCGGCGACCATCACTTCGTGTGGCCATCCGGCGCGGTTGAGTAGTTCCGTGCGTCGCGGGCTGCGAGAGGCGAGCACCAGTTTTTCACGTAGAAAGTCCATGTGGTTTATCGCTAACTTGCTGCCCGCAGAGTTTGCGTGTTTCAATCGGCGAGCGCAAGAGCACAAAAGATGAATCAACTGATCAAATCGTTACCGAACATTCTGCGCGCGGCCGGCGACTCGGAAGAAGTCGCCGAAGCGGCTGCGATTGCGGCGTGGAAACATGCGGCCGGGGATGGTTTGAAGGGTCACGCGGTGCCGGTAAAACTCGAAAATCGGACGCTGACAGTCTCAGTTGCAGACCTCATCTGGCAAAAGCAGTTGCACTCCATGCGCGGTCAGCTCCTGTTTCGAGTAAATACAATCCTGGGCCAACCGATCGTGAGCGCGATCGAGTTTGTCGTCGATCCAAAACTCGCGTCAGCCCAGGCCGAGCAACAGAAGCCGCAGGAAGAGCCGCTCGACAACGAAGTGCCGCTTGAATTATGGTCTGCGGCTAACGCGATTCATGACAAACAACTACGAAAGAGCTTCCTCAAGACTGCGACTCTTTCATTGAAGCGTCGTGCGTCGAAAGAGTAGACAATGCCGATCAATCAATCAGATATCGAGAAAGTCGCGAACCTCGCGCATCTTGAGCTGGCCGAAGAAGAGCTAAAAACCTTCGGACGACAGATGATGGAAATCGTCAACTACGTCGAGCAGCTCAACGAGCTCGACACGAAGAACGTCGAGCCCGCGATCGGTGGTCTAACCCCTGAAGGCGCCAGGACCGACTCCGCTCGAAACGACGAACTCGCCGCGTCGCTGGGCCAAAAGACTGCGCTCGAGGAAGCGCCCGATCCAGCGCACGGACATTTTCGAGTTCCGAAGGTGTTGTAGACAGGATTTTCAAGATTTCAAAACAGAATTTACAGGATGAATCCCGCAAATCCTGAGACATCTTGTAAATCCTGTCCAAACGAGTATGGCACGTCAAACTGTAGAGTATTCCATCACTGCTGCTGAACGACTTAACGCGACGCTCAATGCGTTTCTCGAGATCGATCGGGAGGGGGCGTTGGAGCGCGCCACGCAGAGCGAGAAGGGCGGGGGCGTGCTCGCGGGGATTCCCGTTGCGGTCAAAGACAATATTTGCGTCAAGGGATTACAGGCGTCGTGCGGGTCGAAGATCCTCGGCGATTATCACCCGCCATACAACGCAACCGTAATCGAACGCCTCACTCAAGCCGGCGCCGTCGTCATCGGAAAAACGAATTGCGACGAGTTTGCGATGGGGTCGTCGAATGAGAATTCCGCGTTTGGTCCAGTGCGAAATCCGTGGGACACGACGCGAGTCTCGGGCGGATCGTCGGGAGGTTCGGCAACCGCTGTCGCTGCCGGAATCGTCCCTGTGGCTTTAGGCTCAGACACCGGCGGTTCCGTGCGCCAGCCGGCGTCGCTCTGCGGTGTCGTGGGATTGAAACCGACGTATGGTCGCAACTCTCGTTACGGTCTCGTGGCGTTTGCGTCGTCGTTGGACCAGATCGGCTTGTTTGCGCGCAAAGTGGAGGACGTGGCGCGCGTCCTGGGTGTCATGGCTGGACGTGATCCACACGATGCGACGACGGCCGACGTTCCAGTTCCAGATTACGTTGCGTCTTTGACAGGCGATCTCAAAGGCGTGCGGCTCGGTTTCCCGCGCGCGTTGTACGGCGAGGGACTCGACGCAGAAGTAAAAACTTCAGTCGAGAACGTCGTGGACGTCTATCGAGAGCTTGGCGCAGAGATCGTCGACGTCGAACTACCTCACGCGGATTACGCGATCGCCGTTTACTACATCATCGCCACTGCCGAAGCGTCGGCGAATCTCGCGCGCTTCGACGGTGTGCGTTACGGTTTTCGCGCGGAAGACACGCCGGAGCTGCGTCAGATGTACCGGCGAACACGCGAGGAGGGATTTGGACCGGAAGTTAAGCGTCGCATCATGCTCGGAACGTACGTGCTCTCCGCCGGTTATTACGACGCGTACTACCTCAAGGCGCAACAGGTGCGCACGCTCATCAAGAACGATTTTCTGGAAGCCTTCAAACGTTGCGACGCGATCGTCACGCCGACCTCGCCGACACCCGCGTTTGCGATTGGAGAAAAGGTAGACGATCCACTCGCGATGTACTTGAACGATATCTACACCGTGACAGCGAACCTTGCCGGTGTCCCAGGGATCAGTGTTCCGTGTGGACTGTCATCCGAACGCCTGCCAATCGGATTTCAGTTGTTAGGACCATACTGGTCGGAGTCGACGCTGTTCAAGCTGGCACACGGCTACGAACAGGCGCGCCCGTTCAACGAAAGGCCGCCGATCAGCGCGTAACCGATATACTTTTTGTGCCTTTTTGTGACTTCCGTTCAGACTTGTCTGGAATGAGGTCGCCGGTGAAGATTTCGAGGACGTTTTTCGCGGTTCCCACCACTGGCGTCACGTCTAATCCGACGTGCACCGCGCCCGGTATCAGACCTTTCTTCTTGATCTCGTAACCCGCCAGGCTGACCGCGAAGATCGAGCCGACGAATGGAATGGGTTTGATGAGGCGTTTGGCTATGCCCCATCCACCTGCCCTGATCAATCTGCGTTTCAGCGTAGTAGTCATCATCTGTGGCCCAATAATGATAGCATGCACTCAATGCGAACAAGGTTCTTTCTTTTACTCTTTATTGTGGCAGTGTTGCTGCTTTCCTGCCGTCCGGGTGGCGGGAGTCAAAATCGTCTCCTGATTTACACACCGCACGGACAAGATCTCCTGAAGGATTTCGTCGCGCGTTACAAGGAGCGCTACCCAAACGCTGACGTGCAGTTTCTCGACATGGGTTCACGCCAGATTCTCGAACGCGTGCGCGTCGAGCGAAACCGCCCGCAGGCAGACCTCTGGTGGGGCGCGTCACACACAACATTCCAAACTGCCGCCGACGAGAATCTGCTCGCCGAGTTTCGTCCGACCTGGGCCGACAAAACTCCCGCCGACGCGCGCGATCCGAACGATCGCTGGTACGGCACTTACGAGACTCCGCAGGTGATCGCGTACAACAGCGAGGCCGTGACTGCGGAAGAAGCGCCGCGCGACTGGGACGCAGTGCTCGATCCGAAGTGGCGCGACAAAGTTCTGATCCGAAATCCAAATCCGTCAGACACGATGCGTGCGATCTTCGGCGCCATGATCTTGAGGTTTTACAAAGACACGAATTCCCCTCAGGGCGGCTACGATTGGTTGCGAAAGCTCGATGCAAACGTTCACGAATACACCGCGGATGGAACGCTCCTGATGCAAAAGCTCGCGCGACGCGAGGGTCTGATCACGCTCTGGGACATGCCTGACGTGCGACTTTTCAAAGAACAGAAAAACCTGCCCGTCGGCTACGTGGTTCCCACGAGCGGCACTCCTGTGATCACAGACGGCATCGCGATCATTCGCGGTGGGCCAAACCCGGAAGAAGCGAAGCGCTTTTACGAGTTCGTCACAACGCCTGAAAGCCTTGCTTACACTGCACACAAGTATTACCGCATTCCGGTACGCACGGATCTCGATCGTTCGCAACTGCCTGGCTGGATGAATGAGCCGTTCACACGCTTGCCGTTGGATTGGGAGATGTTGCGAAAAAATGGAAATGATTGGTTAAGATAT
This sequence comes from Pyrinomonadaceae bacterium, assembly GCA_035571655.1. Classification (GTDB taxonomy): domain Bacteria; phylum Acidobacteriota; class Blastocatellia; order Pyrinomonadales; family Pyrinomonadaceae; genus PSRF01. Next base: position 10,211 of record DATNCH010000031.1, read on the forward strand.
TGGGACACGGAAATCCGTGGCCGTAGCAAGTAAAACCGTACACAGATTGCACGGATGCCTCTCTTATCGCTTAAAAACGTCTCCCGCAGTTTTGGATCGACGCGCGCGGTCGCGGACGTGTCTCTCGACGTCGCGCAGGGTGAGTTCTTTGGACTGCTTGGACCATCAGGCTGCGGCAAGACCACCACGCTGCGAATGATCGCGGGCCTCGAGAAACCCGACTCCGGCTCGATCGAGTTTCAGAACGCCGACATCACCAATCTCCCTCCAGAGCGACGCGGCTTCGGCATGGTCTTTCAAAACTACGCCCTCTTCCCGCACCTGAACGTATTCGAGAATGTCGCGTTCGGCCTGCGCGCGCGTCACAAGACCAAAGCGGAGGTGGCCGAGCGCGTCGCCAGCGCACTGGATCTGGTCCAACTTCCCGGTTACGACAAACGGGCGATGGACGAGTTGTCCGGCGGTCAACAACAACGCGTCGCCATCGCTCGTGCGATCGCGATCGAGCCGGCGCTGTTGTTGTTTGACGAACCACTCTCGAATCTTGACGTCTCGCTTCGTGAAGAGACGCGCAGCGAGTTGCGCGAGCTCGTCACACGTCTCGGCTTAACAGCCGTGTACGTCACACACGATCAGGAAGAAGCCTTCGCACTCTGCGACCGGATCAGCGTGATGGTCGGCGGCAAACTCATGCAGTCAGGCCGCCCGCGCGAGCTCTACGAAGAGCCGTCGGAAATTTCAGTCGCACGTTTCCTCGGGCGAAACAATCTGATCAAAGCCATGCGCGTGAGCTCGAGCAAAACTACCGACGGCGAATTCAAGACGCTGGAAGGCGGTCATACACTTCATCTGACGGTGAAACACGAAGAGCTCGCGCCGCTGAACAAACCCGTGTTTCTCGCGATTCGACCAGAGCACGTTCAACTCAACACGAACGGCGCTGAAAACTCGCTTCGCGGCAACATTCGCGAGATCGTTTTCGGTGGAGCGACGTCAACCGTGCGTGTTGACGCAAACGGATTGCTGCTCGAAGCACTGGTGTTGCGAACTGACGGCCTCGAGCTGGATCAGCCGTGCAATGTGGTCCTTTCTCCCGATCATCTGACGTTGCTAAAAAATTGAGCCACGGATTACACGGATGAAGGCGGATCAATTAAAGGAAAAAATCCGTAATTATCCGTGGGCATCTGTGGCTCTCTTCCTGGTCACAGCCACCGTCCTGATCTACGGTGTCATTTACCCAAACCTCTCAGTCGTCATCACCTCGCTGCAACGAGCAGGCACCTGGACACTCGCCAACTATCGCGAACTGCTCTCGGAAAGAACCGTCATCGAAGCAATCGTCAGCAGTCTCGGATTGTCGGTCGGGACAGTGTTGCTCTGCGCGATCGTAGGAGTGCCGCTCGCATTTCTGTTCGAACGTTTCACCTTTCCCGGTCGACGACTCTTTGCCGCGCTCTCTGCACTGCCGCTCGTGCTGCCGCCGCTCGTCGGAACACTCGCGTTCATCTTTCTTTGTGGTGAGTCGGGAATACTTGCCCACGGAATCCAGAACCTGCTCGCGCTCCAGAGCCCACCGTGGCGGCTGCAAGGCTGGCCAGCCCTGTTGCTCTTTCACACGTACACGATGTATCCGTTTTTCTACGTGCTGACGGGCGCGGGTTTGCGCAGGATCGATGCGAGTCTTGCCGAAGCGGCGCGCAGCCTGGGAGCGTCGAAGCTCATCGTGCTCAGGCGCGTGCTGCTGCCACAACTCACCCCTTCGCTTCTGGCCGCTGCGTTGTTGACGTTCATGACGTCGATGGCTTCGTTCAGTGCGCCACTCTTCTTCGGTGGTGACGTGCGGGTGTTGACGCTCGAGATCTTCAGGGCGCGCCAACGCGGCGATGACGTGATCGCGGTGACTCAGACGGTGATACTCGCGATCCTCTCGCTCCCGGCGCTGATCTTTTTTCAACGTTACGAAGGGACGCGCAGGTTTGCCGCAGCGGCGATGAAAGGCGCACCGCGCAAACGCGTCACGATCGCAAGTGGCAAAGCACGCGCACTCGCCACGACGGTCGCTGTGCTCTTCGCGATTGTTTTGGTGTTGCCTGTAGTCACGCTCTTCGTCGTCAGTTTTGCGCAGGAAGGTTCGTGGACCACGCAGACATTGCCGTCTGCGTACACGGTTGCGAACTATCAGCGCCTGTTCAGCGATCCCTACGCCGCCGAGGTCTTCTTCAACAGCGTGACGATGTCGGCGATTGCGGCGGTGGCGGCGCTGCTCTGGAGTTTTTGCATAATTACATTGCTGCGGCGCCGCAGAGCCACGCAGAAGTTTGTCGGGGAGGGCTGGCGCCGCTTGTTGTCGTTGCTGGTGTTGATTCCGTGGGCTTTGCCGGGAACGGTCGTCGCAGTGTCCGTTGCTGAAGCTTATGGGAAGCCCGGCTCGCTGCTGGGTTCTTTTGTGCTCGTTGGGACGTTCTGGATACTACCGGTGATTTACTTTCTGCGTTTCATGCCGCTGGTCGTGCGGGCGCTCCAGGCCAGCATGGAGCAATTGGATCCCACGCTCGAGGAGGCGGCTGGATCGCTCGGCGCGCGTGCGTGGCAACGATTTACCCGGGTGACGTTGCCGCTGGTGTGGCCGGGAGCGGTCGCTGGGACCCTGCTGGCGTTTGTGATCGCGTTAGGCGAATATGTGGCTTCCGTGCTTGTATTTGTTCCAGCGAATCGACCCATTTCGATAGCGATCGCATCAGAGTTACGCGATTTCAATCTGGGCGCTGCGGCGGCGTACGGGGTCGTTTTGATCGTCATTATTTCGATCAGCGTGCTCGTCGCGGGTAAGCTGGAGCGATTACGCAGTTAAGCGAAACGTTTCCTCGCAAAGGCGCAACGGCGCAAAGAAAACCAACGAGGTTTAACTTGGCGCCTTTGCGCCTTTGCGAGGAAAAACAGGAAAGAAACTAATGGTATTTCGTCACTCAAAACGTTGCTACATCGCCCTACTGCTATCTCTCCTCATCTTGTACCAGCAGCCCCGCGCGCAGGTGCAGACGCCGCCGGCCGATACGAGCGCGACGGAAAAAGCTGACAACGCTGATAAGGCTGCGCTGTACCAGGCGGTACTCGATCTCACAAACCCCTGGACGGTCATGTGCGTCGCAGCGCATCCGGACGACGAAGACGGCAGCACGCTGACTGTCCTGCGTCGCAAGTACGGCATTCATACGGTGTCGCTGTTCTCGACTTTCGGCGAGGGTGGACAGAACGCGGTCGGTCCTGAACTCTACGAAGAGCTCGGCGTGATTCGCGCGCGCGAAACAATCGCAGCGTCGCAGGTGCAGGGCTCTGAGCCGCACTTCCTCGGCTTCCGTGATTTTGGTTTTTCGAAAAGTGCCGAAGAGACGTTTCGTGCCTGGGGTGAAAAAGAGCTTCTGCGACGCATGGTGTTGCAGATCCGCACGCTTCGTCCGGATGCCATCATCACCAACCACGATACGACGAGTGGTCACGGTCATCACCAGGCGACCGGCCGGATGATTCTGCAAGCATTCGATGCCGCGGCCGATCCGAAACAGTTTCCAGAGCAGTTGTCGCAGGTGGGCACGTGGCAAGTGCAACGACTCTTCGTGCGCTCGCGAGGTGGGGAAACGTCAACCGGGACGCCGCAAACCATAAGCATCGATCCGAACGAGACCGACCCGATTCGAGGAACGACCTTCGCGCAACAAGCACTGTCGGGATTACAAAAACACGCGACACAAGGCCCGTGGCCCAAGACAGTTCCGCCGAGCGGCGCACGCGTTATTCGCTACAGTCTCGTGAAACAAGCGACTTCTGCCGCTCCGCTTCCGGAAAATGCGAAGACACCCGTTGACGGATTACGTTTGCCGGAACAGGTTGCTGCGAAATTGGTTGCGCCAACGATCGACGACAAACCACTGACGCAATTTTTCGATCGTCGTCTCGAACTGCTCGTATCGCTGCTCAGCGCGCGCAGGCGTGGCGTCTTCACTCCGCCGAAAGAAATTTTCGACCTCGATCCACAACGATTCACGCTGATGGCGTCGCGTTTGAATAAAGCCGTGGCTGCTGTCACCGGCGCCGCCGTGTACCTCAGTTCCGCCGGATCCGAGCTCGTTCCAGGTGAGGAAGCGAAACTCGAGGCCATCGTTGCGAACGCGGGCATAGCAGAGATTCAAATCAAGCAGGTGACATTTCGCGGGCTCGGCTCGGAGTTGAAAGTCGAGACCGCCGACAAGATGCCTCCGGGCACCGAAGTCTCCGCGGACGTAAAAGTCACTACCCCCAAGACGTACGGTCTAACAATTCCGTCATCCGAGCATCTCTACGATGGGCGACTCTTTGGCGAGCCGCTCAACCTGGAAGCTGAATTGATGGTCGAGGGCACCACGTTCGTCGTCGAAAATGAAACGCGCCGAGACATCGTGCCGCAGGTTGAAATAGTTGACGTGCGGCCATCGCCGTACGTCACCACGCCAGCGACGTCTCAGAAGCCGCTCGATTTCCAGGTACGAGTTCAGAGCCATGTCAAAACGGACTTTCGTGGGCTGTTGAGAGTGAGTGGTCCAAGTCTCGAGACAGGTCACGATATAAATCTCTCGCCAAAAGGAGCGGAGACGTCGAATTTGGTCGTTCGGCCATTATCATTGGCGGGACAAATTCAAGGCTCGAGCCTCGCGGTCACGGTCGATCTTCCGGTTCCGAAAGAGCCGGTTGCGAAGCGGACGGTGCCGTTGGTCTACGCTGACGCAGTGGTCGTTAGCGGAAGGAAAGTCGGTTATATACCGAGTTATGACGCGACGCTGGAAAGATCTCTCGCGGCGTTGGGTGTCGAGGCGAAGAAGTTGAGTGTCGACGACATTGCGAAGTCAGATCTGACGCCGTATCACACTATCATCATCGACAATCGCGGCTACGAAGCACATCCGGAACTGATCGCGGCTAACAGTCGATTGCTGAAGTTTGTCGAAGACGGCGGGACGCTGGTGGTGTTCTATCACCGGCTGAATGAGTTCAAATCACAATACGCGCCGTATCCGATCACGCTCGGCAACGAGCGTGTGACGGAAGAAGATGCGCCGGTCACCTTTTTGCAACCGCGACATCCGTTGCTCAACTTCCCGAACAAGATCACGCAGAAGGATTTCGCGGACTGGGTTCAGGAACGTGGGCTGTATTTTCCGAAGGAATGGGATCCGCGTTACACGGCGATACTGGCGACGAGCGACAGAGGCGAGCCGGCGCTAAAGGGGGGAATCCTCGTGGCGCCCTACGGCAAAGGCAACTACATCTACACGAGTCTTGTTTGGTATCGACAACTGCGGGACGGCAATCCTGGCGGGTACAGGTTCTTCGCGAATTTGATTAGCTACGGCCGCCGGAAGGAAGATTAGCCACAGATTACGCGAAAAAGACGGATTAAATGTTTACAAACAATCCGCCGTTATCTGTGTCATCCGTGGCTTCGCCTTCGAGTTTAACGCGGGCGCGTTCGAGGAATGTCTTGATCATTTCGCGAACGCGTTTTTGCATCTCGGCGCTGATCGCGCTCTCGCCCACGAGGATCGCGAATCGATGCAGGTCCTTCGCGTGTTTCCGGCGCAGCTCGACGTGCTGGACGATCTTGATGAGAACTTTGTGACCACGTTCTTCGAACGCCGCCGCGTAGCGGAGATAATTCTTCATCTCCGACGGCGCTGGAGACCACTCGAGACGTTCCGGAGAATCCTCCGTCTTTTCCACTGTAAACGAAGCGTGAACGGCGCCGATGACCGGTACTTCCGCTCGGACCACCCAACGCATAATCCCGCCGGCTTCGTTGCGAATGCCTTCGATGCCAGGCATGAGGTCCGCAAAATTACGGAGCTCGCCAAAAAACTCACGGGCCTTTTCGATGGTGGTCCGTAGTTCCAATTGATCCGCGTAAGAAGCCTTGATTCGAAACATTTGTTCTCCGTTAACCGTTTCTCCAGCAACGTTGATGCGACGCGGGTGCAACTTGGTTTCCCGTGCCGTCATTGCTAAGTTACACGAGTAGAGTTTGGTAGTAAATATTATTTAGTATGAGACCTCAGGAGAGTTGCCCACGCTGCGATAAACGCGGTCTGAAAACATGGGAAGAGCTGACCGACGAGGAGCGCGAAGTGGTTAAAAGGCTGCCGCTCTCCGCGACTTATCCGCTCGCAGAAAGACAAGCCAGGCACCGGTGGTGCACGCGCTGCTGGTGGGAGGCCACAGATGACACAGAAAAATCCGTGTGATTAATCCAGGATTCGATTGTAAGTCTCGCGGATTGCGCGCATTTGGTCTGTGAGGGTGTCGTGCATCTCGGAGACGGATTCAAAGCCCACGCGCGTCGCGATATCGCGGGCGGCAACGTGGTTCGGATCGGGCAGACGCGTCGAGCGGTGCATGATCAATCTCAGATTGTGATCGATGGACCGCAGGAGACTGTACCCACCGCTGAGAGTTAAAAAGTCGTCCTCACTAAGCGACCCTTCTTCACGCAATCGCTCGAGCGTAAACGCAGTCGACCGGTCGTCACCTTCATCAGGAACTTCATCACGCAACTGTAAATAGCGCACGGCAAAGTAGACGTCGAGCATTCCACCTTTTCCATACTTGATGTCAGTTCCAAACTTCCGGCCACGGCCTCCCTTCTCTTTCTCCAGCCGCTCCCGGACGTGTCGCGTAACTGCCTTCAACTCCTTCGGATCGAGTTTCAGAGCGTTCGCGTGTATGCGGTGACGCGCGTGCGTCTCGATCATCTTTCCCATCTCCTGATCGCCGCCCACGCAGCGTAGCTTTGCGTACGCCAGCCACTCCCACGGCGCGCTCTCGTCTCGGAGGTAATCGAGAAAACCGTCGGAGCTGGTTACGAGTGGTCCATCCTTACCGTGTGGCCGCAAACGCATGTCGATGCGATAGAGATAACCCTCTCGCGTTATGCTCGAGAGCGCCGCGATCATCAGTTCCACCAGACGCGAATATGTTTCATCCTGCGTCAGCGTTTTTATCGGCGACGGAACCATCGAGTCGTACGTAATCAGGATGTCCAGATCCGATCCGTAATCCACACCCGCGCTGCCGAGCCGTCCGACGCCGTAAAACGCGACACGCGGACCCCCACTGAACGAACCATACCGTCGCGCCATTTCACGCCGCGCGATCAGGTAGGCGACGTTCATGCTCGCAGTTGCCAACTCGGTTTGTAGACTGTTGCTTTCAAAGATCGAAAGCTCGTTCGAAACATCGAGCGCGGCGATCTCGACAATCAACTCCGACCACTGCAACCGCAACGCTGCGAGTTCCGCCGCGAAACTGCGCTCGGCGTCAATCGCCGCGCGGAGAATCGCACGATAATCGCGGCGCAAGGCCGTCTCGGCTGACGATCCGAGCGTGGTGATCAGCGCGGGGTTCGCCGCAATCTTTTCCGCAAATGGATCGGACGCGCCGCAGAGCCGCAGCAACGTCGCGAGATTGGTTTCTGCGATCAGCAGTCGCTGGTCGGTTTTTTCAAGCGATGAGGTAATGCGGAAAAGTTGGACCAACGCACGGTGAGGATTGAGCGACTTGCTCGCGAGCGAGAGAAGCCGTACGGCGAGTGGTTTAAGTCGTCCTTCCCAACTGGTGTCCATGTGCGGCGTAAGAACGCGTGCACACGCCATCGCGATCGTCATGTCTGTCGGCACTTCAGGCTTGGCGTCGTCCTCGACGACTGCGTCCGGCGTTTTTTCTACGTGTGAAAAGAGCCGGTCGTAAGTAGCGCGCACGTGTCCCGTGTGCGTCTTCAACGCGACGCTGAAATCCTTGTGCTCACCGTCACCCGCGAAACCCATTCGCCGAGCAACCAGCGATTGCGCGTCTTCACCCTCCGGAACAGTGTGCGTCTGAAGGCCGTGTTCCATCTGTAGCCTGTGTTCGAGTGTGCGCAGAAAGCAGTAAGCATCAGACAACTCACTGCGTTCCGGTTGTGTGATGAAGCCGCGATCCGCAAGCCTGCCGAGACTCACGAGCGTGTGCGGCACGCGCAGCCATTCGTCGCGCCCGCCATGGGCCAACTGTAGCGCCTGCGCGATGAACTCGATCTCGCGAATACCGCCGCGCCCCAGTTTCACGTTGAATCCACTCTTCTTCTCAACCTGCCGATCGATCTTCTGTTTGGCCAGACGAACATTTTCAAGCGCGCCGCTGATCGATACGTCGGGTCGAAACACAGCGGGCGTTACTGCCTCTTTGAACCTTGCAAACAGCTCCGGCGAACCCGCTGCGGCTCGCGAACGAATCAACGTCTGTCGCTCCCAGTCCTGCGCAGAGTTCATGTAATAGCGCGTGGCCTCGTTCAACGACACTGCCAACGCACCGTCACGACCGTGCGGACGAAGCCGCAGATCGACGCGATACGCCGCTCCTTCACCTCCTGATTGACCGACAAGGCGCGCGATTGTTTCCGACAGCTTTACGAAGTATTCGCGGTTACTCACTTCGCCGCGGTCGCCCGTGCCGGCGGTGGTTCCATCGTCTGAGTAGAGAAAGATGAGATCGATGTCAGAAGCGTAGTTGAGCTCCATCGAACCGAGCTTTCCGAGTGCGATGACGCAAAACTCGGCGGTAGCGCTCCGGCCTCTCTCGTCGACACTGCGTGGTAATCCAAAACGATTGTCGAGCTCCTGTCGCGCCAGGCTGAGTGCGTAATCCAGAATCGCGTCCGCGAGATTCGACAACTCTTCCATCGTCTCGACTAGTGTTTGCGAGCGACGAATGTCGTGCAGGTAAGTGCGCAGCAGCTCGCGACGGCGAAAACGCGCGAACATCACTTGTGCACTGAGCGAGGAGTTTGTGAGTGCGAAACGTGCGAGAGCTTCTTTCAACTCGTCGCACGTTCTCACACGCGGATCGGCACGCTCGCGCGACAACCACGAAAAATACTCCGGGTTCTGCTCGAGCGTCGTTGCAAGCAGCGGACTCCACGCTGCCAACGCCAAAGCGTCGGCAAGCAAAGCAGGTTGTTTCAGAAGCTTTTGACGAGCGCTGGGCTGCTCTTTCTCCAGCCGCTCGAGAAACAGACGGGCAGAATTCGGATCCGGCAGATCACGGATGAACACTGATTCCAGCTGATCAATGTTCATCCGCGTCATCTGTGGCCTACACGTCGTAATACAAACTGAACTCGAGCGGATGTGGCCGCATGCGCAGTGGCGTGATCTCGCGTTCTCGCTTGTAACGAATCCAACGCTCGATCAACTGCGGACTGAACACGTCGCCCTTCAAAAGAAAATCGTGATCCGCTTCCAGCGCCTTCAGCGATTCATCCAAAGAACCCGGTAACGTCGGAACGTCTTTCAGTTCTTCCGGCGACAGGTCGTAAATGTCCTTATCAAGCGGGTCACCCGGATCGATCCGGTTTTGCACGCCGTCGAGACCAGCCAGCAGCATCGCCGAAAATGCGAGATACGCATTGCACGACGGATCGGGTGGACGAAACTCGAGCCGCTTCAGTTTCGGATTCGTCGAGAACATCGGAATGCGAATCGCCGCCGAACGATTACGCGCCGAGTACGCGAGATTCACCGGCGCCTCGAAACCAGGTACGAGACGTTTGTAGCTGTTCGTCGTCGGCGCCGCAAAAGCCACGACCGCCGCCGCGTGTTTCAACAGTCCACCGATGTAGTAGCGTGCGAGATCCGAGAGTCCTGCATAGCCGTCGCCGGCGAAGAGCGGTTTCTCACTCTTCCAAAGCGATTGGTGACAGTGCATCCCCGAACCGTTATCGCCAAACAATGGCTTCGGCATAAACGTCGCGGTCTTTCCAAACTGGTGCGCAGTATTGCGAACTACGTATTTGAATATTTGGAGATTGTCGGCCGTTCCCAACATCGTGGAGTAGCGAAAGTCGATTTCACACTGACCCGAGGTCGCTACTTCATGGTGATGGCATTCGACAGTGACGCCACATTTACCGAGCGTCAGCGAGATCTCGGAGCGCAAGTCGATCAACGAGTCGGTTGGCGCGCAGGGGACATAACCTTCCTTCGGACGAATTCGATAGCCGAGGTTCGAACCCGCAAACTCGTTTGCGTCACGACCACTGTTCCAGTGTGCTTCATCGGAATCGATAGCAAAACCCGCCGAATGCTGGTCGTTATGAAACTTGACTGAATCGAAAACGAAAAACTCGGCTTCGGGGCCGAAGTAAACCGTGTCAGCGAGGCCTGTGAATTTCAGGTAACTCTCGGCGCGCTGCGCGACTGACCGTGGATCGAAGGCATAACCCTCTTTGGTTATGGGGTCGACAGCATTACCGATGAGACAAAGGGTCGGTTGTTCGGCAAAGGGATCCATCCAGAAGCGGCCCGCGTCGGGGACGAGCAGCATGTCTGACTCGTGAATAGCGGCCCAGCCACGAATCGAAGAGGCGTCGAAGCCGAAGCCGTCCTCAAACTGGTCTTCTCCGAGTTCGGCGATGGGGAAGGTCAGGTGTTGCCAGGAGCCGGGTAAATCCGTGAAGCGAACGGAAACGAATTTGGCGCCCTGGTCGTCAGCGTATTTCAAGACAGTCTTAGGGTTCATTTGATCTCCTGAAGATTAAGGGAGTGTTAGGGGTGCTCTTCGCCCCGGCGGTGTATTTGGTGCGAAGTATGTTGGCGTGCGTAACGACTCTAAGAAACCAGTCGTGCGGCATTGAACGGCTACGAGTAAAAAGCTGTGATTATAATCGTGCGGCGAGCGATGTCAAGGGCAATTGATCAGTTTATACACAAATTACGCAGATTTCTGTGTAAATCTGTGGATAAAAAGTTATAGACCGCAGTGACCATTTTCTGTTACATTGCGCGGCTAAAGCGTTCCACCCAACACAACTCCGCAACTCGATTCGGAAAATGTACATCTGTGTATCGGTAAGTCGAATTCATATACATCAAGTGTTATTTCTTAGGCAGGAGACCGCCAATTGACCACTGCAATCGAGCAGACGCTCGAAATCTATGGAATCGAAAACTGGAGCGCTGGCTACTTCGATGTCAACCGGAAGGGAAATCTTATCGTCCGCCCCGTCGAGGGAGATCCCCGCTCCGCCGACGTCAAAGAGATTATTGACGACCTTGCCAAACGCGGCATCACGACTCCTGTCCTCCTGCGCTTTCCGCAGTTGGTTGCCGCGCAAGTAAGAAAACTTCAGAGGGCTTTTAGCCGCTCGATTCGGGAGTTTGAGTACCAGGGAGCGCACATGTGTGTTTACCCGATGAAGGTAAACCAGCAGCGTTCCGTCGTGGAGGAATATCTCCGCGAGGGCTCGCGCTACGACTTCGGACTCGAAGCGGGTTCCAAAGCCGAGCTCTACGCCGCTCTTGCACTCGAACAACCGAGCGACAGTCTTCTTGTGCTGAACGGTTTCAAGGACGAGGAATTCATTGAACTCGCATTTGCCGGCGCGAGGGTTGGAAAGAAGGTCGTGATCGTGATCGAGAAACTCAACGAACTCGATCACGTTCTCAACGTCCTTGAGCGTCACGAAGGAGCGCTGCCGATGCTCGGCATGCGCGTAAAGCTCTACTCGAAAGGCTCTGGACGCTGGGAGAAGTCGGGCGGTGAAGCGGCCAAGTTTGGACTGACGACCACCGAGTTGTTGGAAGTGATCCGGCGTCTCGAAGAAGCGGATCGCGTGGACATGCTGAAACTTCTTCACTTCCACATCGGCTCGCAACTCACCGACATCAAGCGCATCAAGAATGCGATGAAGGAAGCGGCGCGCGTGTACGCGAAGGTCTACCAGATGAAAGTTCCCATCGACCTTCTCGACGTAGGCGGCGGCATGGCTGTCGATTACGACGGATCGAAGACCGCTTTCGACTCTTCCGCAAATTACACGGCGCAGGAGTTTGCCAACGACGTTATCTACACTATCAAGCAGGTTTGCGACGACGAGAACGTTCCGCATCCGACGATCATCCAGGAATCGGGTCGCTTCCTCGCGGCTTATCACGCGATCCTCGTGACGAACGTACTCGACGAGATTGAAACAGTCGTCGAAGACATCACTCCGATCGAGATCACCGAAGACGATCCGCAAGTGGTGATCGAGCTCGGCGACTTGCGTGAATCGATCACCGTCAAGAACTACCGCGAGTATTACCACGATGCTCTCGAACATCGCGAAGAGTTGTTCACACTGTTCAATCTCGGATTGATCTCGCTGGAGGATCGGGCCAAAGGTGAAGTGCTCTTCTGGGACATTTGTGAGAGTGCCGATAAATACGCTCAGCAAGCCAAGTACGTGTCGGAAGAATTTGGCGATCTTCGACGTCTGCTATGCGCGAAGTATCTGACGAATTTTTCAGTATTCAAGTCGGTGCCCGACCACTGGGCGCTCGATCAACTGTTTCCCATCGTCCCGATCCATCATCTCAACAAACCGCCAACCGAATACACGACGCTGTGTGACATCACGTGCGACTCGGACGGCGTGGTCGACAAGTTTGTGGACCTGCACGACGTGAAACAGGTGCTGGAGCTTCACGATCTCAATCCGGAAGAACCTTACTACATCGCCTTCATGTTGGTCGGCGCTTACCAGGAGGTGATGGGTAACAATCACAATCTGTTCGGCGCGCCTCACGAAGCACACATACACATCGACGAGGAAGGTTTTCTGATCAAGAAAGTAATCAAGGGAACGACTGTCGGCGCCGCTGCCGAGCGCGCGCGCTACGAGCGCAGTCTCCTGCACGACGGCTTCCGGCGTCTGATCAATCGTCGCGTCAAAGACGGAGAGTTGAGTGAGGCCGACGGCGCCGAGCTCTCCCAGTTCTACGAGTCGAAATATGACGCTTACACGTATCTCGCGGTGAATGGAGTTAAAACGCGTTCGCGGCGCAGCACTGATTATTAATTATGTAATACAGCAATACTACCGAAACGTTAAGTTCGAGAGGTTGAACAACCTGCATGGTCACTCAGCGAAAACCAAAAGCATCGAAGTATTTGACCACTCCCACGCGGCCAGTCCAGGTGGACCGCGATCGTTCAGTGGCCGGACTCCTCGAAAAGATGGAAGGCACAGGCTTCGGAGGCCGCCAGCTCGCCGAAGCGCACCGTATCTGGCTCGACATGCTTGGCGACAACACCACGATCATGGTGGCCGCTTCGGGCGCCCTGATCCCCGCGGGAATGCGCCGTTTGCTGGCTTATGTAATCAAGAATCGTTTTGTCGATGTACTGGTCCTATCGGGTTCTCTGCTCTTTCACGATCTGCACGAAACACTCGGGCGTTATCACTTTCAGGCTCATCCAACCATGACCGACGCGGAGTTGGAGTCGGCGCAGATCAGTCGCATGTGGGACTTGCTTGCGAGTGACGAGGAATATCGAGAAGCGAAGGAATGGATTGGTGATTTTTCAAAACAGTTGGACCAGACGCGCGCGTACTCAGTGCGTGAGTTCCTGCACCTGCTGGGCAGAGAGCTTGCCGAGATAGCGGCGGAAGATGGTGTGCTGACTTCTGCTTACAAAGCGCGTGTGCCGATCTTTTGTCCGGCCATTGCCGACAGTGGTCTTGCAGTCGGCATCGCGGGCGGACGATTCGAGAAAAAGAACAACTTCCTGTTTGACGTCATTCAGGATGTGCTCGACATGATGAATGTGATGATCAACGCGCGAGTCTCGGGAATCATCAATCTCGGCGGTGGTACGACGAAGAGTTTTATTCAACAGGCGACACTCTCGTCGTTCATGCAAAAGGAACATCATCACGGGCACAAGTATGCGATTCAGATCTCGACTGACGCTCCACACCCTGGCGGACGATCGAATGCAGTGTCGTTTGATGAAGGATTGATTTACGGGAAGCTGGCGCGCGGGGCACACACGGCTTACGTTCCGTGTGACGCGACGATCGCGCTTCCGATCCTGATCACGTCGCTTTCACAAACCGCGGCGAAGTACATGAAGGGGCGGAAGAAACCCAACTTCCAATTCGGCCGCGAGCTGATCATCGAAGCACCATAGCCACAAAAAGGCACAAAAGAAAAAACCAACTAACCAATTCTGCTATCTAACCAATTCTGTGCTTTTTTGTGTGCTCTTTTGTGCCTTTTGTGAACGCCCTCTCAGGTGGTTGCGCTGAGCGTACATCGCTTTGTCTGCCTGTTCGATCGCCTGGCCCAGGTCTGTCAGTGAGGTAAATCCCGCGACTCCGAAAGACACCGTGACGGTGAGTGGCATACCGATCCAGCGCTCGCCGTTCTCTTCCAGAATCTTGTTCAATTTCTCCATGCGCCGGCTCGCCTCGGGCTGAGGCAGTTTGAACATCAGCACCAGAAACTCATCGCCGCCCCAACGAAACAGCATGTCGTCCGCGCGAACCAGCGATCGCATCGCTCGTGCGACTGCACGTATCGCTCTGTCGCCCGTAGTGTGTCCCATCGTGTCGTTGATCGGTTTGAGATTGTCGATGTCGAGCACGGCCACGCTGCCGGAGGTGCCGGTCTCCTCGCGTCCTCCTTCAGGACGTCGGAGCAGTGAATGGAATGCGTGTCGATTCAGGGCCTCAGTCAGCGGATCCATCTGCACCATCAACTCGAGTTGATCTCGCGCCTGGAGCAGCTTTTTGTTCGTCATTTCCATTTCACGACGCACACTCTCCCGCAACACCATCAAAGTGAAAAGCGCTGTGAGAAACAAGACGGCGAGAATCGCCGCGTGGATCACGAAAAGCTCGCGGGAGGCGTACGGCAGGATCAGTGAGACCGCAACGGCCGGGATGACCCAGGCGGCAGTCCAGTACTTGAGAGCTTGGCTCTTGTTTGTCGACCGGATGAAGATGGAAAGCAGCGTGATCAGGAGGACGCCAACACACTGGATGGCGAGACCAACATTCGAATCCATAAACAGGGACCTCGTCTAGGCGAAACGAGTTTGCCTTGGGAAAACAGGCAGGAAAGCTTCTGGGCGGTGGTATCTAGACTCACCGGGTTTGATTCTAGCTGACTAGAGCGCCCACGGCCAAGAGTTTTGTTTGGACAGGATTGACAAGATTTTGCCAGGATTCACAGGTCAATCGTGGAAAAATCTTGTAAATCCTGTCGAAAACTACCTCAACCATTGCAGCACTTCCTCTTCATTCGTGCTGCTTTTGCCGCCAACTACGTGAATGAAGTATTCCTCGAGCGAGACTGGTCCCTCGCCGTCACCTTCCAGTCGTATGCCTTTTCGCAGCTCGTTCAACGAGCCAGAGGCGAGTAATTTGCCCTGGGCGATGATGGCGATGTCGCTGCAGAGACGTTCGACGATCTCGAGGACGTGCGAGGTCAGGAAGACTGTCAGACCACGCGCTGTCAGTCGTGAAAGCAGGTCTTTCAGCGTCCGTGAAGCAATTGCATCCACGCCTTCAAACGGTTCGTCGAGAAAGAGTATGTCAGGGCGGTGAATCAGGGCGCAGGCGAGCGAAAGCTTTTTCTTCATGCCGTGAGAGTATTCGATGATCAGCTTTCTCGGTTCATCCTGGAGCTCCATGAGCTCGAGTAGCTCTTTCGAGCGCTGCGCGATCTCTTCGGACCGAAGCCCGTACATCCGGCCTGTGAACGACAACATCTCCGCGCCCGTTAACCGCTCGAACAGATTCAGGTCTTCGGGCACGACGCCGATGCGTCTCTTTACGTCCATCGGATGTTGCGCGATGTCGAGATCGAGAACCCTCAACGTCCCGCTCGTTGGAGCGAGCAGACCCGTCAACATCTTTATCGTCGTCGACTTGCCGGCGCCGTTTGGGCCAAGGAAGCCGAAGAAGCTGCCGCGATTCACACGCAGATTGATGTGATCGACCGCGACAAAGTCACCAAACTGCTTGACGAGAGAAGATGTTTCGACTGCGGGTGTGGCTAACATTAGCCACAGATTAACGCGGATTTATGCGGATAGGAAACTAGTGTCGCAGAAGTGCCTTTGCATCGTCAGCACGGACGTATGACGGGAGTTCTCGATGCGTACTCATCAGGAAAGCGTTCGAACTGGATTGCAGCGCGTTCCCGTGCGTCGCAGCCAGGCGCACAAAGCGCCCGAAAGGTGACCAGCCGTAATAAAAACCATCTTTCATACTGACCAGGATGTCAGCCGTCTGTTTTACGCGCGACGTAAAGAGCGACTTGTAGATGTTCGGGACTGCATCGGGATACCTGTGCCCCGCCGTCTTCTCGAACCATTCATTGTCCGTCGCAAACCCGCTGTGCGAACGACCCAACTCGAGCGGGTCGCCATTCACGCTCGTATACTGATAACTATTCGTATCCGGTTGATGTTCAATTCGCGCTTGTCCGCGATCGCTTTCCACAACCACCTGATTACCATCTTTATAGACAGCGAAATCAACGCCGGTTAACTCCGCGATCGTGCGGGCCATTTCCGGAATACGCTCATCGCCCGGACAATAAACTGCCGCATAGCTGCATAGACCAAACGCGGGGACCACAGCTTCAAAGCCACGCTCCGCGAGTGTCGATTTCAGGTTTACGCGACGATTCTCCTCGAGATTCATACCATGATCCGAGAACATCACGATCTCGGTCTCACTGCCGCAGTAGCTTTGAATCTCGCGCAGGATCTTGTCGAGCGACTCCAGCGCAACCGCGAGACGGTCAGGTCCCTGGGCGTGAAGCAATCCATCTGTGGCTTTGAGAAACGCAAAATAGTCTCGGTTCTGAGGCGCAGTTCGGAAGCGCTCTCGAAACCGTTGCATGTCGGCACGCCAGACACGCTCCGGCGCGACGTAGATCAAAAACTCAAACGCCAGCGGTTCCTGGTAATCGAGATCGTCCATGTACGACGAAGGGATCTTGTCCGGCGTGCGACGACCGATGTACTTCCTGATACCACCACGCAACTCTCCGGCTTTGCGATCGAAGTACAGACTCTCGTACCCCTGCGGCGGCGACGCGCCCAGCATCGCAGACAGTGCGACGTTGGTCATCGTGGGGAACGGTGAGAGGAGTCGCGTCGGTGGTCCAAATCCATCAAACAATCCGCGACCCCTGGCGCCCTCGATGATCTTGTGAGGTACGCCATCGAGACAAAGAAGGAGCCGTCGAGGACGTGTTGTGCCTGCACCGTTTTTTGACATGTCTTGTCCCTATTGTTCCGCTTCCCGTGCGACGGCGTGCTCCACCTTGTACGCCTGCCGCAAGCCCTTTTTCGCTTCGTCGTGCGCGTCGTAGACGTTCGGGCGCGCCAACACTTCCTTGTACTGCGCTACGGCTTCGTCACGTTTACCCGCGACGTCGAATGACCAACCGGCATAGAGATGGGCCATCGTGATCAAGCCTGCTTCCCCGCGATCGACTTTCGTCGCCGCCAGAAACTCCTTCGCGGCTCGATCGTGATGTCCAGCCGTCATCAGCACTTCGCCGTACTTGAAATGAATCAAATCAAG
The DNA here is from genome assembly GCA_035571655.1 of Pyrinomonadaceae bacterium. Lineage (GTDB taxonomy): Bacteria > Acidobacteriota > Blastocatellia > Pyrinomonadales > Pyrinomonadaceae > PSRF01. The sequence goes on from DATNCH010000031.1 coordinate 27,642, forward strand.
CGCACGCGCGGCAACGTCGCGCATTGTTCGATCGCGCAATACCTCTTCGAACGTGGCGAACGCTTCCTTCTCCGCCTGAACCGCGCCCGCAAGGTCCTTCTGGCTTCTCTTCACTTCCGCGATTGAAACAAGCGCATCGGCGGTCTCGATCCGCAAAAGATAATTGCGCGGATACTTCGCGCTGAGCTCGCGCGTCAGTTTCAACACATCGTCAAAACGCTTTTCGCGCCGGTACAGAAGAACGAGCACCGTCTTCGCATCGTCCTGGGCCCAGCGACCTTCCCTCGCAACCTGCTCGAGCATCGCGAGTCCACGTTTCTTCGAACCGCGATAACCCGTGGCTCCGGCGATGATCTTGATTCCCAGTGGCAATGAGCCGACGACGTATTCGTAAAGTCCGATCGTGATCTGCGCGTCGATATACTTCGGATCGAGTTTCAACACTTCGCGATGGTGATTGACAGCGTCGTTGCCGTCGCGCAGTGCGGCGAAATGTCGACGTTCCACCGCTTCTTCAAAAGCAGCTTTCAACCCTTCCGTGTTCGCGAGAAAATCACGCGCTTCGATGTTTTTGGGATCCTGCTTCAGTTTTGCTTCCGCGAGGCGTTTCGCTTCGCGAGTAAAATTGCGAAACTCAGTGATGATCTTCGGATCGACTTTGTCGTCGCCGCTGGTATAAAAATTTTCGGAACTGTAAAGCGAGCCCTGCAAGCGGCGCGACTCGTAAAGCGTCTTGATCCAGACGCGTGCGGCAAGCAGTTGATAACCGCCGGGATGATTTGGAAAGAGCTTGACGATCTCTTTGAAGTCGCGCTCAGCTTTGTCGTAGTCGATGTTGTAAAGCGCGTCGAGACCGCTGCGTCGCAGCTCCTCGAAACGCGCGCGTTCAGCGTCAGTTATCCATTGTGATGTTGGCGAGGAAGGCTGCTGTGCCGCTGCGCTCACCGCAACCGTCAGCAACAAAATAATTCCGAAATACTTCACTCACACCTCCACTATCCGCTTAAATCCGTGTTATCTGTGGCTTACTGTGCAAACGACTCCATGTACTTCACACCCGATCCCGTGTTGAATAAAACAACTCGATCACTCGCGTTGACCAAATCCATATCGATCAACTTCCGCAACGCCGGCAAACACGCCGCACCTTCCGGCGCGCAAAACACACCTTCCGCCGCACCGATCTCGCCCGTCGCCGCAATCAACTCTTCATCCGTAACACTCACCGCCGTCCCACCCGATTGTCGCAACGCATCCAGGATCAAAAAATCACCGATCGCCTTCGGCACGCGCAATCCGGACGCCGTCGTCGCTGCATTCGGAAACTCATCCGCAAACCGCTTCCCCTCCTCAAACGCGCGCACAATCGGAGCACACCCCTCAGCCTGCACCGTCACCATTCGCGGACGCTTGCTTCCAATCCAGCCCATCTGCTCCATCTCGTCGAACGCTTTCCACATTCCAATCAACCCCGTGCCGCCGCCCGTCGGATAAATGATGACATCCGGCAACTCCCAGTTCAGTTGCTCTGCGACTTCGTAACCCAGCGTCTTCTTTCCCTCGACGCGATAGGGTTCCTTCAACGTCGAAACGTCGAACCAACCCTCCTTGTCTTTCCGCTTTGCGACTTCGGCGCCGCAGTCAGTAATCAGACCATCCATCAACGTCACGTGAGCGCCGGTTTGCTCGCACTCGACGACGTTCGCGCGCGGCGTGTCGCGCGGCATGAAGATGAACGACTCGAGCCCCGCGCGCGCAGCATAGGCTGCTAAAGCTCCGGCAGCATTCCCGGCAGATGGAACGGCGACTTTACGCGCTCCCAACTCTTTCGCCATGGAGATGGCGACCGCCATTCCCCGTGCCTTAAAACTCTGTGTCGGGTTCTGCGATTCGTCTTTGATGTACAGCTCAGGAATCCCGAGCGTTTCACCCAATCGTCTCGCTCGCAGCAGCGGCGTCCAGCCCTCACCGAGCGAGATGATGTTCTCGTCCCGCTCGACAGGCAAAACCTCTCGATAGCGCCAAAGGTCGGGGCGCCGGGCTGCCAGGGATTCTTTTGTCAAAGTCGTTTTACTGCGGCTCAGATCGTAGCGAACCAGTAAAGGCTTACCGCAGTTGCGACAGAGGTTGAGCAATCGACGTGCCTCGTGCGCGAGGCCACAAAGGCCGCATTCCAGATGCGTTATGTTCATGGATCGATTCTATCAGGTTAGGTGGGGTGCAGTAATTCTTGTGCAGTCGGAGCAGAAGTGTAGCCACAGATGACGCGGATGTTCATCTGTGGCCGGAGAAGGCTGGTAGACAGGTGTCAGTGGCCGCCGTGTCCACTGTTGCCGTCGATCTGGCTGCGGATTTCGCCGCCCGGCCAGCGGGTGCTGTGAACGTTTACGTAGGTGGCGCCGGCACGAATCGCGGCGAGTAGTTCGTCGAGTTCGCCCGCGCTGATGCCACGTTCATTTGCCAGGTTCGTCACGTCTACTGCGGTGATGGTGCCTGATATCGTGGCGGGTGGCGCCGGACAGGGTTGAGTCCCAGCCGGACCATTTCCGAGATTGGTGCAAAGGAACACGCTGATAGGACCAGTCACCGATTTCTGCCCAAAGTGAATATGAGCCTGTTGGACGGCTCCTTCGAGGTCGGCGTAGCTAAGCTCCCAGTCAATTCTCGAATTGTCGTTGCTGATACGCGCGGTAAAGGTTCCGGTTCCGGTGGTCGAAACGGCACCGCCGCCGGCCGCGGTTTCCTCATATCCGGTTAGGAACTCACTGATGTTCTTGAAACCGCCCTGTCCAAGAATGATGGTGGCGGCCGACACGAGGGCAATCACTGCAAGAGACAATACTAGTCTTCGCATTCCTTTTTCCTCCGTATTTTCAGTTATAGCTAATGGGGGCGCGCATAATATCACAAACTCTCGCCCTTTGCCTTCTGCGCACTCTTCATTTACCTTGTGTTCTTCTTTATGGCGATAAGTCTTCTGGCTCTCGATCTCGACGGGACTCTCCTCGATTCTCGTGGACATATTTCTGAACGCAATCGGCTCGCGATTGAAAATGCACGTGAACAGGGGGTGCGCGTGGCGCTCGTTACCGGGCGTCGCTTTCGCGATTCGCGCCCGGTTGCTTTGGAGTTGGGCGTCGACGTTCCGCTGATTTCGCATAACGGAGCGCTCACGAAACACGCGGCAACACTTCAGACCGTCTCTGTACTGCCGTTACCACTCGCAGCCGCACGCGAGGCGTTGCGCGTCGGTCGTGAAGCCGGTGCCGATGCGCTACTGAGTGTCGATCACGAGGGTCTGGGCGTGCTGGTTTACGATCACCTTAGTTCCGAGAATTCCGCAGCGCACCGGTATGTGACGTGGGCGCGTCGAATTCACGGTGACGAAGGTGCAAACGCAGTACAGCAAGTCGCATCGCTCGAAGATTACATGGACCACGACCCTATCCATCTATCGTTCTCAGGCGGTTGTGACGAGATGGACCAGCTCGAACAGAGACTGCACGACGAGCTCGCGTCGACGGTGAAGATTCTCAGTACTAAATATCCCGAACAGGATTTTACGTTGCTGGACATTCTGAACCCGGCAGCGTCGAAAGGCGCCGGCGTCGCGGCAGCAGCAGCCGAGTTGGGAGCGACTCGCGAGGAGATCATGGCTATCGGCGACAACTACAACGATCTCGAAATGCTGCTCTTCGCAGGCACAGGCGTGGTAATGGCGAATGCTCCACTTTCGTTGCGCGAGATTGCGGGTCTGCACCCGACGGCTTCGAACAAAGACGACGGCGTCGCGCTCGCAATCGAGCAATTCATATTGACCCCTCCGCAATTAATCAACCAGTAAGGAGATGACATGGCAAATCGAACGGCAGTAATCCAGACAAACAAAGGGACGATTCGAGTCGAGCTTTTGGAATCGGACGCACCCAAGACCACGGAGAATTTCATTACGTTGGCCCAGCGCGGATATTACGACGGCATCATCTTTCACCGCGTGATCAGCGGCTTCATGATCCAGGGCGGCGATCCGACGGGCACCGGGCGTGGTGGAGAGTCTGCATGGGGCGGACGTTTCAATGACGAGATCGATCCGAGATCGCCTGTGTATCAGACGGGTTACAAGGCCGGAACGATGGCCATGGCGAATGCTGGTCCAAACACGAATGGATCGCAATTCTTCATCATGCACAAGGACTACGGCTTACCACCGAGTTACACGATCTTTGGAAGAGTGACTGAGGGTCAGGACGTGGTGGATGCGATAGCGACGACTCGCACCGGTCCCGGCGACAGGCCGGTCTCGGAAGTGAAGATGGAGAAGGTGACGATCGAATAGACAGTGAGTTAGACAGGATGGACAGGATTTTTCAGGATTAACAGGATTCGTATCTTGTTAATCCTG